>NZ_JPYQ01000047.1:0-41820 GCF_000757525.1 Rhizobium sp. YS-1r | reverse complement strand
CTCCGGCTCCGGTCGCACCTGTGCCGGCAAGTCCATCGTCACGCCATAGCGCGCCAGAATGTGGGCATCGACCCGGTCGATCCTGGCTCCTGGCCAGGAAACCGACGGCCTGGGCAAACTGACGCGCCTTGCGTGGGTTGGCCTGGTGGAAGGGCTGTCCGGCTTCATGCAGCCGAAGGCACAGAGCCCGATCGTAACGACCGGTCGCTTCAAGGCCACAGAAGCCCTGCCGTCCGCCCAGCTGTGCCAGGAAGGCATCGTGCCCTTTCGCGTCGTTGGAAAACCGGCTTCGTCGGCCAGTCGGATGAAGAAAGCAATCCAGCCATTGTTTGGAAACGTCGATCCCGACGATGCAAGATGCTATCGTCATGAGGCCCGTCCTTATCCTGCGGGATCGCCGCGCCAATGGCCTCCCGATCAACTGTTCGGGTGACAGAAGTCGAAACGGCAGCCTACCGGGCTCGGCCACCGTTTCTCACTACCAAAGATTGACCAAGGTACGCTCCCGCCCCCCTCAATCTAACAAATCGACACGGCCAGCATAGATAAGAATGACGTCATGCATGCCGGAAGGTGCGTCAACAAGCTGGGGCCGCATATAGCGGCCCCAGCTTGTTGTGTCAGACGTAGCGGTTGACGACGTTTTCCAGATATTCCTGGCGGCCGGAAACCGGTTCCGGATTGATGTTCTCACGCTCCACCATGGCGGCGATCTCGTCGAGCTTGTATTCGCCGCGCAGCATCTTCTGCGCCTCGGGGCTCTCCCACTTCTCGTAGCGGGCATCGAGCGGGGTCTTGAGCGCGCCGTCGTCCAGCATCTTCGCGGCTGCCTTGAGGCCGCGGGCGCAGCAATCCATGCCGCCGATATGGCCGATCAGCAGGTCCTGCGGATCGAGCGACTGGCGGCGCAGCTTGGCATCGAAATTCGTGCCCCCGTTCTTGAAGCCGCCGCCCGCAAGGACGTGATAGTAGGCGAGCGCCATTTCCGGCACGTTGTTCGGGAACTGGTCGGTATCCCAGCCGGACTGATAATCGTTGCGGTTCATGTCGATCGAACCGAAGATGCCGAACGTGTTCGCCATGGCGATCTCATGTTCGAAGGAATGGCCGGCAAGGATCGCGTGGCCCTGCTCGATATTGACCTTCACCTCGTTTTCCAATCCGTTCTTCTGTAGGAAGGCATAGACGGTCGAAACGTCGTAGTCATACTGGTGCTTGGTCGGCTCCTGCGGTTTCGGCTCGATGAGAATCGTGCCTTCGAAACCGATCTTGTACTTGTATTCGACCACAAGATTCAGGAAACGGCCCATCTGGTCGAGTTCGCGGGTGAAGTCGGTATTGAGGATGGTCTCGTAGCCTTCGCGCCCGCCCCAGAGCACGTAGTTGGAGCCGCCGAGTCGCTTGGTGGCGTCGAGGCAGGTCTTGACGGTCGCCGCGGCGAAGGCGAAGACGTCCGGGTCGGGATTGGTGGCGGCACCGGACATATAGCGCCGATTGGAGAAGAGGTTCGCCGTGCCCCAGAGAAGCTTCACACCGGTTTCGGCCTGCTTTTTCTCGAAATAGTCGACGATCTCGTTGAGGTTCTTCGTGTTTTCCGCGAAATTCGTGCCTTCCGGGCGCACGTCCGCATCGTGGAAGCAGTAGAACGGGCTGCCCAGGAGCTGGAAGAATTCGAAGGCGACGTCCGCCTTCATCTTGGCCGCTTCCATCGTGTCGGAAAACCAGGGGCGCAGGAATGTCTGGCCACCGAAGGGATCGCCACCCGGCCAGGTGAAGGTGTGCCAGTAGGCGACGGCAAAGCGCAGGTGGTCCTCCATGCGCTTGCCCGCGACGATCTCGTCGGGATTGTAGTGGCGGAAGGCGAGCGGATTGGCGCTCTCCGGGCCTTTGTATTTGATCTTCTGAATGTCGCCGAAAAAGCCTGTGCTCATAGTCATGTCCTCCTTGGGGAATGTTCATTCATATCTGACGCTTGCCCCTCATCCGCCTGCCGGCACCTTCTCGCCGTAAACGGGGCGAAGGAGACGCGCGGTGAGCTATCCACCCCCTCGAACGGTGAGCGGGGCACGTCCCCTCTCCCCGCGGGCGGGGAGAGGGTTAGGGTGAGGGGCAAACCCCGGTTCAATGCGCCAGCGACCTGATCGCCGGATACGCCGCCCGATAACGCGCGTATGCGGCCTCATAGGTATCGGAAAGCGCCGTAACGGGCTCGATCGTCTCCTCCGTCTTCGGCGCCGAGCAGACCGCCACCGGATCGGCCCCGGTCGCGGCGATGAGACCGAGCCGGGCGGCACCGAAGGCCGCGCCGAAATCGCCGTCCGCCGGGATATCGACAGGCATTCCGAGCGAGGTCGCGATCGAGGCCAGCCAGTAACGCGAGCGCGAACCGCCGCCGATCGCCGTGACGCGGGAAATCGATGTGCCGGCGGATTTCAGCGCTTCCAGATTGTCGCGGATCGCAAAGGTGACGCCTTCCAGCACCGCCTGGGTCAGCACGGCCCGGCTGCTTTCGTGTCCAAGGCCGATGAAGGCGCCGCGGATAACCGCATCGTTATGCGGTGTGCGTTCGCCGGAAAGATAGGGCAGGAAGGTGACGCCGGTCGGGGCCTTCAGACTATCGCCCAGTTCTTCCGTGAGTTCGGCAGCAGATCTGCCGGCAATGTGCGAATACCAGTTGAGCGCGTCGGTGGCCGACAGGATGACGCCCATCTGGTGCCAGGTCTTCGGCAGCGCGTGGCAGAAGGCGTGCACGGCGCTTTCCGGCTTCGGCAGGTAGGAGGCGTTGGCCGCGAACAACACGCCGGACGTGCCGAGCGAGACGAAGGCGCGGCCTTCCGCAACCGTGCCCATGCCGCAGGCGGATGCCGCATTGTCCCCCGCCCCGCCGGCCACCACAACATTGCCGGTGATGCCCCATTTGGAGGCCAGTTCGCCGCGCAGCTTGCCCGCCTGTTCCGTGCCTTCCACCAGCGACGGCATCTGCGTCTCGGACAATCCGGTCGCATCGAGCAATTCGGACGACCATTTGCGGGCGCCTGTATCGAGCCAGGAGGTTCCGGCCGAGTCCGACATTTCGGAAATGTGCTCCCCGGTGAGCCACAGGCGCAGATAATCCTTCGGCAGCAGTACCTTGGCGACCTTCGCAAAAACCTCCGGCTCGTGCTTCCGCACCCAGACGAGTTTCGGCGCGGTGAAGCCCGGAAAGACGATATTGCCGGTGATTTGCCGGAAGCGGGAATCGGCGTCGAGCATCGCCGCCTCCTCGTAGGAGCGCGTGTCGTTCCAGAGGATGCAAGGCCGCAGCACCTTGTCGTCCGCATCGAGCAGCGTCGCGCCATGCATCTGGCCGGAGAGCCCGATGCCCTTCACGGCGGCGAGTCCCTTCGGGAACTTCGCCTTGAGGCCGGCGACGGCTTCCTCCGTGGCGCGGATCCAGTGGGCAGGCTCCTGCTCCGACCAGCCGGAATGCGGGCGCGAAACGTCGAGCGCGCCACTCGCCGAACCGATGATCCTCTGATCGCCGTCGATCAGCATCGCCTTGACGCCGGAAGTGCCGAGATCGAGACCGAGATACATGGTGTTTCTCCTTCATGCTCTGCTTCTCAGGGCAGATTGTCTTTCAAGAATATGTCGATGCGGATGCGCTCCTGCCCGGCGATCACCGGCAGGCCATCCGCCTTGGCCTTCAGCACGCGGATGGCGCTGCGCACCTCATGGCCCGCATCCTGGTTCAGCACCGCATCGATCACGCCTTCGGCGAGTGCGGCGCGGGTCGAGGCGGTGAGTTCGTGGGCGATGACAAGAGGCCGCCTGGACATTCCCGCTTTTTGCACCGCCCGGATGAGGCCTCGATTGCCCGCACCGAGACTATAGATGCCAGCGATGTCAGCATGACGGCGCAACGCATCGGCAACCACCGTTTCGGCGAGCGCCGGATCGTCCCGGCCCTCCAGCACCGGCAGGATAAGGACATTCGGATAGCTCTCTCCGATGACCGACGAAAACCCTTCGAGCCGCTCGCGATGGTCGCGCACCAGCATGGAGCCGGCAAGCACCGCCACCGTCGCCCCTCGCTCACCCATGAACGGGCCGCTCAGGAAACGGCCCATCAGGCTGCCTGCGGTACGGCCGGCGGCGATATTGTCGATGCCGGCGTAATGATCGCGGGAGGCGTCCGGCAGGTCCGAGACAAGCGTGACGGTCGGTATGCCCGCTTCCTTCAAGCGGCCGACGGCAGCGCGGACTTCAGGCGCATCGATGGCGACGAAGGCGACTCCGGACGGCTTTTCTGCCAGCACCTTTTCGAGCGCGTCAACCAGTGCATCCGGATCAAAGGGTGGCACGTCGACGATGCGGATGTGCGTGCGCTCGGCGCTCGAACGGGCAATCGCGCCGCGCACTTCCTCGTGCAGGCCGATCATGAAGGAATTGTCGTTTTCCGGCAGGATGAAGACGAAGGAATAGGTGCGGCCCTTGGCAAGGTTCGCGGCCGCAAGATCCCGCACATAACCGAGCGCAGCGATCGCCTCTTCCACCTTCGAGCGGGTCACCGCGCGCACGCCCGGCCGGTCGTTCAACACGCGATCGACCGTGGCAAGGCTGACGCCTGCGCTCTTCGCGATGTCATGGACAGTGGGCTTCATGAACTCCTCCGCGGAAGGTCGTAGCCCAATTTTTGAGGTACGTAAATCAGAATTTACCGAAGGTGTCGGAAAACAGCCCTCCGACAGGGGGCCAGGTCACCGGTCGACAGGAAAAAGGGCCGCCACTTCAAGCGGCGACCCCTTTCCGGCGGTGGAGGGCTGTGATCAGTGGCCGCCCCCACCGGCTCCGGCTGGCCGCGCGGGTTTGGCAATCAGGAAGACGAAGAAGATGAGGCTGCCGAAAAGCACGGTCAGCAGCAGGAAAACGTCCGCGAAGGACAAGAGCCAGGACTGCTGGGTGATCATTCCGGAAAGCCTCTGCAGGGCAGCCGCGCTGCCGTCGAAACCATAGGAGTTGTAGTTGGCGCCGACGCTGTCGAGCCAGCTCATCGCAGCCGGGTTGCCGTAATTGACGTGCTCGGAGAGCCGGGCATAGTGTTCGTCCGTCCGCTGGGTCAGCATGGTGTTGATAATCGCCAGCCCCACCGCGCCCCCGAGATTGCGGGTCAGGTTGAACAGGCCGGAAGCGCCCTGGATGCGCTGCGGCGCGAGTGTGCCGAGCGCAATATTGTTGATCGGCACCATGCACATCATCATCGAGGCCCCGCGCAGGATCTGCGGCAGGAACAGTTCCCAGAAATCCCAGTCTTCCGTAATTCCCGTCATCAGCCAGGTGCCGAGGGCGAAGCCGACAAAGCCGACCGCCATCATCACCCTGAGATCGAGGAGGTTCGTCAGGCGCCCGACAATCGGCGCGGAGACGAACATGGCAAGCCCGGAGACGAACATGGTCTCGCCGATCATCAGGGAATCATAGCCTCGGATGCGTCCCAGATAGAGCGGATAGAGATAGGTGAGACCGTAGAGGCCGACACCCATCACGAAGGAGAAAAGCGAACCGAAGGCGAAGTTGGCATTGCTGAAGGCCCTGAGATCCACGACCGGGAACTCGACCCTGAAGGCGCGCCAGAAGAACACCACGGCGCCGACGAAGATCATCACCGTGCCGATGACGATACGCTCGTCGCCGAACCAGTCCTTGTTGTTACCCTCCTCGAGCACGTATTCGAGCGACCCCAGGAACACGGCCATGGAGAAAAGCCCCCACCAGTCGAACTTCTTCCAGAGCTGCATCTGGGGCTTGTCGAAGTCGATCAGGCTCCAGGCGGCGGCCGTCACGAGGATGCCCGGGATGATGTTGACGAGGAAAAGCCAGTGCCAGGAAAAGGCGTGCGACAGATAGCCGCCGACCGTCGGCCCGATCGTCGGCGCGAGCGTTGCGACAAGGCCGATGATCGGCGAGACGATGCTGCGCTTCGAGGGCGGGAAGATGGTGAAGGCGGCTGCGAAGACCGAGGGGATCATGCCGCCGCCGATAAAGCCCTGAAGCGCCCGGTAGACGATCATCTGCTCGATATTGGTGGCAGTGGCGCAGAGCGCGCTCGCCATCGTGAAGCCGCCCGCGCAGATGGTGAAAAGCACGCGCGTCGAAAGAATCCGCGCCAGCGTCCCCGACAGCGGGATCATGATCACTTCGGCGATCAGGTAGGAAGTCTGCACCCAGGCGACTTCGTCCGAGCCGGCGGAAAGGCCGGCCTGGATCTCGGCGAGCGAGGCCGAGACGATCTGGATGTCGAGGATCGACATGAACATGCCGAAGACCATCGCGAAGAAGGCGATGACCTTGCGTCTGTCCATCGGTGGGTCGACGGGTATCGCACCTGCCGCGGCCGTTGCTGTTGCCATGGCCGTTCTCCGTAGGTTTATTTTGCAGCGACCGCGTTGCTGTCGGCGGGAGCCGTTCGGGTGTCGACGTCGACGACGACGCTCAAACCGGCCCTCAGATGCTCGCGCTCCAGGACGTCCTTCGGGATCGAGATCCGCACCGGCACGCGCTGCACGACCTTGGTGAAATTGCCCGTGGCGTTTTCAGGCGGAAGCAGGGAGAAGACCGAACCGGAAGCAGGCGCGATGGAAACGACCGTACCCGTAACGGTGTGGTCGTCGAAGGCATCTATATGCACGCGGACCTTGGAACCCGGCTTCAGGTGGCCGATCTGGGTTTCCTTGAAATTCGCATCGATATAAAGCTCGGTAAGCGGCACCAGAGAGGCCAGCCGCTTGCCGGCGGTGACCAGATCGCCCGTCTGGACGGCGAGATTGCCGATGACACCATCGTAAGGCGCCTTCAGGACCGTGAAATCCAGATCGCGCTGGGCCTGGTCGCGGGCAATCTCCTCGGCACGGACATCGTTGACCGCTTCCTTGCGCTGTGCCTGCAAGAGGCCGAGATTGGCCTCCGCGGAAGCAACGGCCGCCTGACCGGCGACCAGATCGGCACGGGCCTTTTCGAGCGCGACCTCTGCATTGTCGAGGTCGGCGGTCGTACCCACGGATTTTGCGGCCAGTTCCGCCTGGCGCTTCTGGGTTATTTCGGCACCGCGAACGGCCGCTTCAAGCGCGCCCTGCTGGGCCTTGGCCTGCTCGATCGCCGCCTTGCCGCCAACGATCTGCGCATCGATGCGCGATATCGCGAGATTGGCGGATTCGACGGCTGCTGCGGCCTTTTCGAGCGCCAGCCTGTAATCGCCGTCGTCAAGTGTCACAAGCGGATCGCCCGCTTTGACGGACTGGTTTTCGACGACATTCACCTTGGCAACGTAACCTGATACCTTGGGAGAAATGACGGCGATATCGCCTTCCACATAAGCGTCATCGGTCGAAACGAGGAAGCGGCCATCGGTCCACCAGTCATAACCATACCAGGCTGCGCCGCCCAGAAGAGCAAGCCCGATGATCGGCAGCAGGAAACCGCGCTTCTTCTTTGCGGGCGCCTTCTGATCTGCCGGCGCCGGGATCGTTTCCGCCGCGGCAGGCTTTTCTGCAGCAGGATTCTCCTCGCGCGCTTTGGCTTCGGCAGGACCCGCATTGTCCGTCGTCACGGCGCGCAGTGCGCCGGCGTTTTGGGAGACCGTCATTTTTCTATTACCGTCTTGGGAGTGCAGTCTTTCATCGAACCGTTCGGTTCAGTGAGCTTGACATAGACCTTTCCATGGCACATATCAAGAGCAATCGAACCACTCGGTTCGAAAAGGTTAAAGAAGGCATTAAAATGTCCAAACAGACAGGGAAGCTGGCAATATCCGATCCGGGCCCGGCCGGGCGTTTCGCGGCGGGCGAGGACCCGGCGAAACGGGAACAGATCATCGATGGCGCGAAGGCCGTCTTCATGAAGCTCGGCTTCGATGCGGCAAGCATGAACGACATTACCCGCGAGGCCGGTGTCTCGAAGGGAACGATCTACGTCTATTTCCAGAACAAGGAACATCTCTTCACCGCAATGGTCGCGCGCGAGCGCGAGCGTATCACCACGAGGATGCGCGACATTCTTGAAGGCAGCGAGGAGGTCGAGGACGGACTTTATCATTTCGGCGTGAGCTTCGCCGCGCATATCACCTCGCCTCAGGTGATCAATGCGATGCGCACCGTAATCGGTGTCGCCGACCGGATGCCGAGCCTCTGTCGGCATTTCTTCAATTCCCCCTCGGTGAACGTGCGGACGGTTCTGGACGACTTCATCAAGCGTCATGTGGCGCTCGGCAACCTGAAGGCCGAAGATACCGATCTGGCAGCTCGCCAGTTCATCGACATGACGAGCGGCACCTTCTTCAAGTTCCGCCTGTTTGGCGATATCGACGACGTGCCGCCGCGGGAAGAACTGGATCACGTCGTCAGGGGCGCGATCCGGGTGTTCATGGCGGCCTATGGCGCCCATGACACGTCAGTGAAGGCGAAAACGGTAGAACACGCCTGATTTCAGGTGGTTGTTGCACAACCTCCTCTTGTCTTTGCGTTTCCACTTCTTAAATCGGTCGGGCAATTACGCCCTGAGATTGAGAAAAGGAGATGTGGATGGACATTGCAGCGCTCGTAGCAGACCCGGCGGCCTGGGTAGCGCTCGTTACTCTTGTGGTCATGGAGGTCGTGCTCGGCATCGACAACCTGATCTTCATCTCCATCCTCACCAATAAGCTGCCGGCCGAGCATCGCGTCAAAGCCCGCCGCATCGGTATCGGGCTCGCGCTCATCATGCGGCTCGCGCTGCTCGGCACCATCGCCTGGATCGTCCAGCTGACCACCCCGATCTTCGAAGCCTTCGGACACGGTTTCTCGTGGAAGGATCTGATCCTGATCGCCGGCGGTCTTTTCCTCGTCTGGAAGGCCACCAAGGAAATCCACCACAATGTCGATCCGGCCGATCACAACGAGGATTTCATCGCAAGCTCGGCAACCACGGGCTTCGCGGCTGCTATCGGCCAGATCCTGCTTCTCGACCTCGTCTTCTCGATCGACAGCATCATTACCGCCGTCGGCATGACCGAGCATTTGCCGATCATGGTGACCGCCGTTGTTATCGCCGTGACCGTGATGCTGGTCGCCGCAACGCCGCTCGCCAACTTCATCGAGAAGAACCCGACGATCGTCATGCTGGCCCTCGCCTTCCTCCTGATGATCGGCACGACGCTGATTGCCGACGGCATGGGCTTCCATGTGCCGAAGGGCTACGTTTACGCCGCCATGGCCTTCTCGGCGCTGGTCGAAGTGCTGAACATGCTGGCCCGCAACGGGAGACGGAAGAAGAAGGGCGAGCAGCAGACGCTGCATTGACGGAAAATCCGCCCCTCATCCCGCTGTTGCGACCTTCTCCCTATAAAGCGGGGAGAAGGTCAGGGTGAGGGCAGAGGCGAACGCCGAAGCTCTCCTCACCCCTTCGCCAGTTCCTTCTCGATCGCCGAAACGAGGCGGCTGTCTTCCGCTGTCACATCCGGCGCGAAACGGGCGACGATCTTGCCGTCGCGGTCGATCAGGAACTTCTCGAAGTTCCAGAGGATTTCCTGGTCGTCGGGAACCTCCATGCCATAACCGCGCAGGCGCTCCTTCATCGGACCATCCCCGGTCGTCGCCACGCCCGAACCGGTCAGTTCCTTGTAGAGCGGATGCTTGTCCTCGCCCTTCACCGAGATCTTCGAGAAGATCGGGAATTTGACGTCGTAGGTGAGCGTGCAGAACTCGACGATCTCTGTATCCGTACCCGGTTCCTGGCCCTTGAAATTGTTGGCCGGAAAGGCGGCGATGACGAACCCGTGCTGGCGCTTGTCCTCATAGAGCTTTTCGAGACCTTCGTATTGCTTGGTGAGCCCGCATTTGGAGGCGACATTGACGACCAGCATGACCTTGCCCTTATATTCGGACAGCGTCGTCTGGCGGCCGTCCGCCAGCTTGACCGGAATATCCAGAACGGCGCTCATCGGCAAATCTCCCTGAAATTGACAAAGCAGTAGGCGGACACAAACTATTCCAACAGTCATGCTTGTCCAGTGGACAGACATTGCCCGGCGGAACTTTAACCGGTCGGTGGGATTGATACGCCACCCGAAAGCGTCAATTCTTCTTTTTCGGCGGATGCTCATCCGTCGTTCAGCCTCAGAGCCGCCGGAGCCCATGACAACCGACCAGATTCTCGCCTTTACCGTCATCGCCATCATGATGGCGGTCTTCATCTGGGATCGCTTTCGCTATGACGTGGTTGCCTGCTGCGCCCTCGTGCTGGCAGTCACGCTCGGCATCGTGCCGGTCGACAAGGCTTTTTCCGGCTTTTCCGACGACATCGTCGTCATCGTCGGCAGCGCGTTGGTTGTCAGTGCAGGTGTGGCCCGCTCGGGGATCGTCGATACCGCCATCAAGAAATTCTTCCCGAACCTCAACACGCTGCCCACCCAGCTTGCGCTTCTGATGATCGTGGTGGCTGTGCTTTCCGCCTTCATCAAGAACATCGGAGCACTGGCGATCATGATGCCGGTAGCCTTTCAGTTTGCGCGCAAATCCGGCGCCTCGCCGTCCAAATACCTGATGCCCATGGCCTTTGCCGCCTTGCTTGGCGGCCTGATGACGCAGATCGGCACGTCTCCCAACATCGTCGTGTCGCGGCTGAGGAGCGAGCTCACCGGAACGCCCTTCACCATGTTCGATTTCACGCCGATGGGCGCAATCCTCACCATTGTCGGCATTACCTTTCTGCTCTTTTTCCACTGGCTGGTGCCGAGTCGGACGAAGCAGAACAATTCCATCGAGGAAGCGGTCGAGATTACCAACTATACGTCGGAAGTGTCGGTAACAGCGCAATCCTCCGTCCTGGACAAACCCATGAGCGAACTCTTGAAGCTCGGCGATGGCGAGGTGATCGCGACAGCCGTGCTGCGCGGCCCGGCCCGCATGTCACCCTTCCCCGATCTCGTGATGCGCGAAGGCGACGTGGCGCTTCTGGAAGGCCCGTCGAAGGCGCTCGATCGCATCGTCTCGGCAGGCAGACTGCAACTTTCCGGCAAGCCGCTGCGAGAAAAGGGGCAGGCCCAGCCCGACGTGATCTCCGTGGAGGCGATTATCTCGCAGGAATCGCCGCTCCGGGGGCTCTCCGCCAAGGAACTTGCGCTTTCCTACACGCGCGGCGTCAACCTTCTGGCCGTCAGCCGGCGCGGCGAACGGCTGAAGGAACGGCTCGGCGATCTCACGCTGATGGCAGGCGACGTGCTGGTGCTGCAGGGAAGCCGCAGGAACCTGCCGGGGGTGTTGCAGGATTTCTCGCTTCTGCCGCTCGCCCAGCGCGAGGTGCTGCTCGGCACGCATCGGCGCGCCTACGTTCCGCTCATCATCCTCGCGCTTGCGATGGCGACGACGGCGGTCGGTATTGCGCCGGTACCGGTCGCCTTCTTTGCCGCGGCACTTGGCATGGTCGTCTTCCGGGCAATCCCGCTTGCCGATATCTACAAGGCGGTCGACGGACCGATCCTCGTCATGCTCGCGGCGCTGATCCCGGTGTCGGATTCGCTTCGGAGCACCGGGGGCAGCGCGCTGATTGCAGGCTGGTTGGGCGATGTCGCGACGAATCTGCCCGCCTGGGGCGCGCTCGCGCTGATCCTTGTCACCGCCATGGCCGTGACGCCCTTCCTCAACAATGCCGCAACCGTCCTCGTCATGGGGCCGATCGCCGTCAGTTTCGCCACCAATCTCGGCTTCAAGCCGGAAGCCTTTCTCATGGCTGTGGCAATTGGCGCCGGCTCGGATTTCCTGACCCCCGTCGGCCATCAATGCAATACGCTTGTCTTCGGCCCCGGCGGCTACAAGTTCTCTGATTACCCGCGCCTCGGCCTGCCGTTGTCGTTTATCATCGTGCTCGTGAGTGTCCCGGCGCTGCTCTATATCTGGCCGGTAAGGTAGGGTTGCGCGGATATGCGGCCAAAAACCTTGACGCCTGCGATTGAATATGCGCTAAGGCCTGCCACAAATCCCGCATAGGCAAAAGCAGGTCCGCGCCTCGCATGACAGGCGCTAGAAATCGAGCATTATTCATGAACACACATGGCCCCCGCGTCCGTATTGCCCCCTCGCCTACCGGCGAACCGCATGTCGGCACCGTCTATATCGCCCTGTTCAACTATCTTTTCGCCAAAAAGATGGGCGGCGAATTCATCCTGCGCATCGAGGATACCGACGCCACCCGTTCCACGCCGGAATTCGAACAGAAGGTGCTGGACGCGCTGAAATGGACGGGGCTGACCTGGGCCGAAGGCCCGGATGTCGGCGGCCCCTATGGCCCCTACCGCCAGTCCGACCGCAAGGAAATGTACCAGCCCTATGCCCAGGAACTCCTGGACAAGGGCCATGCCTTCCGCTGCTTCTGCACGCCCGAGCGGCTGGAGCAGATGCGCGAAGCGCAGCGCGCCGCCGGCAAGCCGCCGAAATACGATGGTCTCTGCCTCCACCTGACGGCCGAGGAAGTCACGTCCAAGATGGCGGCGGGCGAAAGCTCGGTCATCCGCATGAAGATCCCGACCGAAGGCTCCTGCGATTTCCATGACGGCGTCTATGGCGATGTGTCCATCCCGTGGGACTCGGTCGACATGCAGGTGCTGATCAAGGGCGATGGCATGCCGACCTATCACATGGCGAATGTCATCGACGACCATCTGATGAAGATCACCCATGTGGCACGCGGCGAGGAATGGCTGGCCTCGGTGCCGAAGCACATCCTGCTCTACCGCTATTTCGAGTGGGAACAGCCGGTCTTCATGCACCTGTCCTTGATGCGCAATGCCGACAAGTCGAAGCTGTCGAAGCGCAAGAACCCGACGTCGATCTCCTACTATTCCGCGCTCGGCTACCTGCCGGAAGCGCTGATGAACTTCCTTGGCCTGTTCTTCATCCAGATCGCCGAGGGCGAGGAACTGCTGACCATGGACGAGCTCTGCGAAAAGTTCGATCCGGACAATCTCTCCAAGGCCGGCGCGATCTTCGACATCCAGAAGCTCGACTGGCTGAACGGCCGCTGGCTCCGCGAAAAGCTTTCGCCGGAGGATTTCGTTGCCCGCACGCTCGAATGGGCGTCGGAGAACAACCGCCTGACGGAAGGCCTGAAACTGTCGCAGAGCCGCATTTCCAAGCTCGGCGAACTGCCACAGCTCGCAGGCTTCCTGCTTTCGAATGACGTCGGCTTGACGCCTGCCTCCTTCGCCGGCCTGAAGACCAGCCCGGCCGAGACGCTGGAGATCCTCAATACCGTTCAGGCCGATCTCGAAAAGCTCATGGAATGGAACGTTGAGACGATCGACGCCGAGCTGCGCGCCGTTTCCGACAAGTTGGCCAAGAAGCTGCGCGTCGTCACGCCGCCGCTCTTCGTCGCCATGTCGGGTTCGTCCCGCTCGCTGCCGCTGTTCGACTCGATGGCGCTGCTCGGCCGCTCGGTCGTGCGCCAGAGACTGAAAGTCGCAGCGACCGTGATGGCTTCGATGGTGGGAAGCGGGAATTGAGGATCAGATGCCTTCATTCCTGAAGGAAAGAATATGAAGATACCCCCCTCTGCCCTGCCGGGCATCTCCCCCTCAAGGGGGGAGATCGGCAAGTGGTAGAGCGGCATATTCCCAACAATCTCCCCCTCGAGGGGGAGATGTCACGAAGTGACAGAGGGGGGTGAACTGAGGCGCTTGCTGCCCTTTAAGGCGAAACACGATGACCGACACGAATACCGAAACCGCCCTCTCCTCCGACGCCACGCAGGTGCGCGCCCAGAAGCTCAAGCTGCTTCGCGAGCAGATCGGCGATGTCTATCCCGCCCATTTCCACCGGACGATCTCGAACGCGGAACTGGCCGAAAGATATGCCGGCGTCGAGCCGGACACGGAAACCGGCGATATCGTCACCGTGGCGGGGCGCGTCTACTCCTCGCGCAATTCCGGCATGTTCATGGACATCCGCGATGCAGGCGGCAAGGTGCAGATCTTCTCCCACAAGGATACTACGCCGGAAGAGGCCCGCGCGCTGTTGCCGATGATCGATATCGGCGACATCATCGGGGTGACCGGCGAGGTGCGGCGCACCAAGCGCGGCGAGCTGACGGTGAACGCCAAGGAAATCACCATGCTCACCAAGTCGCTGCTGCCAATGCCCGAAAAATGGCATGGCCTGTCGGATATCGAGACCCGCTACCGCAAGCGCCATCTCGACATCATGACGAACGAGGAGTCCAAGCTCCGCTTCCGTCAGCGTTCGAAGATCATCTCCGGCATCCGCCGCTTCATGGAGGACGAGAACTTCCTGGAGGTCGAGACGCCGATGCTGCATTCGGTCTATGGCGGCGCGACGGCCGAACCCTTCAAGACCCACCACAACACGCTGAAGCTCGACATGTACCTGCGCATCGCGCCGGAACTGTTCTTGAAGCGCACGCTGGTCTCCGGCCTCACCGACAAGGTGTTCGAGATCAACCGCAACTTCCGTAACGAAGGCGTCTCGACCCGGCACAATCCCGAATTCACCATGATGGAATGCTATTGGGCCTATGCCGATTACGAGGACGTCATGGGCCTTGTCGAGCGGCTCTTCGCGCATCTGGCGATGAGCATCCACGGCTCGACCGAGTTCAAGTTCGGCGACAAGGAAATCTCCTTCAAGGGTCCGTTCCGCCGCGTGCCGATGCCCGAGGCTGTCAGGGAGGCGACCGGCATCGACTTCCTTGCGATCAAGACGGACGAGGGAGCCCGCGCCGCCGCCAAGGCCGCCGGCTTCGAGGTCGAGAAGGACTGGACCTGGGGCGAATGCCTTGCCTTCATCTTCGAGGAGAAGGTGGAGGGCACACTGATCCAGCCGGCTCACGTCACCCACTTCCCGAAGGACATCTCACCCTTTGCCAAGGAAGTTCCGGGCGAGCCGCGCCTCGTCGAGCGTTTCGAGACCTATTGCAACGCCTGGGAAATCGGCAACGCCTTTTCCGAACTCAACGACCCGGAAGAACAGCGCCGCCGCATGGTCGAACAGCTCGAGCAGGCGCACGCTCGCGGCGAGAAGGAAAAGCAGCTCGACGAGGAATTCCTCGATGCGATCGACCAAGGCATGCCGCCGGCCGGCGGCCTCGGCATCGGGGTCGACCGCCTGGTGATGCTGCTCACCGATTCGCCGTCGATCCGCGACGTCATTCTGTTCCCGGCAAGACGTGCCAAGGCGGATTGATTGGGAATGGTGGGCTTTGCAAACCCCTCACTTGCGATTTTCTAACACTTAGCTGCGCTAAGGTGTTGAATCGCTTTCTCTCCCGCAAGGGGAGAAATAGATATGCCACACCGCCGCGAGTCTACCTCTCCCTTGGCGGGAGAGGTTACAAAATCAGCATTAGCATGGCTAAGTGCTAGATTTTGTTGGTGAGGGGGTATGCCCAAAAGCCTAGTGTACGTCCTTTTTCGACCCAGCCTCTGACGCTTCCCCACCAGCTTTTGCCGCCGCCGCCGCCTCCTCCCCTCTGAGCTTCGCAAGCCAGGCGGCGCCGGCGGCGTCCGCATCGCTGGCGTCGCCTGCCGGAGACGGTGCCGCATCGGCATGAACGGCCTCGGCGGAGTCGTGACCGGACCGGATTTCGTCGGCCTCGGTGCCCTTGGACCATTTCTTGCCGCCTTCCACAGCAGTCCCGGGTTGCGGCGCGGGTAGAGACGCCTCCGGGACAGGCCGGGCATCGCCTGAAGCTTCGTCATGAGACGCTTCGGGCTTTTCGTCTTCACCGCCCCCGAAGAGCATGTTCTTCACCGACGCGAAGAAACTTTCTTTCTCTTTCGACTGGGCCAAGATGGGCTCGATGTGACCGGCAGGCTGATTGTCATGACCTTCCGCTTTGGTCTCTGCGGGGGGCGCAGGCTGATCGCCATGGTCTTCCCCCGCGGCTTTGCCATGTTCATCTGCAGGTGCGTCGTGCGCCTTAGCCGGAGCCACGGCATGGGCGCTGCCTTCGCCCATTTGGCCCTCCGCCGGGGCTTCGTGACCTGAGCCGAAGATCATCCCTGTGATAGAGCTGAGCAATCCGCCGCTCTCCGCGGCCGCAGCTTCACCTCCTTCGCCATGGCCTTCGGCCGGCGCGCCGTGACCGTCTGAAGTTTCCCCATGTCCGCCGGCTTCACCATGACCACCGCCGCCTGCTTTCTCTCCATGTCCGTCGGCTGGCGCTCCGTGCTCACCGGCTGGAGCGACCGCTGCCGGATCAATGCAATCGGCCTTGTCGGTCAGGCTTGCAGTGAGGGCCTCGACGTCTTCCAGCGGCAGGTCGATGCGCATGCCGTAATATTCGCCGTTCGAATTGGGCGAACCATCGAGATAATAGGCCGAATAGATCTCGGCGTCGGCGCCTTCGGGCACTTTCTTGAGATCAGGAATATAGACGACCTGCGCACCGATCATGCGGCCACGCATCCGGGCGCGGTCCTGGGGGCCGGCCTTGTCGATCATTGCCACCTGGACGAGATCAGCCTTCTCTTTTTCCTGTACCGCTCGGGCAACACGCAGCGCCGTCTTGATGCGCGCGACGCCATCGCCGGACTGATCGCTGGTCACATATTTGCGGATCCAGTAGCGCTGATCGCGCCTGATCTTGATGGTTTCGAGAGCGGTGCATTCGAGGCCATTGATCTCCCGGTAGGAGGGGCCGAGAATCTTGTCCGTGCCGATGATGACCGCCGCAGTGCCGCTGCCGCCGCCGAGAACCACAATGCCGCCCATGATCAGGACAAGCGTCTTGGAAAACCGGAACTTCAGACCCTTCACTTGCCGAGCTCCGGCATAATCAACTCCATCTTACGCAGGACACCTATGGAATATCGGCGGGATATTCCCTCATTCTTCTTGAAGAAGCTTTAACCCGCGGCAGCCGATGCCGACGCAATTTGGAACAGCCGCCGATCCCGGCAGGTCCGGGCCAAGGCCGGCGATGACCCCGCGGCAAATGCATCCTTGTTGCGAATGAGTTGCAATAGCGTTGACAACCAAGAAATATTTGTTACTTGGTATTGCGACTTAGTCGCAAAAAAGGTTTGATCCGCTCATGAGATATTTCCATCCTGTTCTTCGACTGGCTCTGGCTGCCACCCTCTTCTCCCTCCCCGTGGCGGGGCAAGCGCAGGAAAAGCCGAAGGTGGTGACCACCTTCACCGTGATCGCCGATATGGCAAAGAACGTCGCAGGCGATGTAGCCGACGTGGAAAGCATCACCAAGCCCGGCGCGGAAATCCATAACTACCAGCCCACACCCCGCGACCTCCTGCGCGCCCGCGATGCCGATCTGGTGCTGCGCAACGGCCTGAACCTCGAACTCTGGTTCGAGAAGTTCCTCACCAATTTGGGCGATATCCCGAACGTGACGGTCTCCGACGGCATAGAACCCATGGCGATCGCCGGCGGCGCCTACCAGGGAAAGCCGAACCCGCACGCCTGGATGTCGCCGGAAAACGCGGTGATCTATGTCGAGAACATCCGTAAGGGGCTGACTGAAATCGACCCGGCCCATGCCGATGTCTATGCCGCCAACGCCAGGGCCTACACCGATAAGATCAAGGCGCAGGTCCAGCCGATCCGCGATGAACTCGCCGCTCTTCCGGAAGACCACCGCTGGCTGGCGACGAGCGAAGGCGCCTTTTCCTATCTCGCCCGCGATTTCGGTCTCAAGGAGCTTTATCTCTGGCCGGTCAACGCCGACAGCCAGGGCACGCCGCAGCAGGTGCGCGCCGTCATCGACGCCATGCGCGAGCATGATATCAAGGTGATCTTCAGCGAAAGCACTGTGTCCGACAAGCCGGCCAGGCAGGTCGCTTCCGAAACCGGCGCCCGGTATGGCGGCGTCCTCTATGTCGACTCGCTGAGCGAGACGGACGGTCCGGTACCGACCTATCTCGACCTCCTCCGCGTAACGACGGAAACCATCGCGAAAGGCCTCTCCCAGTGATGATGGGCAAGAAGAAACCCGAGGCCGCCGGCCTTGATGTAAGCAATGTCACGGTTGCCTATCGCAACGGCCTGACGGCGCTGAGACACGCGACCTTTACCGTGCCGAAAGGCACGGTCACTGCGCTGGTGGGCGTCAACGGCGCCGGCAAGTCGACGATCTTCAAGGCGATCATGGGGTTCGTGCCGCTGGCCGAAGGTTCCGTCGAGATCTTCGGCATGCCGGCCCGGGAGGCGCTCAGGAAGAACCTCGTCGCCTATGTGCCGCAGGCCGAAGAGGTCGACTGGGATTTCCCGGTCCTCGTCGAGGACGTGGTGATGATGGGCCGCTACGGGCACATGAACTTCCTGCGCATCCCTTCGCGCCGCGACCACGAGATGGTGACCCAGGCACTGAAGCGAGTAAACATGGAGGAATACCGCAAGCGCCAGATCGGCGAGCTTTCCGGCGGCCAGAGGAAGCGTGTCTTTTTGGCCCGCGCGCTCGCGCAGGAAGGCCAGGTCATCCTGCTCGACGAGCCCTTTACCGGCGTCGACGTAACCACCGAGGAGCAGATCATCACGCTCTTGAAGGCGCTGCGTGACGAAGGCCGGGTGATGCTGGTCTCGACCCACAATCTCGGCAGCGTGCCGGAATTCTGCGACCGAACCGTCTTCGTCAAGGGCACGGTGCTCGCCTATGGCAAGACGGAGGACACGTTCACCGAAGCCAATCTTGAAAAGGCCTTCGGCGGCGTGCTGCGCCATTTTGTCCTCGGCGGCTCCGATCTTCACGAAGATGCCGACGAAAGAAGGATCAAGGTCATCAGCGACGACGAACGGCCCTTCGTCACCTATGGCAACGGCAAGGGTGAATCGAAGGAGAAGGCGGATGCTGCAGACGCTTCTTGAACCCTTCACCTATAGCTACATGCTGAACGCCATCTGGGTCAGCGCCCTGGTGGGTGGTGTCTGCGGTTTCCTGTCCGCCTATCTGATGCTGAAAGGCTGGTCGCTGATCGGCGACGCGCTCTCCCATTCCATCGTTCCAGGCGTTGCCGGCGCCTATATGCTCGGCCTCCCCTTCTCGCTCGGCGCCTTCATCTCCGGCGGACTGGCGGCCGGCGCCATGCTCTTCCTCAACCAGCGGACACGATTGAAGGAAGACGCCATCATCGGGCTCATCTTCACATCCTTCTTTGGCCTCGGCTTGTTCATGGTGTCGCTCTCTCCGACCTCGGTGAACATACAGACGATCGTGCTCGGCAACATCCTCGCCATCACGCCGGAGGACACGCTGCAACTCGTCATCATCGGCGGCGTCAGCCTCGTCATCCTGGCGCTCAAGTGGAAGGACCTGATGGTCACTTTCTTCGACGAGAACCACGCCCGCACCATCGGCCTGAACCCGGACTTCCTCAAAATACTGTTCTTCACCCTGCTGGCCGCCTCGACCGTCGCGGCGTTGCAGACGGTCGGCGCCTTCCTCGTCATCGCCATGGTGGTAACGCCCGGCGCGACCGCCTATCTGCTGACCGACCGGTTCGAGAGACTGATCCTCATGGGCCTTGCGATCGGTGCCGCGACCAGTTTCGTCGGCGCCTATCTGAGCTATTTCCTGAACGGCGCCACGGGCGGCATCATCGTCGTGCTGCAGACCGCGTTGTTCCTGCTGGCCTTTCTGCTCGCGCCGAAGCACGGCATGCTCGCTGCCCGCCGCCGGCTGCGCCGCACCCTGGAGGAAACGCCGTGAGCGACTTCATCGACCTCGCAACCTTCCCCTTCCAGATCGATTTCATGCAGCGTGCCTTCATCGTCACGCTGATGATCGCGCTGCCGATGGCGATCCTCTCCTGCTTCCTGGTGCTGAAAGGCTGGTCGCTGATGGGTGACGCCGTCTCGCATGCCGTGCTGCCGGGCGTTGTGATCGCCTATATCCTGTCGATCCCGCTTTCGGTCGGCGCGTTCGTGGCTGGCATGATCTGTGCGCTCGCGACCGGTTTTCTGAAGGAGAACAGCCGCATCAAGGAGGATACCGTTCTTGGTATCGTCTTTTCCGGCATGTTCGGACTGGGGCTGGTGCTCTTCGTGAAAGTGCAGAGCGATGTGCATCTCGACCATATCCTGTTCGGCGACATGCTCGGCATCCTGCCATCGGATCTGGTCGAAACCGGCCTCATCGCGCTGGCGGCCATGCTCTTCCTGGTGATCTTCCGCAAGGATCTGCTGGTGCATTCCTTCGATGAGCAGCACGCCCGGGCAATCGGCCTGCCGACGCGACTCCTGCATTACGGCCTGCTTGCGGTGCTCTCGCTGACGGTGGTGGGCGCGCTGAAGGCGATCGGCATCATCCTCTCCGTGGCGCTCCTGGTTGCTCCTGGCGCAATCGCCTTTCTCCTCACCCGGCGGTTCACCCCGATGCTGCTGACGGCAGTTGCCATCGCGGCCGGCTGTTCCCTTGCCGGCATCTATATCAGCTTCTTTCTCGACAGCGCACCGGCCCCGACCATCGTGCTTCTGATGACGGCACTGTTCATCGGAGCATTCGTCAAAACGACGATCAAGGCGCGGGCGACAGTGTAAATCAGCCCTCTTGCGCAAATCACACTGTGGGTATATACCCGCATGCATGCCAAGCGAAACCTGCCACTGTATTGTGCTGCGCCAAGCCTCTCGAAAGGTCTCGTCCTATTATGACGAGGCACTGGCGCCGCTCGGCGTGAACATCGGCCAGTTCAGCCTGCTCCGCAACATCAGGCGGCTGGAGCCGGTCTCGCTTACCGAACTTGCCGGCAAGGTGGAGCTTGACCGCTCCACCGTCGGCCGCAACACGAAAGTGCTGGAGCGCATGGGTCTCGTCACGATAGGCCACGGGGAAGACCAGCGGGAAGCGATGCTGACGCTGACCGACAGGGGCCACGACCTGCTTCGGCAAGGCGCCCCCCTCTGGGACGGCGTTCAGGAGGATATCGAGGACCGGCTTGGACCGGAAAAGACGAAACAATTGCTGGAGCTGCTCAAGGAGCTCTGATTTTTATATTCTAAAGCGGGCATATACCCGAATTATCTGCTGCGGATGCGGCAAGGATCAGGAAAGGGACTAGACATGATCTCCACCAGCGCCGCACGATGGATGGCCGGCAGAGACCTCCACTACGGATGGATGGTCGCCGCGACCACCTTCCTGACCATGCTGGCAACCGCCGGCGCCATGGGGTCGGCGGGCGTGATGATCCAGCCGTTGCACCAGGAATTCGGCTGGGACATTGCCGACATCTCGTCGGCCATGGCCGTGCGCCTGGTGCTCTTCGGCCTGCTCGGCCCCTTCGCCGCCGCCTTCATGAACCATTTCGGCATCCGGCAGGTGGTGGCGACAGCCTTGGCGCTCATCATGGGCGGCATCGTCGTCTCGCTGTTCATGACAGAGGTCTGGCAACTTGTCCTTCTCTGGGGCGTGGTGATCGGCGTCGGCACCGGCATGACCGCGCTGGTCCTGGGAGCGACGGTCGCGACCCGCTGGTTCTCCAAGCGCCGCGGCCTCGTCATCGGGCTGATGACGGCAAGCAACGCCACCGGCCAGCTCGTTTTCCTGCCGCTTCTGGCCGCGATGACCGAAGCCTATGGCTGGCGCTCGGCGCTGACGCTGACCGTTGCAGTCATCGCCGCCGCGATGGTGCTGGTCCTGTTGTTGATGCGCGATCATCCCGCCGACGTCGGACTGCCGGCATATGGCGAGACGGCAGTATCGAAGCCGCCGAAGCAGGACCACAAGCTGCTCGCGACGCTTGCCTCCCCGCTCGTCACCCTCTACAGCGTCGCCGGCAACCCGGTCTTCTGGGTTCTGTTCGGCACGTTCTTCGTCTGCGGGCTTTCGACGAACGGGCTCATCCAGACCCACTGGATCTCGATCTGTGGCGATTTCGGCATGGCCGCCGTGACGGCCGCCAGCACACTCGCGGTGATCGGTATTTTCGATTTCTTCGGCACGATCTTCGCGGGCTGGCTCTCCGACCGGTTCGACAACCGCTATCTGCTCTTCTGGTTCTACGGCCTGCGCGGCCTGTCGCTGATCTACCTGTCCCTCTCGGGCTTCAGCTTCGTGGAACTGTCGGTCTTCGCGATCTTCTACGGGCTTGACTGGGTGGCGACCGTTCCGCCGACCGTGAAGCTCGCCGCCGAAAAGTTCGGCCGCGAGAAGGCCGGCCTCGTCTTCGGTTGGGTATTTGCCGGCCATCAGATCGGGGCTGCCACAGCCGCCTTCGGCGCCGGCTTTTTCAAGAGCGACTTCAACACCTATATGCCCGCCCTGCAGATCGCCGGCGTGATGTGCATGATCGCCGCGATCTCGGTTCTCCTGCTGAAGAAGCCGGGTTCCGCGACCATGGTGCCGCAGGCGGCATAAGGCATTGATTGATTGCCCTCACCTTGTGAAAAAGGCCCGGATCGCTCCGGGCCTTCTGCTTGTAAGCCTGTCGAAACGATCACGCAGCCGCGAGCGTCAGCTCCTTGCGGACCATCTGGCGCAGCGCCACGAGGTCCTTGGCGAAAAGGCGGATGCCATCGGAAAGCTTTTCCGTCGCCATCTGGTCCTCGTTCAGCATCCAGCGGAACGTCTTCTCGTCGAGCGACTGGAGCGGCTCGGCCTTGAACGTGTCGGGCGAAAGCTTGCGCGTCAGCGTGCCCGTATCCTTGTCAAGCTCCTCGAGCAGCGCCGGGCTGATCGTCAACCGGTCGCAACCGGCCAGCGCTTCGATCTCGCCGGCATTGCGGAAGGAGGCACCCATGACGATCGTGTTGATATTGTTCGCCTTGTAGTAATTGTAGATCTGCCGGACGGAGAGAACGCCCGGATCGGTTTCGGCCGTATAATCCTGGCCGGTCGACTTCTTGTACCAGTCGAGAATGCGGCCGACGAAGGGCGAGATCAGGAAGACCTTGGCCTCGGCGCAGGCGATCGCCTGGGCCATGGAGAAGAGAAGCGTCAGGTTGCAGTCGATACCTTCCGTCTGCAGCACTTCCGCTGCGCGGATGCCTTCCCAGGTGGAGGCGAGCTTGATCAGGATGCGGTCGCGGTCGATGCCGCGCTCCTTATAGGCGGCGATGATGGAGCGTGCCTTGGCGATCGATGCTTCCGTGTCGAAGGAAAGGTCGGCATCGACCTCGGTCGAGACGCGACCGGGCACGATCCCGGCAAGCGCGGCGCCCACGTCGATCGCGAGCCGGTCGGCCACGGCGGACACGACCGCTTCTTCCTGACCGCCCTGCTTGCGCCCCCAGGCGATCGCTTCTTTCACCTTGTCGGCGAAAACGGGCGTGCCGAGCGCCTTGAGCACGATGGTGGGGTTGGTGGTGCAATCCACGGGCTTCAGGCGGGCGACCGCCTCGATATCGCCGGTGTCGGCGACGACCGTGGTCATGGAACGAAGTTGCTCTAGTTTCGACGTCATCCGGGTAATCCTCGATATCAATCTTAACGCTTCAGGCGCAATTTTGCTCCCAGCGCACCCTCAGGGACTATCGTCCCTCGGCGGCCGGGAAGTCAAGACATTTGCCCTTCGGAATTGACATATGTTTCACATGAGCCAATATCGTCGGATATTGAACCATGCCCGCCGGAGGCCCATTGGCCAAGCTCAGACGCGAGACCCACACCGCCTATTCCGAAGCCGGCTCGCTGAGGCTGCGCGCGGCCTGGCTCTACTATAACCAGGGTCTGACACAGAAAGATGTCGCGGAACGGCTCGGCATCAGCCGATCGACGGTGATCCGCCTTCTCGACGAGGCGATGAAACGTTCCGAAGTGCAGATCTGGATCAGCGAGGGCATCGACACCTGCGTCGAGCTCGCAACCCGGCTGGAAAAGGCATACGGGCTGGACGAGGCGATCGTGGTCCCGGCGCCGCGCGACGAGAGCGCAACGGCGATGGCAAGCGCCGTCGGCCTGGCGCTCGGGCAGTTCCTTTCCGAAGTGATACAGAATGACATGACGATCGGCGTGGGCTGGGGCCGCACCATGACCGCCTCGCTGTCGAGCTTCCGCCCGCCCAGGCGCGAGAACTGCAAGGTCGTCTCGCTGCTTGGCGGCATCGTCGCCGTGCACCAGACCAACCCGATCGATTATACATGGCGGTTCGCGGGCCATCTTGGCGCCGAATGCTACATGTTCCTCGCGCCGCTGCTGGTCGACTCGGTCACCACCAAGCGGGCGCTGATCGACAAATGCGGGCTGAACACCATTTACGACCTTGCCGAAAACCTCGACCTCGCGGTGGTGAGCTGCGGCGATATCGGTCCGCACTCCACCTCGCTTTCGGAAGGTTTTATCTCCAAGGCGGAACTCGACCGGCTGATCGCAGCGGGCTGCGTCTGCGACACCATGTTCAACTTCCTCGACGCTGAAGGCAACTCGGTCGATCACAAGCTCAACGAACGGGTAATGTCGATCGACCTCGACACGCTGAAAAAGGCAAAGCACATCGTGCTTTCCTCCGGCGGCGCACACCGCGCCGTCGCCATCCGCGCCACGATCCGCCGCATCGGCTGCAATACGCTGATCACCGACGAGACGGGGGCGAGGGAACTGTTGAGACTGGCCGGAGAGGCTTAGGCATTCCCCGCTTCCCAGCCGAGGATCGCCCGCTTGCGGGTGAGCCCCCAATGGTAGCCGGTGAGCGCGCCGCTTTTTCCGACCGCCCGGTGGCAGGGTACGACGAAGGAGACGGGATTGGCCCCGATCGCGGCGCCGACCGCGCGGCTCGCGGTCGGCTGGCCGATATCGCAGGCGACATCCGAATAGGTGACCGCCTTGCCGAACGGGATTTTCAACAGGCTCTGCCAGACCCGCACCTGGAAATCCGTGCCGATCAGAACGACCTTGAGCGGCTGATCGCAGGACCATTGCGAGCGATCGAAGATACGGCTGACATAGGGCGCGGTCGCCTCCTGATCCTCGATATACGCCGCATTCGGCCAGCGACGGGCCATGTCCTCGAAGGCGGCCTTTTCCCCATCAAGATCGGCGAATGCAAGCCCAGACAGGCCGCGATCCGTCGCCATGACGAGCGCTACGCCGAAAGGCGACGGGTGGAAGCCGTAACGGATCGTCAGGCCGCCGCCGCGTGCCTTCCATTCGCCGGGCGACATGGCTTCGTGGGTGACGAAAAGATCGTGCAGACGGCCGGGGCCGGACAAGCCCAGCTCGTAGGAAGCTTCGAGCAGCGGCATCTCCTCCTTGCCGAGCAGGCGCTTGGCATGATCGAGCGTCACGGCCTGCAGGAAAGCTTTCGGCGAGAGGCCGGCCCAGCGGGTAAAGACTTTCTGGAGCTGGGTGGGCGACTGGCCGAGTTCTGCGGCGATGGTTTCAAGCGACGGCTGGTCGCGGTAGTCGAGCGTGATCAGCTCGATGACACGGCGGACGGTCTCGTAATCGGAATCCTCCGGCGTCACGTCGATGACGGGCTGAGTGATCTGAGCAAAAGCGTTCATGACATCTCTCCTTTCGCTCATAAATGTCCCTTCGGCTTCGCCGAAACCACCCGTTTCTTGCCGGATCATAACCTTTGTTTGACAGTTGCCAACGCGCCCCGAAAGGCTTTCGCAAAACTCTCGCGATCGTCCGGATTGAGAAACGAACCGATATCCGTGAAGCGTCCCTCGCCCGTCACATACATGGAGGTGATCCCGAACTCCTGGTGACGATTGACGCGGAAGCGCGCCCAGAACGGATTGAAGCAATGCTCCACCATGCGGCCGGCCGGCGAGAACTTCCTGATCGACAGATGGGTACGCGAGACCATCACTTCCTCCCGCGCCCGGCCGGAGCGATAACTCATCTTCAGCGCGAAATAGAGCAGGAGAAAATCGAACCCGAAGAAGAAACCGATCGGCCATGCACCGGTGATCAGAAAGAAGGCGCCGTAAAGGAAACAGATACTGCCGGACAGCATGAGCACGACATGCAAACCGCGCCGGCCGAGCGAGCGATGCGGCGTGAGTTCGGCGGCAAAAACGGGTTGATCGTTGCAAACGTCCACGTTGCTTTCCTTCGGACAGGCTGGCTATACAGGGATATGGCGACTCCGAAACCCAAATCCAGCACCAGCACCTTGCAAAAGTCAAATCACGCGTCGGCACGCAAGCCGAAGCGCTTCAGATCCGCCTATTCGAAAGCGGAGCTGGAGGAAATCTTCCGCCGCTTCTCCGTGCAGCGGCCGGAACCGAAGGGCGAACTGGAGCATGTGAATCCGTTCACGCTGGTGGTTGCCGTGGCGCTCTCGGCGCAGGCGACCGATGCGGGCGTCAACAAGGCGACAAGGGCCCTCTTCAAGGTGGCCGATACGCCGGAGAAGATGCTGGCACTCGGCGAGGAAGGCGTCACTCAATATATCAGGACGATCGGGCTCTACCGCAACAAGGCAAAGAACGTCATTGCGCTGTCGCGCATGCTGATCAATGAGTTCGGTTCCGAAGTGCCGAAGACCCGCGAGGAGCTGATGCGGCTGCCCGGCGTCGGCCGCAAGACGGCAAATGTCGTCATGTCCATGGCCTTCGGCATCCCGACGATCGCCGTCGACACGCATATCTTCCGGCTCGCCAACCGGCTGCTGCTGGCCCCCGGCAAGACACCGGACGAGGTGGAACAGCACCTGCTCAAGGTCATTCCGGACCACTATCTCTTCCGCGCGCATCACTGGCTGATCCTGCACGGGCGTTACACCTGCAAGGCGCGAAAGCCCGAATGCGAGCGCTGCATCATCGCCGACCTCTGTCGTTCGCCCGAAAAGACCTGCGACGTGCCGGCACCGCTCGCCGAACTACCGCCGCAGGTGATCGGTGTTGCCGAGGCCGTCGAGTAGAGCCGCGATCGCCGCTTCATAATCCTCGCGATTGCCGCCGCAATCGATGGCGATTGCTGCGCGCTCGAAAGCAGCCGAGATCAGCACCGTCAGCGGATCGAGCAGGGAGAGCAGGTCCGAGCCGGCCAGCAGGTGGGAAAGGCCCGTCCTGAGGCCCGCTTCCGCGGGGTCCTCGCCTTCCCCGGAATCGATCGCAATCTGGGCCGGCGCCTCCGTCAGCAGGAGCCGCGTTCGGCCCGGCGCCGCCATGGCATCGAAATAAGCGGAGGCACCCTGCAGCAGAGCGTCCCGCGCCGATAAAGCCTCCGCGGAGCGTGCCTCGATATCTGCCGCGACATGATCGGCTTCACGTTCGATCACGGCCCAGAACAGAGCCTTCTTGTCAGGAAAATGATGATAGAGCGCACCCCGCGTAACCTTGGCCGCCGCGGCGATCTCGGGCGTTGCGGTCTCCGCATATCCCTTCTCGATAAAGAGCGCCCTACCCGCATCCAGAAGAGCGGTTCGGGTCGCGTCCGTGCGTTCGCGATTGCTGCGCGCCATATTTTTTCTCCCCATGTTTACATACAGACAGAATGTATCTATAAAACATACAGACAGAATGTATCTGAAGTGCGCGGAAAGGGAAAGCTATGAAATCGACCAGCTATTATCCCGTCATCATGACCGACGACGTCGGCGGAACGGCGGCCTTCTACGTCGAACACCTCGGCTTTGAGGCTCTGTTTTCGGCAGACTGGTATGTGCATCTGCAATCGGGGGAGAGCGAACACGTAACACTCGCCATCCTCGACGGCAGTCATGACACGATCCCGGAAAGCGGCCGCGGCAAGGTCTCCGGTCTCATCCTGAATTTCGAAGTGGAGGATGTCGACGCGGTCTACGCCCGCCTCAAGGCGGCCGGCCTGCCGATCCGGCAGGACCTCCGCGACGAGGATTTCGGCCAGCGGCACTTCATCACCGCCGATCCGAATGGCGTGCTGATCGATGTGATCACGCCGATTCCGCCAAGCCCGGAATTTGCCGCCCTCTACGACACATCCGCTCTGCCCACCTAACCCCTGAACGCCGGATCGCGCTTCGAAATCATCTTGTGGAGATGCACCATCAGGCCGGCCGCGAAGAGCGGCGTCAGAAGGTTGACGATCGGGACCGCCAGGAAGCAGGCGATCAGGAGCCCCGCCATGAACACGGTCGAGGCATGTTTCGCGCGGAAGGCGCGGGCCTCCAGCGGCGACCGGAAGCGCATCGCCGCGAACTCGAAGAATTCCCGGCCAAGCAGGTAACCGTTCACCATGAAGAAGGCGACCAGGTTGATGCCGGGAATGAACAGCAAGAAAAGCGCGATGATGTTGCCGACGATGACGACGCCCAGGAACTTGATGGAGCTTGCGACCGCCTCCCCGAGCGGCATCGCCTTTCCGGGCGGATCGTTGGGGTAGTCGCGTTTTTCGACCACCTCGGCGACATCGTCGAGAAAGAGACCGGCGATCAGCGCCGTGATCGGCGCGATCAGAAGCGCCAGCGCCAGCGCCAAACCGATACCGGCGGCAATCGCCGCAATCAGGGTGAGCCAGCCGGTCCAGTCGGGCATGTTGGGGAAGAAGGCCGCGAACCACGGCCAGGCGTAGAGAATGAAAATCTCGCGCAAGGCGAACCAGATGCCGACGAGCACTAGGATGGTGAGCCCCAGCGTCTTCCAGAAGACCGCGCGCGTCTCCGGCGCGAAAAGGTTGATCAGCGAAAGGCGTGCGGCGTCGAGGATCATCGGCGTCTCCAGTTAAGCGGGAAACATGTAGGTTCAGGAAGGTGCCGGAGCAAGCGTCAGTCGGATGGGGCACCACCAAGAAAATTTTGTGGGGCATGTCACACCGGCAAATCCTGTCTCGTCATGGTGTCGTAACCAACAGAAGGAAACCGACCATGACTGCCAAGATTGATGTCTTCTCCGCCGCTCCTGCGCTGATGAAAAAGTGGATGGGAGTATCGGTCGATGTTGCCGCGAGCCTCGAGCCGAGCCTCATCGAACTCGTGAAGATCCGCGCGTCGCAGATCAACGGCTGCGCCAACTGCATCAATATGCACACGGCGGAAGCCCGCGCACAGGGCGAAACCGAACAGCGCATCTATCTCCTGTCTGCCTGGCGTGAAGCGCCTTGCTATTCCGATCGTGAACGTGCTGCGCTAGGCTGGACCGAAGCCTTGACCCGGCTTTCGGAAGGACATGCACAGGAAAGCGCCTATGAAGCCCTGTGGGGCCATTTCACGGCGGAGGAACAGGTGAAGCTCACTTTGATGATCAACGTCATCAACGGATGGAATCGCCTCGCGGTCGGCTTCGGCCTTTGGGTCGAACCCGCAGTCGCGAAGGCCG
The DNA here is from genome assembly GCF_000757525.1 of Rhizobium sp. YS-1r. NCBI lineage: Bacteria > Pseudomonadati > Pseudomonadota > Alphaproteobacteria > Hyphomicrobiales > Rhizobiaceae > Rhizobium > Rhizobium sp. YS-1r. The sequence goes on along the minus strand of NZ_JPYQ01000047.1, from coordinate 12,661 downwards.
CCCAGGCGGACGTGGCCGCGTGATGGCGGATCTTGGCCAAGAGGATGCAGCGGCGAGCTTCGATCCGCTGCGTCCGAAACTCATGCGTGTCGCCTACCGCATGCTCGGATCAGTGGCCGATGCGGAGGACATGCTGCAGGAGGCCTTCATCCGATGGATGAAGGCCGACCGGAGCGAAGTGCGCGAGCCGGAAGCGTTCCTGCGCCGCACGGTGACGCGCCTCTGCCTCGACCAGTTGAAGTCAGCGCGACGCCAGCGCGAGACTTATGTCGGCCCCTGGCTTCCCGACCCCGTGGTGGAGGAGGATGAAGAGGAGGACGTCACATTGCCGCTGATGCTGGCCCTGGAGCGCCTGTCGCCGCTCGAACGGGCGGCCTTCCTGCTGCATGACGTGTTCGGTCTCGGCTTCGAGGAGGTCGCGGCGACCATCGAGCGTGACGCAGCCGCCTGCCGCCAGCTCGCCACCCGTGCCCGCACCCACGTTCGCGAGGCGAGAGCCCGCTTCCAGATCGACAAGAAGCGGGGTGTCGAGCTTGCCGAGGCTTTCTATGCGGCATCGCGCAGTGGCGACATGAAGGCGCTTGGCGCGATGCTGGCGGCCGATGTCAGCGTTCATTCGGATGGCGGCGGCAAACGCCCGGCAGCCGTGAAGCCCAGCTTCGGCTTCGATGCCGTGATGCAGTTGCACGAAAATCTGGCGGCTCTCTTCCAGAAGCACGGTTCGAAACTGGTGCGCGCTGGATTCGTCAACGGCCTGCCCGGTTTCGTCACGCTGGAGGCGGATGGCGAACTCCAGACGACCGCGCTCGACATCGAGGACGGCAAGATCACGGCCATCTATGTGGTGCGCAACCCGGACAAGCTGAGACATCTGCATTAGCAGCCCTCTCTGCTTTGAACGTGATTTGGGCATTCAGACCGTGTATGATCGCCGCCACATGGACGGGAGGAGACCATGCGCCTTCGCATATTGACTGTCCTGATGACGCTGCTTGCTGGCACCTGCGCATTTGCGCAGGCCGAGCAGACAAAGCGGATGTCGATCGAGGTATTTCCCTTCGAACTGGAAGATAAGAGCGCCGGAGCGGGAATAATCCCACCGGATGAACACGACAGGCGCTATCTGTCCGAATCCGCTCGGGTTGCGAAGGACATGCTCTCCCAATCGGGGCGCTTCACGATCATAGAGGCGCAGGCCGGGAATGAGCAGCCGGCGGCGCCGCACGGTTTGCGCAACTGTGGCGGCTGTGAAGGCAAGATTGCCAAGGAGCACGGCGCGTCCCTTGCTCTGCTGGGCGTCGTCACCCGCGTCAACCGGACCGAGCATACGATGTTCATCCGCATCCTTGACGCTGAAACCGGCAAGCCCGTTTCGGTGGGTTTCACCGATCTGCGCATGGGCGCGAACTACGCCTGGCCCCGCTCCGTGAAATGGCTGATGACGAACCGGATCCTGCCGTAGAGCGGCTAAAGCTGAGCCTCGATGGCCGCCTTGTCGATGACCGACCAGACTTCCGCGATCTTTTCCGCCTGAAACCGGTAGAAGACGTTTTCGCCAAACGCCACCCTCTTCCCATGGACGTCGAGGCCGAGAAACGTCCCCTTGGGCGTGCAGTCGAACGCAAGCCTGCTCGCCACATGCGGCGGATCGCACACGAGCAGCTCGATGTCGAAATGCAGGTCCGGAATTTGCTCGAAGTCCCGTGTCAGCATATCCCGATAACCGGAAATGCCGAGCTGCCGGCCATTGTGGATAACCTCATCATCGACGAAGCGATCGAGGCTGTCCCAGTCCTGGCTATTCAGGCAGGCAATGTATGCGCGGTAGATGCCGGAAAGCTCGGTCTCATTCATCACCAATCCCCCGCAACTCTTCCCGGTGCCGGATCATCGCGAGGAACCGCCGATAGTCCCGGCCATACTGCTCCGTCCGGGCGGGGTTCGGCAGCCGCTCGGTGCCGCCACCGTCCATCGCCTGGCCGGCATCGAACAGGCTGCCGTGCACGCCGCCCGCGACCGCAGCCGCCATCGCCGTGCCGAGCAGGACGGCGTCGCGGGTTTCGGGGATCACGACCTTGCAGCCGGTGACGTCCGCATAGAGTTCGACGAGCAGCGGGTTGTTCACATGCCCGCCGGTGACATGCAGGATCTCGAAGCGGTAGCCGTAATCCGAGATCGCGTCCAGGATGTGCCGGATCCCGAGCGCGACTGCCACACAGCTCCGCCAGTAGAGCCTGCAGAGCCCGTCAAAGGACGTGTCGAGCGTCAGCCCGCTGATCACGCCGGTCGCGTGCGGATCGGCAAGCGGCGAGCGGTTGCCGTGAAAGTCCGGCAGTATATGCAGGTTGGGAGCGATGTCGCCCTCGTTCTCGGCGCGCAGCTCGCCGATACGGGCGATGATCCGGCCATGCAGTTCCGCCGTCGGCTCGCCGCCGGCCGCGTGCATGCGGACGATATGGTCGAGCAGCGCGCCGGCCGCCGACTGACCGCCCTCGACAAGCCAGTGACCGGGCAGGATCGCCTCGTAATAGGGGCCCCACAGGCTGCGGCCGGGCTTGGCATCCTTCGCGAAGGCGACGATGCAGCTCGACGTACCACCGATCAGGGCGACGCTGGTTTCCAGCTTGCTGGCTCCGGAAACGCCACCAAGAACCCCGAAAGCGCCGGCATAGGCATCGATCATGCCCGGCGCCACCTGGACGCCGCTATCGAGGCCGAGTTCTTCGGCGGCCTGCGGGCTGAGCCTCCCCATGCTCGTCCCCACCCCTATCGTATCTTCCGGCAGACTGCCCTTTTCCAGAAGATCATCAAGACCGGCAAGCGCCAGATAATCTGCACTCCAGCCCGGATTCTCATGGGCGAGATAGTTCCACTTGGCCGTCAGCGTGCAGCGCGAGCGGGCCGGTGAGCCGGTCGCCTTCCAGGTCAGGAAATCCGCAAGGTCGAAGAAATACCCTGCCCTCGCCCAGCTTCGCGGCAGGTTCTTCTTCAGCCACATCAGCTTAGGCATTTCCATCTCGGGCGACAGCGAGCCGCCGGAGAATTCCAGCACCTTGTGTCCGGTAGCGGAAAGCTGGTCGGCCTCCCTGATGGCCCGGTGGTCGAGCCAGACGATCGTGTCCTGGCTGTCCTTGCCGCTAGTGGAGACGCTAAGCTGCGCGCCCCCGCGGTCGCGGGCGACGAGCGAGCAGGTGGCGTCGAAACCGATCGCGGCGACTTGCGAAGCCTGAATGCCGGCCTCGGCCATCGCCTCCCGCACCGAGCGGCAGGTGGCGGCCCAGATGTCCTCGGAATCGTGTTCGGCGTGGTTCTCCTTCGGGCGGAACATCAGGATCGGGTGCTTCGCCTTGGCGAGCAGATGCCCGTTGCGGTCAAACACCCCGGCGCGTGCGCTGCCGGTGCCGATGTCGACCGCAACCAAGTGATCACGCATCCGGATTTGTTTCCTGTCCCTCAAGTTCGCCTCAGTCGGCCCCGACGCGCAGCGCGGTTACCAGAAAGCCGATCCTCCGCGATCCTCTATATGTTTTTGGACAAGGTGGATCAAATCCGGCATGGCGTCAAACACGACTTCCGGCGAAAGCGCGTCGATCCGCTCCCGGTAGCCGGGAGTGCCGGCATGCGAACCGCCGACAAAGGCGAAGACCGCCATGCCGGCGCGATGCCCCGCTTCAATGCCGGCGGGGCTGTCTTCGATGACGATGCAGTTTTGCGGATCGGCGCCCATCTGGCTCGCCGCATGCAGGAAAAGGTCGGGTGCAGGCTTGCCGCGCGCCACCATGGCGGCGGAGAAGATGTTCGGCTCCAGTCTGCCGATCAGTCCGGTGATCGAAAGCGACAGGCGGATACGTTCCGGCTGGCTGGAGGAAGCTACGCAACGGCGGAAGCTCAGGGCATCCAGCGTTTCGGCAATGCCACGCATCGGCTTGAGCTCGGCACGGAAGCGCGCATAGAGCTCATGGCGCATGTCCTCAAGGAACACCTCGTCGGCATCGATGCCGAATTCCTCGCGTATGGTCCGTGTGACGGTACCGAGGCTGCGGCCAAGGAAATGGCGATAGGCCTCCGCCTCATCCATTTCGAGGCCCTTGCTGCGAAGCCCGTCGAGCAGCACGCGGATCGAGACGGTTTCGCTATCGACCAGCACCCCGTCGCAATCGAAGATCACCAATGGCTCTGCCGTCTGCAGCACGTGTCCTGCCTGCCCGTTATTTGACGAGTTCACCCGAAAGATAAAGTTCGAGCGTCTTCGCCGTCCCCTCTTTCCAGAGCGTCGCGAGCGCATGAGCGAAGCGCTTCCGAAACAGCTCGGAATTCGAAACTTCCCCAAAGATCTCGTCGAAGGCAAGGAAGGCCTCCGGGTTATCCCCGGCTTTCAACGCCGCCGCATGCAGTTTGTCGGCACTCGCATCGTTGAAGGCGATCTGCTTGCCGCTGTCCGATGTGCCGGCGAAATAACGGCACCAGAGAGCGGAGACGAGCGAGAGGCCGACGATGTCGAGGCCCTTGGCAAGGCGGTCGCGCGTGGAAGGCAGGATGAATTTCGGCTGGCGATTGGAACCATCCTGGGCAAGCCGCGGAATGGTGTCGCCGATCTTCGGATTGAGAAAGCGGCGCTCGATCAGCGCGAAATAGTCATTGAGACTGGTATCCGGCACCGGCGGGATGATCGGGATGATCTCGTCCGTTTCGAGCTTCGCGAGGAAGGCGCGGATCAGCGGATGCTCCATCGCCTCATGGACGAAATGGATGTCGAGCAGAGCGGCCGGATAGGCGATCGCCGCATGGCCGCCGTTCAGGATGCGGATCTTCATCAGCTCGTAGGGAGCCACATCCGGCACGAACTGGACACCCACCTCTTCCAGCCGCGGACGCCCGGCAGGAAACTTGTCCTCCATCACCCATTGCTTGAACTCTTCGCAGAAGACCGGCCAGTTGTCGTCGATATTGAAGTCGTTCCTGAGGATGTCGATCTCGCGCTGTCCGGTGGCCGGCGTGATCCGGTCGACCATCGAATTCGGAAACGCGACGTTCTGGTGGATCCAGCGGGCGAAGTCCGGGTCGGAAAGCCTGGCGAGGCCGATAACGGCGTTTTCCGTGACCTCGCCGTTTCCGGGAATGTTGTCACAGGACATGATGGTGAAGGGAGGTACTCCCCTCGCCTTGCGCTCCTTGAGTCCGGCGAGGATAAGGCCGAACACGGTCTCCGGGTTTTGCGGGTTGCTGGCATCCGCGGCGATCGCCGGATGGGCCGGGTTGAACTGGCCCGAGGCATCGATGAAATAGCCACCTTCGGTGATTGTCATCGAAACGATGCGGATCGCCGGATCGGCGAGTTTTTCGATCAGCGCCTCTTTTTGGTCGGGCGCAATGATATCCACCATCGGCGCAGTGATGCGGGCGGCGGTCCTGTTGTTGTCCTGTTCGACGACGGTGGTCAGGAAATCCTGGGCTTTCAGCTTCTCGCGCATGGCTGCATCGGACGGCATGACGCCGGCGCCGATGATCGCAAAGTCGTGGTCCTTGCCGGTATTGAACAAATCATCGAGATAGACAGCCTGATGCGCCCGGTGGAAATTGCCGACGCCGAAATGCACGATGCCGCCTGTCAGGTTCTTCGGATCATAGGCCGGCACGGCGGCAGTTGCCGCAGCGTCTTTCAAGCTCGCCAGCGAAAGCTTCACAGTCATTGTCTTATACTCCGGTGCGGCCCAAGAAATCTTAGGCCAGATAAATCAGACCAACACTCCGACCTCGATCGCAAGGCTCCGGTTTAACGGCACGTTGCACTCCCTTGCCGTCATCCTCGGGCTTGTCCCGAGGATCTATCCGCGTCGAGACTATCGGATCGTTTGCAGATGCTCGGGACAAGCCCGAGCATGACGACCGAACATTTGCAGCCTCGTCACAATCTCAGGCCTTGATCGCCAACCCCTTGTCGTCGAAACGATGCAGCTTGGTCTCGTCGGGTGTGAGATGAATCCGGTCGCCATATTGAGCGCCGAATTCGCCGTCGCATCGTGCAGTGATCTGGCCGATGCCATCGACATCGAGATGCAGGAAAGTGTCGGCGCCGAGATGTTCCGCAACCTTCACCGTACCGGTCCAGACACCGCTGTCTTTCGACAGGCCAAGATGTTCCGGCCGGATGCCGGCGGTCCTGGCGCCCTTCGACTGCGCATAGGTGCCTTCGATGAAGTTCATCCGCGGCGAGCCGATGAAGCCTGCGACGAAGAGATTGCGAGGGCTGCGGTAGAGGTCGAGCGGCGAGCCGACCTGCTCGATATTGCCGCGGTTCAAAACGACGATCTTGTCGGCCATGGTCATGGCCTCCACCTGGTCGTGAGTGACGTAGACCATCGTCGTCTTCAGTTGATGGTGCAGATCGCTGATCTCGAGACGCATCGTGCCACGCAACGCCGCATCGAGGTTCGACAACGGCTCGTCGAACAGGAAGGCGGACGGTTCACGCACGATGGCGCGGCCGATCGCGACGCGCTGGCGCTGGCCGCCCGAAAGTTGCGAGGGGCGGCGCTCAAGGTAGTCGGTGAGGTTCAGTACCCGCGCCGCATCCGCAACCTTCTTGTCGATGATGGCCTTGTCGGCCTTCGCCATCTTGAGCGGGAATGCGATGTTGTTCCTGACACTCATATGCGGATAGAGCGCATAGGATTGAAACACCATTGCCAGACCGCGTTCGGCCGGCGCTGCCGCCGTCACGTCCTTTCCGTCGATCAGGATATTGCCGCCGGAAACATCTTCCAGACCCGCAATGAGGCGCAAGAGCGTGGATTTGCCACAACCCGAAGGACCGACGAAGACGACGAATTCGCCATCGGTGATGTCGAGGTCGATCGAAGGGATGACCTTCGCCTCGCCAAAAACCTTCGACACGTTTTTGAGGGTTATGCTGCCCATGTCTTTTTTCCCCTACTTAACCGCGCCGAAGGTGAGGCCGCGAACGAGTTGTTTCTGAGAGAACCAGCCGAGGATGAGGATCGGCGCGATCGCCATGGTGGAGGCTGCCGAAAGCTTCGCCCAGAAGAGACCTTGAGGGCTGGAGAACGAGGCGATGAAGGCCGTCAGCGGCGCCGCATTGGTGGTCGTCAGCCGGATCGTCCAGAAGGACTCGTTCCAGGCCAGGATGATGTTGAGGAGCAGCGTCGAGGCGATGCCGGGCACCGCCATCGGCGTCAGCACGTAGACGATTTCCTGCCAGAGACCGGCGCCGTCCATCCGCGCCGCTTCCAGAATCTCGCCGGGGATCTCGCGGAAATAGGTGTAGAGCATCCACACCACGATCGGCAGGTTGATCAGCATCAGCATGACGGTGAGCCCGATGCGGCTGTCGAGCAGGCCGAAATCGCGGAACATCAGGTAGATCGGCACCAGGACGGCGACCGCTGGCATCATCTTCGTGGAGAGCATCCACATCAGGATGTCCTTGGTGCGCCTGGTCGGCGAGAACGCCATCGCCCAGGCGGCGGGGATCGCGATGATCAGCGCCAGGACGGTCGACCCGACCGAAATGATCACCGAGTTCATGAACGGCTTGAGGTAGTCGCGCTGCGTCTGAACCGTGATGTAGTTCTCGAATGTGCCGGATGGGATGAGGCTGAAACCCGCAATCGCTTCCGGCTCCGTCTTTATGCTGGTGATCAGCGTGTAGAGGATCGGGAAGAAGATGAGGAGCGCAACAAGCCAGGCAAAGACCGTGGCGGTGATCTTGTGTCTTGTGGTGACTGCACGTGCCATGGTCTTGCTCCTACCGGTCCAGATTTCTGCCGACCGCGCGCATCAGGAAGATCGCGACGATATTGGCGAGTATGACCGCGATGATGCCGCCCGCCGAGGCTCCACCGACGTCGTAGCCGAGCAGCGCCGTGCGGTAGATCAGGAAGGCGAGGTTGGTGGAGGCGTAACCGGGGCCGCCATTGGTGGTCACGAGGATTTCCGCATAGACGCCAAGTAGGAAGATCGTCTGGATCAGGATGACGACCGTGATGGCGCGGGCAAGGTGCGGCAGCGTCAGGTAGATGAAACGGTTGACGAAATTGGCGCCGTCCATTTCCGCCGCCTCCTTCTGCTCGCTGTCGAGCGATTGCAGCGCGGTGAGCAGGATCAGCGTCGCGAACGGCAGCCACTGCCAGGCGACGATGACGACGATCGAGAAAAGCGGATATTGTGCGAACCAGTCGATCGGGCGAAGGCCGAAGAACTTAGCAATATCGGCCAGCACGCCATAGCCCGGATGCATGATCATGTTCTTCCAGATCAGCGCCGCAACCGGCGGCATGACGAAGAAGGGCGAAATGACCAGGATACGCACGATCCCCTGCCCGAAGATCGGCTGGTCGAGAAGGAGCGCGATCGCGATGCCGCCGACGACGGTGATCAGGAGCACGCCGCCAACGATCACAAGCGTGTTCCAGATCGACTGGAAGAAGGCCGGATCGGTGTAGAAGAACTGGTAATTGAAGAGACCGGCGAAGCTCACATTGGCGGGGTTGAGCAGATTGTAGTTCTGGAACGAGAACCACAACGTCATTGCCAGGGGAACGATCATCCAGATCAGAAGAAGCAGAAGGGAGGGCGCCATCATCAGGCGCGCCAACGTCTTGGTGTTCTGCGTAGCCATGTCGACGCCCTCCCTGATAGTCCCTGCGCCTTTTCTTTGCGGGATGAGAAGGACGCAGGATTCCAAGTTTCTTGTTATTTCGGCGATTTACCTGAGATTTCGGCCGCCCGGGGAGACAGGGGTACCGGGCGGCCGATGCTCGGGAGGATTACTTGATGTAACCGGCGCGCATCATCTCACGCTTGGTGGCGGTCTGCGCCTGGGCGAGCGCATCGTCGACCGAGGACTGGCCGGCGACGACAGCCGAGAAGAGCTGTCCGACATTCGTGCCGATCGCCTGGAATTCCGGGATCGCCACGAACTGGCCGCCCGTATAGGGCACCGGCTTGACGGTCGGCTTGGTGATGTCTGCCGCATTCATGGCCGCCAGCGTCGGTTCGGCAAAAGGCGCCGCCTTCTTGTATTCCTCGTTCTCATAAAGCGAGGTGCGTGTGCCCGGAGGAACGTTCGCCCAGCCTTCCTTGGAGGCTACAAGCTGGGTATATTCCTTGCTGGTCGCCCAGGAGATGAACTTCTGGGCCGCTTCCGCCTTGGTCGATGACGTCGGTACGGCAAGGTTCCACGACCACAGCCAGTTGCCGTGGTTGTCGACGCCTTCCTTGGTCGGGAAGATCGCATAGCCGACCTTGTCCGCAACCGTCGAGTTCTTCGGGTCGGACACGAACGATGCGGCGACGGTGGCATCCATCCACATGCCGCATTTGCCTTGCTGGAAGAGCGTCAGGTTTTCGTTGAAGCCGTTCGAGGAGGCGCCGGACGGGCCGGCATCCTTCATCAGGTCGACATAGAACTGCAGCGCATCCTTCCATTCCGGCTGATCGAACTGCGGGTTCCACTTTTCATCGAACCAGCGGCCGCCGTAGGAATTGGCAAGCGCCGTGACGAATGCCATGTTCTCGCCCCAGCCGGCCTTGCCGCGCAGGCAGATGCCGTTGATGTCGGCGGAACGGTCGGTGATCTTGCGGGCCGCCTCGCCGATGAATTCCCAGGTCGGGCTTTCCGGCATCGTAAGGCCGGCCTTCTCGAACAGGTCCTTGCGATACATGATCATCGCCGACTCGCCGTAGAACGGCGCGGCATAGAGCTTGCCATCCACCGTCAGGCCGCCGCGGATCGCCGGCAGAAGGTCGTCGATGTCATAAGCGTCGCCGAGCCCGCTCAGCTCCAGCAGCCAGCCCTGCTTGGCCCAGATCGGCACTTCGTAATTGCCGATCGTCATGATGTCGTATTGGCCGCCCTTGGTGGCGATATCCGTGGTGACGCGCTCGCGGAGCACGTTTTCTTCCAGCGTGACCCAGTTGACCTGGATATCCGGGTTGGCCTTGGTGAACTCCGAGGTCAGGCCCTGCATGCGGACCATGTCGCCGTTGTTGACCGTCGCGATCGTGAGAGTTTCGGCCGAAGCCCCGGTGGAAAAAATCCCGGCAAACGCCAGCGCCGAGCAGGCGCCCAGCAAAACCGTCTTCAATGTCATATCTTCCTCCCGAGAAGATTGGATGCGAGCATTCGCTTTGCTCGTGAGCAATTACTCACAGAATGTCACAAAAAGTCAATCGACTTTCGTCGCTGCACTGCAACGGACATAGGGCATGCCATTGATTTGACAAGGAATAATTTTTGCTCAGTCAGCGAGCAAATGCTCCGCAGTCACCTCGTCGGTGATGATACCGTTGATGATATGCCCCTTGAGCGCGGCGGAAATCGCGGCGAGCTTCTTCTTGCCCTGAGCGATTCCGATCACCGCGGATGTCTCCCGCGAGGGGATGGGAACGCTGGCGACCCGGTCGTTGATCGCGTCGCCGAGCAGCCGCCCCTCTTGATCGTAGACCCAGCCGCAGATTTCGCCGGCCGCACCGCCCTCGACCAGTTTCAGCATCTCCTCCTTGCCGAGGAAGCCGTCGACGCAGAGCGGACCATCGACGCCGAGCTCACCGATGCCGACGAAGGTCACGTCCGCCTGTGCGCCGAGCTTGAGCGTCGAGCGCACCAGCGCCTGGTCGTGCAGGGTCTCCCGCTCTTCGGCGGATGAACAGAGAACCGGCAGCGGCATCGGGAAATGCCGCGCCTTGATGGCGTCGGCCATCGAGAAGATGACGTTGTAGAAGGCAGCCGATCCGTCCGGGCCGATATTGCCGGTAAGCGACACGATGCGGTGCTGCGGGCATTCCATCGGCGGCAACTGGTCGACGGCGGCCTTCAGCGTGCGGCCCGTGCCGATGGCGACGACGATCGGGTCCGGCCGCTTCAGCCAGCGTTCGATTTCGGCGGCAGCCGCTTCGGCGATCCCGACCGTAGTCGAAACACCGGCCGGATCGCTCGGCACCACTTCGACATGCTTGAGGTCGTATTTCTTCCTCAAGGCCTCAGCGAGTTCCAGACAGGCGGAAATCGGATGGTCGAGCCGCACCTTGATAAGCCGTTCGGCCACGGCGAGCGACACCAACCGCTGCGCCGACTGCCTCGATATGCTCATGGCCGCGGCAATCTCGTCCTGGGTGCGCCCAGCGACGTAATAGAGCCAACCGGCCCGCGCTGCATCGTCGAGCCGCCCTTGCGTATCAGACCGTTTTGCCATGACAGAAATTCTCCTCCCGGCGTTGCTGCCACGATTTCGGAGAAGTTGTCAAACGGCTGGAACAACAATAATAGGAACCGGGTATCCCTAGAAACGCATCGAAAATTCACTTATTTCCTGCGCGTGACAATTCAAACAGACGTCTCAATCCTGAAAGCTGTCAGGCGCGATCGGCCCCGCGCCATCTTTTCCGGATCATAAGATTGGAAACAAACTTAAAGAATGTTGTTAATAAGAATAATGGACTCAATGCGAACATTCTTAGTTCGAAGCCGGCAGGAGCGAACGAAGCGCGATGCACAAACATTCACTCGATCAATTGGTATCCAAGCGAGCAGCTAAACACCTTCGGTCGTTTAGGGCGGATGTTGAGAAACGGTTCGGAACGCGCGTTAAAAGCATCAAGCTATTTGGCTCAAGAGCCAGAGGGGATGCCAAGAGCAATTCTGACTACGATGTAGTTGTTTTCATTGAGAATGATGAAAGCCGCCGAGCAACCGATCATATCCTTTCCGATTTAGCTTATCCCCACGTACTTGCCGGCGTTGATATTCAGGCATTCTCTGTGCCACCAGACTTTTTGGACCGGCCACGATCACTTCCCCTCGCAATTAGCGTCCAAGAAGAGGGTATTGAGCTGCGCTAATGGCTAAAAACCTCAGTCATCCACCGAAAAAGAAAAAGACAAACAAACCTCGCAAGGAGCCTGTGACACCCATTGGTGAGGAGGTGCGTAAACACAAGGCCCGTCTCGAATTCTCCAAAAGCATCATTCACTTGAAGGAAGCTCAACGTCTTGCGGCGTGGGAGCAGGCCCCGAATGCGTGCGTTCACTCAGCCTACTATGCCATGTACCACTGCGCCACAGCGGTCATTCTGGCATCTGGAGGTGTTGGAAAGAAGCTCGATGCGCCCGAAAGTCATACCCATGTCATCGAGCATTTTGGCAAGATTATTCGAAACCAACAAAAAGACCTCGAACACTTGGGTATGACTCTCAACCGGGCGCGAACCGACCGCATGATTTCTGACTATGGCCTAGTCGAAGGCGTCGACAATGAACTAGCGGCCTCTACCACGGAAGACGCGACCACATTTGTTCAAACGTGCAGGGAAGTCTGGGCGCTGGAGCCATCTAGTAGCCTATTAGGGGAACTGGAGGGCCCCTAACATCCGAAAACTCCCCCCTATCCCACCTGGACGACATGCCCGTGTGAGACCTCTCGGTATTCGCGCTTGGGCGGCACATAGTTGACGGGGCGGATCGGGCTCTTGATCTCGTCGGTCGACATGTTGCGCTTGATCCGGCGGCGCGACGGATCGGGCACCGGCACGGCCGACATCAGCTTCTTCGTATAGGGATGCTGCGGGTTCTCGAACACCGCTGCCCGCGGGCCGATCTCGACGATCTCGCCGAGATACATCACCGCCACCCGGTGGCTCACCCG
>NZ_JPYQ01000046.1:6345-47592 GCF_000757525.1 Rhizobium sp. YS-1r | reverse complement strand
CCCACCACCCGCAAAGTCCCATCTTGATTGACGCTGGAATTCCACGTTGATCGTTGCGCGGCAACCTTGCACTCCACCGCCCAGTCGCCAAAGCCCGCTTTGAGGGCATCGGCGCCATCAGGCAGCAATGGTCGGCCGTCCTCAGGACTCGGAGGGCTCTCATTCATCTGGTCGTTGATCGGGGGGGACCGTCGAGCGTGGATTGCGTAAGGTTGTGGCGCTGCGAGAGTTCATCTGCAGCGTGCTTGCTGACCGAACCTTGAGCGACGCCATACAGTAGAGAAAGTATGGCGAGCGTGCAGCACGAGGTGTTCAGGAAGACGGTCTTGTCCACCATTTATACTATGCCCTCTGCGCTCCGTCTTAGGCAGCGCAAGTTTTGGCGAACGCGAACTGGCCACATCGCATCGATGAGGCCAGCCGGCATTTGCCACCGTTGTTACCGAGATTTCCAGTTTGACGCGAAAGGCTGAAGTTTATTGGGATCATTTCGACTGGCGGGTGGCTTTAATCTCCATCAACTTTGCGGTGCAGGTCGCCGAAACGCTGGACGCATTCTGCTGGAGGCATTGCAGCAATTTTCCGCCACCCGGCTGAATTCCGCTGCACAGCCGCCGCACGTCTGCCTCGCAGGCTGAGCGCACCTCACGCATTTGCTGGCGGCTCATCTCCTGAGCATTGACCGTACCGGCGACTGCCACAAAGGCAAGGATCAAATAAGCTTTCATTCGTAGACTCCCGAATGTGGTTGTATGAAAGAGAAGGCGGACGGGCCTGCAGTGTGATCGATGGTGCGACGGCCCGTCCGTTCCGGCACGGGGGTAAGTGCCGAAAGTCATGACCAAGGTGCGGAAAGAGAAGAAAGTCCAGCCGGTCTCAAATCTTCGCAGGATCGTTTCATCCTCGGATGAGCCGCGGCATGCGCGCCGCTTCAAGCTGCTCGGGCGTCAGCTTCGAGCGAAGGTCCGCGATTGCCTGCTTCAGAGCTTGGGCTTTGCCGGCATATACTGCCAAGGCATCTGAGATGGCTTCGACCCGGCCGAACGCTTCCGGTCCCTCGGGGTGCTCATCAGGCCCACCAATCACGGAAATCAGGGCCTCGCGATCCGGGATCAGCGCGAGGACGGCCTGGGTGTAAGCTCGCCAAGCGTCCTGTTGATCAGCGCGGATGCCGATAGCAGTTTCCTGGGCGGAAAGCATACCCGCCAGCCGAAAACGGATGACCTTCCCGGTGTAGTAATAGCGCAGGTCATCAAGACGAGCGCTCAGAGCATAGAAGCTCGGAAAGCCGCCTTCCGAAGCTCCGAAATGACGATAATCATAGGGCTCCTCAGGACGAGGGGCGTTCGCGTCCTGCCCCTGAGCCAATCCCGCAAGCGGAATCACGGCGAACAGCAACGTGCCGGTGAGAATTGAGAACAGCGCCGGTTTCTTCATGGCGACCTCCGTTTGTTTATCGATGGCATGACCATGAGGGCTGCAGTTTGCTCCCGAATTTCTCTCCTGTAGGAAAATGTAGCTATTTGTTGCTTCGGCAAGGCATGCTGGCCGGCTCAGCCGGCGATGTACAAAGGGAGCTTGATGCTCACCAGCCCACCGCGTGTGCCGTTTTCCACTGAGATTGTTCCGCCCTGTGCTTCCAGAAGCGTTCGAGCTACGGCAAGGCCAAGCCCTGCGCCGCCTGTTTTGCGGGCGCGGGAAGGTTCGGCACGGACAAACGGCTCCAGCAATAATTCCCTTTCCTCCTTCGAAAACCCAGGCCCTTCGTCCGCGATAGAAATTCGGGCGTACCGACTTTCCACAGCCAGCGTCACATGCGCACGGTTCCCGTATTTCACGGCATTATCGACGATATTGCCGATGACGCGCCTGAGGGCGATCCGGTCGGCGAGAATCCAGATCTCCCTCGGGGAAGGGGGCATTTCGAGTGTCACGGGCAGGCCAGAACTCCTGAAATCCGCCATTTCGGCGCTCAGCAGTGCCGCAAGGTCGAGCAGTTCCTCGTTTAGCGCTCCGACACCCGCCCGGGAGGTCAGTAATGCGTTGTCCAGGAGGTCGATCATGTCGTCGATGTCAGCCGTGGCCCGTTCTTTTTCTCTATCGTCAGGAAGCTGTTCAAGGCGCAGCCGCAGGCGCGTAGCAAAGCTACGAATATCATGCTGGATTCCGCCGATCAGGGCCATGCGGGATCGCGTCATGGTATGCAGCCTCGTCTGCAGCCTGTCGAAAGCCCTGACCAGTGCGCTTATCTCCGGCGTCGTAGTGCGAACGTGGGGAAGCGAAACAGGTTCGCCTGATGGATCGATGCTATCCAGGGCGGTGGCGAGTCTGGTGAGCGGCTTGATCTCCCGGTGCAGCAGATAGAAGGCGATACAGGCAAACAGGGTTCCGACCAGCCCGGCTCCCATGCCTGCGGGCAAGCCAAAAAGTGTCACGATGAAAGGTGTACGTGCTTCTGCCACAAGAAATTGACTATCGTTGAGTCTGATCCAGAATTCGAGAGGTCTGGCTGTTCGGACCAGATGCCGGGGGCGCCGGATACCGTTTTCCGCGTCCTTCAGCTGGATATGCTGCAGCTTGTCGCCGAGAAGCAGCCTATAGGGTGAGAAGTCGGCATTGTCGGCCAGGTTTTCGCCATCCTTTGGAACCGCGCCGGTCGAAACCAAGCGCACATCCAGCATAGAGGATTGAAGGGCCTGGAGGGCGAGTCGTCGTTCACTCGGCGCAATGGATGATACAAGATCGCTGATTGCCTTCAGCTGTTCAGGTGCAAGCTGCGTGGTTGTGCGAGACAGATCATTGGACCAGTAGAAGGAGGCGATCAGAGTAATCCATAAGGCCAGCAGAGCACTTGCCCCGATGGCGACGACCCGGGCGGTAAGGCCGAAGCGCATGTCTATGTTACCTGCCTGACCGGCACGGTCAGCAGGTAGCCACCATTGCGAATGGTATTGATGAGGTTGCAGCCGGAGCTCAGTCGGTCCAGCTTTTTTCGGACGCGCGAAATCAGGATATCGACCGTTCGGTCAAAGGGATCGGCGCTACGGCCGTGTGTCCAGTCGAGGATCTGTTCTCTTGATAACACGCGACGTGGGCGCAGGATGAAGCACGAAAGCAGATCGAATTCCGCGCCCGTTAGTGCTACCAGTTCGCCCTCTTCAGTATAAAGTTGCCTGGCATCCAGATCGGCCACGAAACGGTCGAAGGCGTAACGGCGCGAAACGAGCTGTACCTGCTGCGCCGATGTGCGGCGCAGCAGCGCCCTCACACGCGCGAAAAGTTCCCTTGGCCCGAAGGGTTTCACGACATAGTCGTCCGCGCCGATCTCAAGGCCGACCACATGGTCCGTCTCATCGCCCTTCGCTGTCAGCATGAGGATGGGCGTGCTTTGCTCCGACCGCAGCCGGCGACAGATAGAAAGCCCATCCTCTCCAGGCAACATCAGATCGAGGATGACGAGATCGGGCCTGCTGCGCTCAAGAATCCTGTCCATCTCCCGGCCATCCTGGGCCATTTCCACGCCAAAGCCCTCGCGACGAAGGAAATCGCCGACCAGCCGGCGGATTTCGGAGTCGTCGTCAACGATGAGGATGGTCTTTGTCTCTTGCTCCATGGCTCGCAGCAGGACATTTCACGGCGGGAAAATCAACTGCGAAATCGGGGAATATACAAAACGATACATGCCGGAAAACTCTCTCAACATCTTGAAAAGACCGGTTCATCGGCCGGAAAAGAACGGAACCGAAGATGCGTAAGTCGATACTGCAGACTTGAAGCGTCGACAGGAAACCGGAGCAAGGAACAGAGAGATGAACAGAAGACTGCGAGCGGGCGTTATTATCGGCGTTCTCGCTCTCGCCGGCATCGGTGAGGCCGGCGCTGTCGAGCGCAATGCAACTGTTACCGGCCCACGGGGAATATCCTCCGTGCATGCCCAGGGAGGATGCAGCGGAGGTTCGTGCTCTCGCAGCATTGCACGTACAGGCCCTTATGGCGGAACCTTGATCCGATCCGCAGCCGCGAGCTGCAATTCCGCAACCGGTTCCTGCAGCGGCTCACGCACGACCACAGGCCCATATGGAGGAACGATAACCCGTCAGGGCAGCATCGCACGATGACGCCCGCAGCGCCCGATGGAGCACCTTCCCGCCCTATCCAGGCTCTGTCGGGCGCATCCTCGCCTGGAGATCTCGACCTGCGCCCGAATCCGATCGTTCCGGCAACAGAAAAGCTGTCGCCTGGACCCAATACTGGCGGCAGACCGGTGAGCGAAGTGAAACCGGAAGAAAAAGCCGAACCGTCGCAAACACATCCGGTCTTGCCAGCCAGCCTGCGATCCGGCGGAAGGCAGCATCAAAGTGCCCTTGCTCGGCCGCCTTCTACACCTTCGCGATCGGGAAACAGGATAGCTGTACTGATCACGGTTATTTTGATGGTGGTTACAGTTCTGCTGGCAACGCGCTACATGGTCGCCAAACCAGTAGAATTGATGTCTGCGAGCCGTGGCTTTTTCCAGGCGGAGATCACAGGACCCGGCACGCTTGATGCGATCGACAAAGCTGGTGTCAGCTCCAGTCTGCAGGGCGTCATCACTGCGCTTTACGTCGATCGCAACGACGTGGTCGCCAAAGGCGAAATCATCGCCGAAGTAAACGCCCAGGATCTGAAGGCGCAGCTTAACGCTTCCATCGCATCGCAAGAAGCTGCCCGTAAGGCCGTGGAAGCGGCTTATGCCGACAGCCGGCGAGCTGAAGCTACACTCGCAAATGCCCGTTCAACGCTTGTCCGGCAACGGGAACTGGCGCGCACCGGCACGTCATCACGATCTGCCCTTGAATCGGCTGAAACCTCTGTTCAGCAGGGGGAAGCCGACGTCGCCAAGGCCTACTCCTCCGTTCATCAGGCCGAGGCGCAGGAAGCGGCGGCCGTCGCGACTGTCGAGATGAACCGGGCGCTGCTGGACAAGTCGGTGATCCGCGCGCCGATCGACGGCGTGGTGATCGCCCGCAACCTCAATATCGGGGACATCGTTTCACCCGGCACAGTGATCGTGGAAATCGCCGACCCCTTGAGTATCGTGCTCACGGCCCGTTTCGATGAAAGCGGGATTGCTTCGATCTCGGCAGGTCAGACCGCGACGATCCGGTTCATCTCACAGCAGCAGACCTCCATTAGCGGGAAGGTGCGCCGTATCAGTCGTCAGGTCGACACTGAAACACGGGAGTTCACCGCTGATATCACGCCTGATGGCTTGCCGGCAAACTGGGCGATAGGCCAACGCGGTATCGCCGTCATCGGCATCGCCGGCAAGAGTGGAGTCATCGCTGTCCCTTCCTCGGCCATCGGAAGAAAGGATGGCAGCCCTGGCGTCTGGATGGTCCAAAACGGCAGGGCGGCATGGCGTTTCTGCGAACTCGGTATGATCGGAGGGAAATTCGTCGAGATTGTGGACGGGCTCAACGGAGGCGACGTCGTGATCACCAATCCCGAGAGCGCCTATTCCTTCATGCGGGTCAAGGAAGCGGCGAGGCAATTATGAATCTCGGCTTCAAGGACATCCGACACAATCTCGGCCGCTTCCTGATGACTGCGGCCGGCGTCGCCTTCCTAGTGACCGCCTCGGTTGGCATGATTGGCCTTTACCGCGGCATCGTCGAGGATGCGCTGCTGATCATTGATCGCATCGGCGCCGACCTGTGGGTTGTGCAAGGCGGACGCTCCGGTCCGTTTTCGGAAAGCTCGGCGATATCGTCCGACATGGACCGCCGCGTGGAGGGCATTGCTGGCGTTGCCAACGTGCGGCGTTTCGTGCAGGTCAGCCAGCAATTTGCCTTTGGCGATCGGCAGTTGCGTGCCTCTATCACGGGACTCGACTATCCGAAGGACCGTGGCGAATGGGTACCGCTGACCGCCGGCCGACATCTGGCGAACGGCCATTTCGAGGCGATCGCCGACGCCAGCATCGGTCTCGGTCTCGGTGATCGTGTACGGCTCGGCCAGGATGACTATACGATCGTCGGCATGACGCGGGGAATGGTCGACATAAGCGGCGACGGCCTGCTCTTCGTCACGGTGAATGATGCCATGGCAATCGCCCAGCGGAGGACGAGCGAAGAAGTGCTGCTTGCCCGAAACGCAAGGGGGCAAAGTGTGGAGGCGGCAAGCGGCAGTTCCGTTGAGCAGGACAGCAAGATCGCAGCGACACTGGTGACGCTCAGCCCAGCGGCAAACGAGAAAGCGGTACGCGCCGCGATCATGGTTTGGGGCGATGCGAATGTTCTCAGCAAGACCGACCAGGAGAACCTCCTGCTCAACCAGCGCCTCTGGCGGTTGAGGGTGCAGATCCTAGCCTTCACAGCGGTGCTGCTTATCGTGATGGCAATCGTCATCTCGCTTATCATCTACATGCTGACCATGGAAAAGCGTCATCAGATCGCGATGCTGAAGCTGATCGGCGCACGCAACTCGGTCATTATCGGAATGATCGCCGAACAGTCCTATTTGATCGGTGCCGGAGGCCTTTTGCTCGGGTTTGCGCTTTCCAAGCTCGTTTTTCCTTTTTTTCCGCGCAGGGTCGTCATGGACACCCTTGATCTCGGAATGCTTGCGCTCGCTATGGCCATCATCTGTGGCTTTGCCAGCTTGCTCGGCATTTCCCGCGCCCTCAAGGTCCGGGCGCAGGAGGTGCTGTCATGAGCAGTCCAGCAATCCTGAGCGTGCGGAACGCGTGCCGCTACTATCCGAGCGGCGAAACGGTGGTCCGTGCACTCGACGATGTTTCGTTGGACATTTATCCGGGCGAAGTCGTCGGCATTCTCGGTCCGAGCGGTTCGGGCAAGAGCACACTGCTATTGATCGCCGGACTGCTGGAGCCTCCGACGGCCGGCGAAGTTTATTTCCGGGATCGGCTGGTCTCGCATCCGGACGCCGATCTGGATAGCCTCAGGGATTTCCGACGCAACAATATCGGCTTCGTCTTCCAGAAGGCCAATCTCATTCCCTTTCTGACCGCCGTCGAAAACGTGGCACTCGCGCTCGAGATTGACGATGTACCGTCGCGACCGGCGCGCCAATATGCCTCAAACCTGCTCGATAGTGTGGATCTTGCCCACCGCATCGACAATCTCCCGACACGGCTTTCCGGTGGCGAGCAGCAGCGCGTTGCGGTTGCCCGAGCACTTGCAAACGATCCATCGCTGATCCTTGCCGATGAACCCACCGCTGCGCTCGACAGCGTCCGGGGGCGCCAGGTGATTGCCCTGTTCCGGCAGATCGCTGACACGAGACAAGCCGGTGTTGCCGTCGTCACACACGATCCTCGGGTCCAGGATCTCTTCGACCGCACGATCGAACTCAGGGACGGCAAGATCGCCTCCGAGTACATAGCCAATGACGGCACGGCAACTGCCGGCTGATACAAATCTCTACAAAACTCAACAGCTGGGAAAGACGCCGGCCAAGTTCGAATTCAATCATACCTAATCCCTGTCGCGCACGCGACATCGCAAAGAAAAGAATGGAGATCATGATGTTGAGAAAGCTCTTGCTGGCACTGGCGATATTGGCCGGTGCTTCGTCGGTCGCCGCTGCGGCCACCGTTGCAGTGGCAACGGGAAATGTCAATTTGCGGGCAGGGCCTTCCACTGCTTATCCCGTTGTCGTCGTGGTTCCGGTCGGAGCCCGCATCACGACGCACGGCTGCCTTTCGGGCTACACTTGGTGCGACATTGCCTTCGGGACCTACCGCGGCTGGGTTTCGGCCAATTACATTCAGGTCGTCTATAAAGGAGGCCCGGTCGTGCTCACGCCCGCCATAGCGCCCGTGGTCGGCGTTACAGTCGTGGCCTTCGGCAAGGCCTACTGGGATGCCTATTACCCAGCTTATCCATGGTATGGCCGTTGGACGTCCTATTATCGTCCCTATCCCGCCTATCCTGTCGCGCCCCCGCCGCGCGTCACCTCCTATGATCGGTCGGTCAATTGTGCCGACGGAAGTTGCACGGCGACCCGTTCAGCGACAGGTGTTTATGGAGGCTCCACAAACCATACGCGCACATGCAGCGGCGGAGAATGCTCAGCTACGAGGGAGACAGTTGGTCCCTATGGAAACAGTGCATCGCGCGTCCGAAACTGCAGCGCCAACACACAGTCCTGTAGCGTGACCAGAACAGGTCCTCGCGGCGGCACAGCAACAGGCACGCGTCAGTTTCAACGATAACAATAGGACTACGGCGCCGGACATGACCAGAATTTCCGCTGTTCAGGGCATCCTGTGGGGCTCGCCCGTCCTGTTTTCCCTCATATTTACAGTGGAGGCCGCCTTCGGCGAGGAACCCGATGCTGTCCCGCTTCCTCTTGTCGAAGTCTGCCTTCTCCCTGATGAAATGACGGGTAATACCTGTGCCGCCTTCTTCGTAGACAAGGATGGCTACGAGATCTGCCTTAAGGACGAGATGAGCGGAAAGATGCGCTGCTCGAGCAGCTATCGATTGGACGATGGCAGCATGAGACTTGCTCCTGAACACAGGTCGGACCCTTCCGTCAACGGCCTGCGCTCTACGCAATTCTGACCTAACCGGATGTCCGTGTGAGGTTTTGCCTGTTCTGTTGCGGGGCAGTTCTTCGTCATATTTCACAACAGCGCAATCAGGGTTCTCTCATGCTCCGATTTTCGTCTTCTATGATCCTGGCAATCGCTGTCACCGTCTTGGTCGGCTGCGGCGCCCGCGTCACCATGACAAGTGCCACGGGAGCCGAAAAAGGGAAAACTGAATTGATAGTTGTGGAGGCAAGGTCTTCAGTCGCAACGAATGACTTGTCGTATAGCGATGCAGCGAACGCCGCAGCTCAACTTCAGGACCTTGTTGTCGCTGAGTTGAATAAGCGCGGCATTGCAGCCGTCAGTGTGTCGTCGACGGAGGGACAAAGGGGTTTTGGAGGGGAAAGAACCGCTTTGCTCGCGCTCTCGATAGCAAGAGCGGAGAGGGGCAATGCGACGAAGCGCCTTATCATCGGCTTTGGGTATGGGAAATCACAGCTTGAAGTCGACGCCAAGCTGCTGGCCCCTACGTTGGCTGAGCAGAAGGTCATTGCAGGTTTCAGGACGAATGCGGGGAGTGGCCATAAGCCAGGGATTGTCATGCCGCTCGGTATTGGAGCCGCGACGGGTGGTTATGTTCTCGCATCGGCCGGCGTCAATCTGGCAACCGGTCTCACAAAGACCCCCGATCGGGATCTGCAATCGACGGCAAAGGCCATCGCGAAAACAGTTGCTCAACAATTGCGATAACCAGCAATGCTCCAAAGGAACTGGTCGCAGGCGTGACATAAAGCGGTGCTTGATGCTGGCAATACCTGAATCTCCAATCCACGCCACCGTCTCAACTGCCACGATTTCGAGCCCCTCTGCACAGCGCCCACGCGATCTCGCGGTCTATGACCGGCCGTCGGGAACTAAGGTGAACTCGCCGATTTCTCAACCAGGACGTATTTACCGCTCGATAGTTGCATTGTTCCGGTGAACTTACCGCTCTCGTAATCCGCGGCGCGATACGGCTGAACTTGCTTTCGATCGTTCTACTTACGGGTAGCGCGTCTCTGTTCGATATGATGCTCGTGGTGCTGGTCCATCGCCTCCCGCACCTGCTACCCAAAACAGTTCTCCTTCCCAGTGCAAGCGCCAAGCCATGCCCAGACTGCGCGCTCAATCCTTGAACGCCTGTTTTCCTCTCTCGGTCCACAGATTACGCGCCTGTTCGCCCTGTTCGCTTTGGAGCTTTTCGGCCATCCAAATCATCGCGCCGAAGATAATGGAGCGGTCATCGTTCGTCAGGTCCACGATGCCCGCCTTGATGACGAGGCCGCCAAGCTCGATCAGGTGCCGCGTTCTCTTTCGTCGCTCGACTTGCCATGTCCGCATGTCATGCCGCGCCCGTTGCACCTGATGGCGATTGCGCGCTGCCCGATTGCGTCGGATAGCTACCAGCGTCATGATCATTTGCCGCAGCAGATCGCCGCGATTTGTTCCGAAACCACGCCGCCCCGCGTCTGGCCCACGCCTCCCGCTTGGTTGCGTCCTTCGTCTCTGCGATGGCGACCAACGCGCCGGCCAGTTCGTCGGGCGTGAGGCTATCAGCCCCGGTGGCGATCAGCAGTTCGCCAAGTTGTTGCACCTTGCGCTGTTTCAGTTCCTTGGCCTTGTCTTCCAGCGCCCTCAGTTCCGCGTCGAAATCTCTCGGCTTGCGCATGTCCGTCTCCATCGGTTCCGTTTGTTGTCGATGCAGGCATGATAGTTGAGCCTCTTGCGAAACGCTTCTATGTTGGTGGGACGGTATGGCACGCGCCGGTCCCGCCCGAGATTTTTTCGAGGGAGGGCGCGCTTATACGTCGTGCCGATGTGCGCTTTTCCGTGCTGATGTTCAGATCGCTATGGCGATCTATCATCTTCACGTCAAGGTCATTGGCCGCAAGGCAGGCTCCAGCGCGGTGGCGTCCGCCGCCTACCGCTCGGCGTCACGGCTGCGCGACGATCGCATTGACCGCGTTCAGGACTTTTCCGCCAAACGCGGCGTCGTCCATTCCGAGGTCATGCTGCCGGAACACGCGCCGGAACAATGGGGCGACCGCGAACGGCTCTGGAACGATGTCGAAGCCTTCGAGGTTCGCAAGGATGCCCAGCTTGCCCGCGAGGTGGAGTTCGCCATTCCGCGTGAACTGTCACAGGCGCAGGGCATCGAGCACGGACTGGAACGCATAAAGCCCCACAGCAAGCACGGCGAGGCCCGCCAGCGTCGGGACGCTGCCGCTTGCCAGGACCCTGTCGTAGACCGGCAGCATGAACAGCGGCGAGGTCAGCGCGAGCGCGTTGACAACGCCGCTGATCAATGAAATTCCCAAAATCGTGGAAGTCAGAGGAAAGGACTTCAAAAGAGGACAGCCTCTCCACATGCGGAAGTTACCGGTTTTCTATGCCGCTTTCGGTCTTATTTTGGCTTGAACCATTGATCACGCGACAGTTCTACCCCGCCATCACAATCAAGCAAGGCGAAGAAACGCTTCACCCGCTTTCCGTCATTCACCAGATAAAACGGTACTGACCAAAGCGCGGCGGCATCGCTGTAACTTGCGCGCTGTAGTAAGATTTCCAGACTATCCGCTGCCAGAATACGTGACAGCGAGGGCCTCGCCGTATAGCTCTTTATCCGCTGTTCTAACTCCCCTTGCGATAGACTGCTGCATTGAGGTTCGGCAGCCGCAAGTTCAGCCGAAAGTGCTCCTTGTGCCAGAGCTGCGAAAAACATTACGACGACAATTGCCCTCATTGCTTCACGCCCCGATATCGCTGTGCCACTCGACGGGGATGGAACCTTGAATGTCGATATAATAAGCGGAGCCGGGAAGCATCTCCATCACATTAGTAAATGTTTCCTCCCACAGTAAATGTTTCCTCCCACCAGTCTCGATGTGTGCTCGGGTTGAAGTCGTAGATATCATTATAGGCAGTTACATTGCCCTCAAAGTCCCAACTGCCGTCAGCATAGCGTGTGAGTCGCCTTCGAGTTTCAACGAAATGTTTCCGAGATACGCGCCGGAGATGAAGGACGAGTCGGCCGTGTCGTAGCCGAATTGCTCAACTGTAACGCTCTTGGTGCCGATAAAACTGGTGTCCGCAGCCAGCATTTCCAGAGGACGATAACCTTCGACAACAACATCGTTCGGAGTAAGGCTGAGGCCGACACCATGTATCGATACATTCATCTCCTCGCCATCACCAAAGAGATAATGAGACAGCGCGGCCATCGGTGTCGCATAGTTGCCATCGAAGGTATTGTCATATGAATCATAGGTTGTCGGCATGGTCTCAGGGGGCATGTCATTATCTGCCATTGCCTGGGGCAGATCTGCAATTGTCTCTCCAGCCTCCAATATGTGCTCATAGTAAGCGTAACCATACATGGTTTCCTTAAACGCAGAGAGATCATCAACAGCCAATTGATCCAGCAGGATGCCAAACATAACATAACCTTCAATGGACTGAAAAAGCTCAACTGCTCTATTCATCCAGTATATTTTGTAGGACTCGATCGCGAGATCAATCATATATTGCGTATGAGTCCAGTCAGCGCCATAATCCTGCAAGGAAAATTAAGGAAATTGGGTATAATAACTGTTAGTTATGTCTGGATTTCGAATAATTATCGGCTCAAGAACTGTTTCCATTATGTCCTCACAAGGGTTGATTATTCATGTAAGTCCAAGAAATACGCTTATAATTCCGTTGAAGTTCTGTTTTTTTTCGCAAAACACCTAAGTATTTTTGAAATATATTAATGTTAATCGAGATTAATTCAATTATACGCAATGAAATACGGGTATAAATAAAAAACGCCGTGATGCTCGATCCGTGGGCCTAACAATGGGAAATTTAAGTTTCGCGATATTTTCGAACACATCATCCCCATTAAGATGAGTGGTAATCTCATAATTTCAGAAGCGCAAGGCTGGGTTGAATCCCGTCGTCTGTAATTTCTTTTTATCTAATGGCTGGTCGAAGCGCTGCAATTCAAAGGCTTACGGTCACTCTCCCCGAGAGGGTCGTCTGGCGGAGGCAAAGCGGCGCTACCTTCACTTTTGCGTTATAGACGGCCCGCGCGAGTGACCTCAGTCCTGATTCTCCTCCAAATTTGGTGAGATCCGCCGCAAGCTTGCCCGCGATCCATAGCCGGAATCCATCCTTGCCAACCGCAACCGCGAGCTTTGCATCGCATCCGAAGCAGGCCGTAGACTCGGCCTTGAATCTGCCTTCCATCACGGTATCGATCTTGGGTGCGGGGCTGGAATATCGAACCCCAGGTTTTTCCTTTTTACCGCCCTTTGCGCGCCACAGTACGACGACGGCTAAATACCTCTTGCAAAACAATAAATTCTTGTTCTGTCTGGATTAGGGGCGGCCACGAAGAACCAGCAGGAGGAGGCAGCGCTGCCATGCTCATGCCAGACCGTATCATCCGCCTGAACACCGTGCTTTCCCGCACAGGCCTTTCCCGCTCCACGATCTACCGCAAGATCGCCGAGGGCACGTTTCCCGCGCAGATCAGGATCAGCGTCAACGGTGCGGGATGGCGGGAATCCGACATCAATCGCTGGATCGCATACCCGTCGCATGGCGGCCGGAGGGAGAGCGCAGCGATGGTCGATGACGGAAAGCTCAATAACGGAGAAGGTCCGGCGAATGACAACCGCCCGCCCGATGGACAGGAGAGCGGAGGCAAAGCCGATGCTTCCGAGCGGCTGGATGCGGTTGTGCTGTCTATCGCCCGACTGGTCGGCAGGCAGATGGCACGGGAGGATTTTGCAGCCCGTACTGCCGCCAACGATAACCGGGCCGCAAACGCTGACCGCCCGGAAAGCGCCGAGGATGACGAGGGATGACGGCAAGTGCCAATCAAGATTTGACATCTTATGGGATGTCTATAAATTATCTCCCATGAGGCTGGTTCTTGACACCAATGTAATCGTGTCCGCGTTCCGCAGCCGCAACGGCGCGAGCAACCTGCTTCTGCGTTTCGCAGACAAGGGCTTGGTGACGCCGCTTTGCTCGACGGCGCTGTTTCTGGAATATGAGGCGGTGCTGAGCCGGGAGGAAACCCGGCAGGCAACCGGCCATAGTCTTGAGGACGTCGCTTCGGTGATGAGCGCGCTTGCCGCCATTGCCGAAGGCGTCGATATTTCGTTTCGGACGCGGCCGATGCTCTCCGATGTCGCGGACGAAATGGTGCTGGAAGCCGCGTTGAACGGACAGGCCGAGGCCATCGTGACGCATAACGTCAGGGATTTCCGTCCGGCGCTCGGGCTGGGCGTGACTGTGATTACACCGGGAGAGATCGTCAGGAGATTGAACACATGACGCAGACCCAACGCTACAAATATCCGCTGCAACTGCCGCAGTCGCTCAAGGAAACGGCGGCACGTCTGGCGCAGGAGGACGGCGTATCGCTCAATCAGTGGATCATCTCTGCCGTTGCGCAGAAGATCGGGGCTGTGGAGACGGCCAGCGAATTCCTGAAAGCGCGTGCAGGTACGACGAAGCGCGGTGCGCTGACAGGCTTGCTGGACAAAGCACCGGATGTGCCGCCGCTGAAGGAAGACACCATTTGATGCAATGCATCGGACCTGAACGGGTGCGATGAAAACCTTTTTTGGCTTGCAGCGATTGGGCCGGAACGAAACCGCCCCTCAAGGCCACGCCGCGTTCCGCGGTGGTGCTGCGCACCAGCCTTGACCGGGCAGTTTCCTCCCGGCGTGGGCTTCTGAAGCAGGAAAGGCGGGGCGTGCGCTGGCAGGCAGCGCCAGCCATGACGCTCCGGCGCAAATGTCGGCAGCCGCAGCCCATTGCTGAATGAAGGAGAAGCTTGAACATGACCCGCGCAGCCCTTTATGCCCGCTATTCGTCCGACAGCCAGAGCGAGGCGTCGATTGAGGACCAGTTCCGGCTTTGCCGAGAATATGCGGGGCGGGAGCGCTGGCAGACCGTCGGTTCCTACGAGGATGCGGCGATATCCGGTTCCAGCACCATCCTGCGTCCCGGCATTCAGCGGCTTGTGCGGGATGCGCAGCGCGGCAAGTTCAAAATCCTGCTTGCCGAGGCGCTGGACCGGATCAGCCGCGATCAGGCGGACGTCGCCACCCTCTACACGCACCTGAAATTCGCGGGCGTCACCATCGTCACGCTGGCCGAGGGCGAAATCAGCGAATTGCATGTCGGCCTTAAAGGCACGATGAACGCGCTATTCCTGAAAGACCTTGCCATGAAGACGCATCGCGGCTTTCGGGGCAGGGTTGAGAAGGGCAAGGCAGGCGGCGGGCTTTGCTACGGTTACAAGGGTCTCAAGAAGCTGGACGCCAACGGCGAGCCGATCCGGGGCGACCGGGAAATCATCCCCGAAGAAGCCGACACCATCCCCCGCATCTTCCGCGAGTTCGCTTCCGGCAAAAGCCCGAAGGCCATTGCGGTTGACCTGAACCGCGACGGCATTCCCGGCCCGCTTGGACGGGCATGGGGAGATACCAGCATCCGGGGACATGCCTCGCGTGGAACCGGCATCGTCAACAACGAGCTATAGGCCGGCGTCCTTGTCTGGAACCGGCTGCGCTTCATCAAGGACCCTGCCACCGGCAAGCGTGTATCGCGCATCAGCCCGGAAGCCGCATGGATCAGGACGGAGGTTCCGCATCTCCGCATCGTGGATGACGCACTCTGGAATGCCCCTCGCTCCCGCCAGAAGCAGATATCGGAAATCTTCGGCCCCAATCCCGCCAATACGCTGGAAGGGCGTATGAAGCGCGTGCATCTGGCGAACGGCCCCGTTCATCTCCTTTCCGGCCTTCTTACCTGTGGATGCTGCGGCGGCAAGGTCGGCATCATCACGCCGAACCGCTATGCCTGCCTCAACCACCACAGGCGCGGCACCTGCGACAATGGCCGGTCCATCACCCGTGACAAGATCGAGGCCCGCGTGCTGACCGGCCTGAAAGAGCGGCTGATGTCGTCGGAAGCGGTTGCAGAAGCCGTCCGCGCCTATGCGGAGGAAATGAACCGGCTGAACCGTGACCGGCGTGCACAGGCCGCCACGGACCAGAAGGTGCTTGCGAAGATCGAGAAGGCGATTGCGGGCATTATCGCGGCTATCGAGGACGGTATGTACCAGCCGAGCATGAAAGCGCGCATGGATGACCTTGAACGGCAGAAGGCGGAAATCGTCGCCCGCCTTGCGCAAGCGCCCGCGGACATGCCCGACATTCACCCGAACCTCGCCGACCTCTATCGCCGCCGCGTCGAGCGCCTGTCCGAAGTCCTCAGCGACCCGGACGGCGGCAGGCAGGCGGCGGAGGCGCTGCGTAGCCTCATCGGGGAAATCGTCCTCACCCCCGGAGCCAAGCGTGGCGAGGTTCATGCCACCCTATGCGGCGAGTTGTTCGGCATTCTCGACTTCGCCAAGGCCGAAGAAACCAGCAGGCCAGCAGGATTTATGCCAGCAGTTGAAGCCGGCCCCGCAACCACTGATACCGACACTCCCGTAGCCATTGCTGCGGGAGTTGTTGTTTGTGCAATAGTTCCAACAGCTTGGCGCTCGATCCAATTCAGGATCGTGCTTAGTTCGCCGTACAACATCGCGTCAATATCGCCTCGCTGTGGGCCGGGACGAAGGACGATCTTTTCAATCAAGGTACGCAAAACCTACGCCGCTTCGGTCCGTTTCTCGGGGCGATTTGGCGCTTCCGTCAGGCGGGCGACCTTGCCGGCATAGATCGCAGATGCGCTGGGCGGCCAGTCAGGGACATCCCGCGGCACATCGTCAAGGAGGCTAAATCGTCGGGCGGATTTTGTGAATCCGCCCGACGATCTAGAGCCGGAGATGGCTGCATCCTTGGAGGTCGCGACGATCTGCCACTGTTCTCGCTTTGCCTCTTCGCGCGGACGTAGCGCGCGACGCGGGTCATCGGACAGTTCCTTCCGGTCAGGCCGCCTTGTCGTGGAGGGAGGGGCGGATCAGCACCTCGGCCGAAATACCGAGCGTTGCGTGCAATTGCCGGATCATTTCAATCGACAGGCCGCGTCGCCGATTAAGGATTTCCGAGGTGCGGTTGCGGGTGCCGAAGATCGGCTCGAGATCCTTGCGGGTCAGTCCTTGCTGTTCCATCCGAAATTTGATCGCCTCGATCGGGTCAGGCGGGTCCATCGGATGATGCTTAGCTTCATAGACTTCGATGAGGGTTGCCAGAACATCAAGTCGGTCGCCTTCTCGCGTACCGCTTTTTGCACCCCAAAGCCGTTCCACTTCCGCGAGCGCCGCGTCGTAGTCCGCTTCCGTGCGAATGGGCTTCAGGTCAGTCGCCATGCGTCACCTCTGTCACGTCAATCTTGTCATATGCTCTGTGCGTACCGATCCATTTGATCCAGACGATGCTCTTCTCGAAATCGACCGCCACCACGAGCCGGTAGTCATTTCCCTTTATGTTGAACACAATCCGCTCGGCGCTGACGATGCTCGCCGTGGCATACAGCCTCCTCACGTCGGCGGAACTCGCCCAGCTCGCCTTGCTGACTTCATCGAACCAGGCATCGAGCGCAGACTTGACGGCGGGCTGATCTTTCTGCCCTGCAAGGCTGTCAACGAATACCCGCAGGGTGCGCCGAGCGATAATCCTCATGAACTGACCTTTTATCATGATCCCGATACGGGATCAATGATGATGTGAAAAAATCCCAATCTCAATCGGACAAGAAATACCTGCGGTGGGAAATGCAGGCTATCGTGAACCAGGAAGATGCTGCGCCCGCATTGCAATATTTTGCGGCAGTTGTTCATCAGAGAATGTATTGTCGCATGTGTGGTGCAGCCCCGGATACATTCGAAGGGGGAAACCCTGAAATTGCCTATCACGTCATCCGCAACTCCCAGAATATCGCCAAGCACTATTGGTCCGCGGACCTCAGTCTGACCCAGTCTGGGCCTACAATTTTCAGACCCGCAAAGCCGAACGGGTCGAAGTGTTTGACGGCGAGATCGGCTTTGTCCAAAAGCACAACTTCGACAAGAAGTTTACGCCCCGGCTGAAACGCTTCCAAGTCAAGTTTGAAAGGAAGGATCACCTTGCCGTCGGCTATGGCAGCGAACTCTCCGCAAACGGCAGGTTCGAGAGTGTCGAAGACAATCTGGAGCTGGCGTACGCGATTTCCGTCCACAAAGCGCAGGGCTGCGAGTTTAACCATTCCTATGTGGTGGTGCCTCGTTCGAAGGGCCGATCGCCGTCCTCCGAGCTCCTCTATATGGCGCTCACGCGCGCTCGGCAGCCCTGCACCTTGCTTGTGCAGGGCGATGTCTCGACGCTTTTGTCGGCGCGGCGGCCGGAGAATGCTCAGACCGGGCTGATTTGCGTCAGTGCACTAGTATTGGGAGCACTGGGGGATGACGTCTTCAGATTCTTACCAAGAGCACCGGGCGAGAAAGATCGCATGGTATGACAAGCACTTTCCGGGCCGCATGATCGAGACCTTCGAAGGGCCGCAGCTTAGCCAGGACGCCGCAGGCAACATCGCCAAGCACTTCGCCGCATGAACACCGCACGGTTCCCCTACTGAACTTTGCAAGAAAATCTTTGCGCGCGCGGTCCCTGGGGAGCACAACTGCCGCCTGGTTAGGCGTCTGAGTGATCGCGTTCCGACAGCAGTGCCAGCAGAGCGGGATTGATGTAGAGGTTCTCGCGCCCGACCTTTACTTCTTCCAGCAACCCTTCGGAAACCATCGCCTTGAGGTAGACTGCCGCTGTCTGTCGTTTGGCGACACCAGAGCCCACGAGATCGCCGATCCGGCAATAGGGGTTGACGAAGATCAGTTCGGCCAGTTCACGGGAATAGACCTTGGGCAGGTTCTGACGCATCCGCGCGGCGGTCTGTTCCAGCAGGTCGCGGATCGCGTGGATCCGCGCTGTCGTCCATCGGGCCGTCGCCCTGACGGCCTCCAGCATGAACAGCAGCCATTGCTCCCAGGCCCCCTGCGTGGTGACCTCCAGCAGATACCTGTAGTAGACCGCCTTGTTCTGGATGATGTGCCGGCTGAGATACAGCACCGGGATGTCCAGCAACCCCTTGTCCACCAGATAGAGCAGGTTCAGCACTCTTCCCGTGCGGCCATTGCCGTCGATGAAGGGATGGATAGCCTCGAACTGATAATGCATTATCGCGAGTCGGATCAGCGGGTCGGTATCCTCTGCCTCGTGGATATAACGTTCCCAGTTCGCAAGCTTGGCGCGCAGCAGGTCTTCACCTTCAGGCGGGGTGTAGATCACGGCCCCGGTGGCATCGTTCATCAACGCGGTGCCGGGCGTGTTGCGGATGTCGAGTTCGACACCCTTGATGGTTCTGCAGACCTCGACGGCGATGGTCGTCGAAAGTGGGCGCTGCTGCAGCATTCCGAAACCACGGTTCAAGGCGGTGCGATAGCGCAGCGCCTCCCTGGTCGCCGGGTCCGCCTGACCGCCCGTATCATTGGCGAAGCGGAATAATCGGTCGGTGGTGGTGACGATGTTCTCGATCTCGGAACTCGCTTGGGCTTCGAGCAGCGGGATGGAGTTGATCAGCACCGCCTGGTTGGGGATGATCCGCCCGGAGACCCGCAGCTCCGCCAGAGCGGCCCGTGCCTCGATGCAGGCCTTCAGCACGGGTTTGGTCTCTATGTCCTGTGCCGGCGGCAGGGCAGGGAGGTCGTTGAACGGGCGGTCCGGACGAAAGGTCATGTCGATCACCTACTTTCTGATCGACATGCGGGAATGACCTGTCGACGTCATCGACAGGTCGGGATTACGTGTCGATTTTTGTAAAATTTATCGACATGTTAACTGCTGCGCAAGTGGCACGGCATCGAGCCGCAGGGGAATCGCATTTAGAAAAAAATATGGCGGCTTGAATTGAGATGGATTCTTTAGGGAGCTCTGCTTTGGAGCTTTTTATGGTTTCGCTCATTACGATACTTCACGGGATCACTGATCCTCGGACGGGCAATGCACGGCGTCACGATCTTCTGGAGATATTGACGATAGCGCTTGTGGCGTCGATTTGCGGCTGTGACAGCTGCGTTGATTTCGCCGATTTTGCCGAGGATCGGGAAGCTTTGTTTCGGGAATTTCTGATCCTGGAGAATGGTCTTCCGAGCCATGACACGTTTTCGCGGCTGTTCCGGTTGCTTGACCCATCATCCCTATCGTCGGCGTTCGGGCGCTTTCTGGAGGCGTTGGGAGCGGATGGTGCGGGTATCATCGCCATTGACGGCAAGACGTTGCGCCGCTCTTTCGATCGGGCGGCGGCCAAGAGCCCGCTTCATGTCGTGACAGCCTTCGCTGCCGAGGCGCAACTGGTCCTGGGGCAGGCGGCGTTCGGGGTGGGCGAAAACGCGATCATCGCCGCACGGGCGTTGCTGGAGATGATCGACGTCCGGGGAGCGTTGATCACGGCCGATGCCGTCCATTGCAATCGCGACACCGGCCAGACGGTGCTCGATCGCGGTGCCGACTATCTGTTTTCGCTGAAGAACAACAGGCCGACGACCTTGCGAGACGTCGGGGACTACTTTGCCGACCCCGACGCGGATATCGCCGAAACCCTGACCACGACGTATGCCGATCACGGGCGCATCGAAGTTCGCCGGCACTTGTGTCGTGCATGCGGTGGACTGGCTGTTGGCAGGCAAGGCCGATTGCGATCGTCCCGCCATGCCCGGGCTGTCGACCATCGCAAGAGTCGAGGCCGAGGCCATCGGTCTGGAGGGGCGGGTCGAGTGGTTTTATACTGACGGCTACGGCAGCGCCGCTTGCCTCGAATACAGACCGATCAACGCTCCTTTCAGTCCACGCGTGATGGGCAGGATGCCTTCGAATTAGAAGTTCGCTCTAGCCTCGCCACGGCCTTCGTACCGGTTCGTCCGAAAGTCGGTCGATAGCCTAGGCCCGCGGCCGACGTCAGCACGAGGGGACGACGACCAATCTTGTCACTAAGATGCCCAACGACCGGATTTGCCACTGCGCTATGAGCAGCAGTCGATTTTTGCCTCCGGTCTTCACGCGGGTCAGAGGTGTGCGGATCGAGGGCCAAGGACCGAATTGAACCATCCATTCACGCGCAAAGTGGGTGCCATCGGCTCGACCGCGATCAAAAATGCGCAGATCGGGTTGGAACGGGTCTTGTAGTCGACGTGACGTGATATACGTGATATGGATACGTAACTAAACTATCTCATGTGCAGATCATGACCGAAGCGCTCATTTCCCAATTCCTGATGATCGACGGGGTTGTCCCATCACCAGGTGATCGAAAAGTGCCTCGCACCAGGCGGGCGCTCAGGACTGCGCCTATACGCGGGCCGGACGATCAGACGCTCCACGATGCCTTGGTCAGGGCGTTCCGGCAAAGCGTAGAGCAAGCTGTGCCTTCGGGCCTTCCGAGGGAGGGAGCGGCTGGGATCGAGTTCGACAAGCTGGCTGACGCCTTTGCGGATTTCGTGAGCGGCAGGTCCGTGCTCTTGCAGCTCAAGCCGGATCTGGCCGAAGGCGAGCGGAGCGCCGTCAGAAACTTCCTCGAGACGCTGGTGCGCGTGTCGGAGAACCTGGACGAAAGCCGGTTCGAGGCGACGATCAGCAAGCTTGCCGATCTCATGCTGCCCGATGATTTGTCCGTAGCGAGGGGAGCGCTCGCGGCGGACAATCTGGAACTGCGTGACAGGTTCATTTCGGAAGTCCCGCAACTGACAAGCGCGGAGATCGGCGCCAAGGCAGGCTTGCAGACGAAGAACCCCTATGCGACTGCCGCCCGGTGGAAAAAGAATGGCGAGATCTTCTCCGTCCTTCATCGCGGCACCGAATATTATCCAGCCTTCCAGTTCCGCGACGGCCGACCGCATCCGGCGATCAAGAAGGTGCTGAAGGCGCTGCCCGCGCACCTGTCTGGATGGCAGAAGGCGTTCTGGTTCGTGTCGACCAATGGCTGGCTGGGCGACAAGGCGCCGGTCGACGTGCTCGATAACGCCAAGGCCGTAACCGAAGCGGCCGAGCATGAAAGGCAAGAGGTGGTCGGGTGACATCCCCGCTGCCTCTACCGCCCGATCCGTTTCCAACCGTCAACGCCCAAACGCTCTCAGCCGGAACCGTCCTCCATCGCAATCATTTGTCCGCCTTCCGCTCCGCGCAGTTCAATCCCTGCAAGGGACAGCCGACCCGCTTCGCTCCCTTCCTGGACGCGGCTGGCGGCTGTGTCGCAACGCTTTACGCCGCCACCAGCCGACAAGCGGCCGCTTTCGAAACGATCTTCCACGACATCGATCCTGCCGCGAGGTTCAAGACCGTCCGCTTGAATAATGTGGAAGCCAGGACCGCCAGCACGATATCGCCGAAGCGTGATTTACCCCTTGCTGCGCTTTTTGCCCCCGACCTGAAACTCTGGGGGATCGACCGGGGCCAGATCATCGACACGCCCAAATCGAGCTACGCCCGAACCGTCCTTTGGGCAAAGGCGATCCATAAGGCGCGTCCGGATCTCGACGGGATGATCTGGACCTCCAGGCAGTGCGATCCGGAACGATGTCTCGTTCTGTTCGAAGATCGCATTGGCGAGGATGATTTCGAGGTGATCGAGGAGATCGACGTCGGAAAGGACGATGACTTTCTGCTCGAAATGCGCCGCTTCGGGCAGCGCGCCGGCATCACCATCATCGCATAGCTCCAGATCGGACTGATCGCAGTGCCGCGCTCGGCGAACAGGTCCTCGACGTCGCGCAGGTTCAGCGGAGACCGACAAGAGAGCCTACGGCCTGGGCGATAATTTCGTCTGGAAAACGATGGCGTCGGTAACGAGTGGGTGCTCTTCGATCATGTCATCGAATAGCACTTGGCACAGCAAAATCCGTCAAGGCGACGCCGCCTTGACGCGGCACTGTCTAGGGCAGGCCTGGGCGCTGAAACCAACGTCCTCGCAAGCTTGCAGTTGTCGATTGACAGGAAGCCTGAGATTCGTTCCATTTGTTGTGGGAGAGTGGAGAAGGCAATAGGGAGGAGATAGGCATGAGAACGCTGCTATCTGCAACGGCTTCAGCGCTTTTATTGATGGTGCAACTCGCATACGGGGCGTCCGACCAATCGGCCGGTGCGACGTGCAAAGCCGCAAGAGCCCTCGAGTTGCCGGGGTTTGACGTGAAAGTTGCCGGCACAGACTACGTCAGCGGCAAGGGACCGTCCTATTGTTTGGTGAACGGCTCCTTTGAGCATCGAACGGGAGCCGACGGAAAACCGTACGCTATCGGTTTTTCGATCGCCTTGCCGGATGATTGGTCAGGGCGGTTCCTCGTTCAAGGAGGAGGGGGACTAAACGGTGTGGTGAAGCCGCCCATCGGGGATGTCGCGGCCGGGGCGAACACCGCACTTGCTCGGGGCTTTGCCGTTATTTCGCATGACAGCGGCCATCGAGGAGAGGTGTGGGATGGCTCGTTCAAGGCTGACCAGATTGCGACGCTGAACTTTGCCGGATGGTCGGTCGAAAAGGTTACCGTTCTGGGAAAGGCGATTGTTTCAAACTACTACGGGACAAGCGCGCACCATTCTTATTTTGCCGGCTGCTCAACGGGCGGGAGAGAGGCGATGACCTCCGCGCAGCGCTTCCCCTTGCTGTTTGACGGTATCATTGCCGGGGCCCCCGCCATACGCACCGGACGTTCGAATATGTCCTTGGCCCAAAAGAATGTGGCGATGAACCGGATTTCGCCAGTAGGAACGGATGGGGTGCCTGATCGTTCTGCCGCCTTCAGCGATGCTGATCGGAAGCTCGTTCTAAGCGGAATTTTAAATGCCTGCGATAAGCTGGATGGGATCGAAGACGGCATGATCGCAAATGCCTCTGCCTGCAAATTCGATCCTTCGAGCCTGATATGCGCAAGCGGTACATCAAAGGATTGCCTGAGACCCGAACAGGCCAAGGTCGTTGCCGAGATTTTTTCTCCGACCCTCGACGCGTCAGGGCGAACGGCCTACCCCGCATTTCCCTACGATAGCGGGATTATGAGCACGACTGACGCCATTCCCGGCCTCATGCGCTTCGACGACAAGCGCAACCGCCAATTCGCCAATCATGCCCTCACATTTGATGTCGACGACGCTATTGAGAAGGTGGATGTCGACGATCCGCAGCAACGGCTGATCAATGTAGACCAATGGACCGATCTCAGTTCCTTTGCCTCAAAGGGGAGTAAAATCATCTTCTTCCATGGGATGAGCGATCCATGGTTTTCCGCCAATGACACCATCGACTTCTTCAATCGAATGAAAAAGGCAACGAAGACCAACATACCTGCCGATGATTGGGCAAGGCTCTATCTGGTTCCAGGCATGTCGCATTGCCGGGGAGGTCCAGGCGGGCTCGAAAAGTTCGACATGCTGACGAAACTCGTTGATTGGGTGGAAAATGGAAAGGCTCCACAAAGCGTGGACGCAGGAGGAGCCGCACCTGCCGATCGAACAAGGCCGCTTTGCCCATATCCTTCATATGCGCATTACAAAGGCGAGGGCGACGCGAACAATGCAGCGAGCTTCGAATGCCGCCGATGAGCTGAGGCGCCGCATATGAGTTTGCCACCTTCCGACTAATGCCGTTTATCGCCCCGCGCACGATAACTGCAGCTTCCTGCACCCCCAGCATAGGGGGGCCTCCCGCCATGCCGCCTGAATGGATATTTACAGTTGCCAAATTGAGTGAAAAGGAGTTGGCTGGAGCCCAGCTCTGTATCGATGATCGTTTTCGCTTCGATGACAGGGCGCTTAAACTCTGCCTGGTCACGCGTCTCAGGGTGCCGACCGAGTGACCGAGACTCGACGAATTTTGAAAGCAACCCTCAATCGTTCCACTACATGGAGGAGGTCATCTTCGCCGGCGGTGGTCACTGTCGCCTTTCCAGTCATATTTGCCCCTGCGCCCCAGAAAATTGTTAATCGCCTTACCTCTCATAATCCTGTGAAGGAAGGCATTATACGATCATGAACGAGACGATAAACCTGACGGCGGGTGATGCCGAGATATGCAGCGATCGCATCGGCACCCATCAATAAGTCGTCTTGTAGACCTTCGGTTCCGTCAAGGTTATCGAGCATTGGGAGGCGCGTTCGGTATAGGGATGGCAGAGGCCATATGGCTGTCATGATTGGCCAGGGGCCGAGTGATGTGGGTTAGCTCTTAGATGGTTGTTGTTGTCTGCCCTCTAGTGCCTCCGGATAGTTGAGCCTGAGACTGAGGGTTGGAGCAAAGCTCTGAGGGGGCGCAGGGGTCGCGGCAGATGACGGCAAGGCGCACTGCCTGTTCGCAGTGAGCGGCGTCGCTAGACATGAACTTTCCTTTCTTGAGAGTTCAGCAGCTCCCCGCCGGAACCGGTGAAGAAAATGCGTTATTACCATTCTTGCGAATATGGTAATGGAAATCCTGATCTGGATGCGAATATCGGCCTGGGCGACCGGGAACTTCCGTTCCGGACGGTGGAACGAGACAGGGACGATCAAACTCCGGTTCGGATCGACTTTCGAAAGAGAGGCAGCCTGGAGGCTCGCGATCCGTCCCCATTGCTGAGGCGAGGGCGATCACCCTCATCCCTGCACCTCGTCTGTCATCGAAGAATGGAAGTCATCGAGACATGCTCATTGGGTCACCTGGACTGCGGCACTTCTGCGTGACACCGCTTGAGGATAAGCGAAAGGATGCCGCCGGCGCGCAAGATCTCAATTTCGGCATTTGTTTCAATCGCCGCGGATGTGTTGAACGTCATCGATGGCTCGTTGGCTCTTTTGACCGTGACCGGTATCTCGCAGCGCGGGGAGACCATGTCGATATCGGCGTGGATTGCCAGGAGATCGTTCGCACGAAGTTCGAGCGTCTGCGGCTTCACATTGGGTGGAAAACGCAGCGGCAGGATGCCCATGCCGATCAGGTTCGAGCGGTGTATGCGCTCGAAGCTTGATGCAAGGACGGCCCGCACGCCAAGAAGTGCCACGCCCTTGGCCGCCCAGTCGCGGGACGAGCCCATCCCGTATCGCTCTCCCGCCACAAGCACGACGGACTTTCCCTCAGCCTTGTAGCGCTGCGCCGCATCCCATAGCGGGAGGACCTTCTCCGACCCGGCATAAACAGTGGAGCCTGGCGCAATGCCTGTTGCCAGAAGGTTACCCACTGTCTTGTTGGTGAAGAGGCCGCGAACCATGACTTCCCAGTTTCCGCGGCGAGATGAAAAGACGTTGAGGTTCTTCGGGTCTTCGCCGCGTTCGATGAGATGCCGCCCTGCCGCGCCGTTTGCCGGGATGGCACCGGCTGGAGAAATATGATCAGTGGTGATGTCGTCGCCGAGAACGAGGATCGGATGCGCTTCATAGGTGCCGAGCCGTATTCCTTCGCCGAAGCTTGCGAATGGAGGGCGCCGGATATAGGTGGAGCCTTCATCCCAAGGAAACAGTGTCGTTCCAGGTGCGGGAAGCTCTTTCCAGGTCCTGCTCGCCTCAGCGGCATCATAGGCGAGCGAAAAATCATTCGCGTCAGACGCGGCCAAAAGAGTTGCGTCGATTTCGCAAGCATCTGGCCAGAGCATCGACAGCGTGACCGCCGTTCCATCGGCGGAAGTTCCGATCGGATCCCGCAGAATGTCGAGCGCGACGGTTCCGGCGAGCGCGAAGGCGACGACCATAGGCGGCGAGGCGAGGAAGGCGGCCTCCAACTGCGGATGCACCCGGCCTGGAAAGTTCCGGTTCCCGGACAGAACCGCCACCGGCAGTATGCCGCGTTCGGTCATGGCCTCGGCAATAGGCTCGGTCAGAGATCCGGAGTTGCCGATACAGGATGTGCAGCCATATCCAACGATGCCGAAGCCAAGGGCTTCTAAGTCTTCCAACAGGCCGGCGCGGGCGAGATACCGCTCGGCGGTCGGGGATCCGGGCGCAAGGGACGTCTTCACCCAAGGCGCTGGCCGGAGCCCCCAGGCGCGTGCCTTGCGGGCGAGGAGACCTGCCGCCACGAGAAGCCGCGGATCGGAGGTGTTCGTGCAGCTGGTGATCGCAGCGATTGCAACGGCGCCGTCATTGGGTGCGCCCTGTTTGGTTGATTTGTCGCAACGCTTCTTCATTCCGCGAATGGCCAAACGCGTCTCGCTGACCGCGATCCTGTCCTGGGGGCGGCGTGGGCCTGTAAGGCTCGGCTCGACACTGCCGAGGTCCAGAGCGAGCGTCGAGGTGTAGCAAGGATCGGTGGAGGGATCGAACCAAAGACCAGCCCGTTTCGCATAACGTTCGACAAACCGTGCGTGACCCTCACCGCGGCCAGTTCTCAGCAGGTAGTCGATCGATTGGCGATCGATCGGAAAATAGCCGCTGTTGGCCCCGAATTCAGGCGCCATGTTGGCGACGACGGCTCGATCGCCGGCTGTCAGGTTGGAGACGCCGGGGCCATGGAACTCCACGAACTTGTCCTGAAGGTCGATCTGGCGCAAGAGATGCGTGACGAGGAGCGCCAGATCGGTGGCAAGAACACCTTTCTTCAACGCACCCGTCAGGCGGACGCCGACAACATCAGGCACCCGCAACGTGACCGGCATCCCAAAAAAGACGCTTTCGGCCTCAAGCCCACCCACACCCCAGGCTAACACTCCGATCCCGTTGATCATCGGCGTATGGCTGTCGGTGCCAATGAGCGTGTCGGGAATGGCCCAGAGCCGACCGCCTTGCCGTTGCGATGTCGCGATCGTGGCAAGGCGTTCGAGATTGAGCGTATGCATGATCCCGGTCCCAGGGGGATGGACCCGGAAGCCGGTGAGCGTATTCGTTCCCCATTTCATGAAGCTGTAGCGCTCGGCATTGCGCTCGTATTCGCGCTTCATGTTGTGTTTGAGTGCAAAAGGCTCGCCAAAAGCGTCGACCGCGACCGAATGATCGGTAGACACGTCGACCGGCACGACCGGATTGAGCTGTGCCGGATCGCCGCCTGCTTCCGTCAGGCAAGATCGCATGCCGGCAATGTCGACCAGAGCCGGGCCACAGGTCGTGTCGTGCATCAGGACGCGGTTCGGCAGAAATGGGATCTCGTGATCGCTGGTGCCCGTCTTTAGCCAACCTATCATGGCCGCCTTGGCGCGCGCAGCGTTGCCTCCAGCCGTCCTCAGCACGTTCTCCAGCAAGATTCTATGGATATAGGGCATGCGCACAAGCGCCTCGCCGACGACCGCCGGCACGTCGATGAAGTCAAAACTTACGCCGTCAATTTCGATGGTTGCGTGCATGCCTTCGGTTCAGCCTCTCGCCGTTTTCCGCGCTACAGCGTCTTCAACCCGGCGGCAATCGCCGAGAACACGGTGGCGATTTCCGCTTCTGAAATAACCAAAGGGGGAGACAGCACGATCGTGTTCGCAACGGGGCGTATTAGGACGCCGCGCTCAAAGCAGAAGTCATGTACTTTCTTGGCCATCGCCTTGCCGCTTGCGACCTCCTCACCGAGCTCGATGCCTGCAAGCAGGCCAATATTGCGGATGTCGACCACTGCGGGCAGGCCCTTGAGCGCATGCGCGTGCTCCTCCCAGACCGGTTCAATTAACGCTGCGTGCTCGAACAGGCCTTCATCGACGTAGACATCGAGCGCTGCAAGCGCCGCCGCCGAAGCCAGCGGATGACCGGAATAGGTATAACCGTGGGAAAATTCCACGGTCCCTTGCGGCGCCGTTTCCATGAGCTTCTGGTAGATATCGTTTGAACTGATCACCCCGCCCATGGGGACCGCTCCGTTCGTCATGCCCTTGGCGATGGCGATGAGGTCGGGTGTGATGGCGAAACGATCAGCCGCGAATGGCCGCCCCAGCCGGCCGAAACCAGTGACGACCTCATCGAAAATCAGCAAAATACCGTAACGCGTGCAGATTTCCCTCAGCCGTTCGAGATAGCCGAGCGGCGGGACCAGAACCCCGGTCGAGCCGGCGACCGGTTCGACAATGACCGCCGCGACCGTCGACGGATCGTAGGTCTGCAGCATCTGTTCGAGCGTGTCGGCGATCTCCGCGCCGTGGCTCGGCTGACCGCGGCTGAAGGCATTGCGGGCAAGGTCGTGTGTATGTGGCATGTGGGCGGCTCCCGGCAGGAGCATGCCGAACTGTTTCTTGTGCGCTCCCATGCCGGCCGCGGAAAGTCCCCCGAAACCGACGCCGTGATAGCCACGCTGACGGCCGATGATCCGCTGCCTTTGTCCCTCGCCGCGCGCATGGTGATAGGCAAGTGCAAGCTTGAGCGCGGTATCGGTCGCCTCCGACCCGGAATTGGTGAAGAAGACGTGGTCGAGCCCCTCGGGCGCGACGGATGTCAGCCGACTGGCATATTCGAAGGCGAGCGGATGGCCGAGGCCGAAGGAGGACGCGAAATCGAGCTGTGCTGCCTGTTTCTGAATAGCCTCGACGATCTTCGGGTGCCCATGCCCGGCATTCACGCACCACAGGCCGGCGATGGCATCCAGCACCCGGTGGCCGTTGCTCATCTGGTAATACATGCCCGACGCGCCGGTGATGATCTGCGGCTTCTTCTTGAAATCCCGGTTCGCCGTGAACGGCATCCAAAAGGCTTCGAGCGAATTGGCATTCAGCTGCTGCATGGGCATGGCTTTCATTCTTGGATCAGGTGACGTCGCTCTTCTGGAGAGCTTTTGCGATCGCGGCCCCAACAACGTGCGGCCAGCGATCCTTGCCAAAATACCGTCCGAGGCGCGCATTGGCGTCGCAGGCGAGGTTGTCGCCGCTCGCAGGGATCTGGTTTCGTCATTGCGAAGCATCCGGTGTGTCGGGCTCCGGCCGGGTAGGCGGCATGACCTCATCGGGAATGGGATTAACGAAGGGATTGTCGTCGAGGCGGTCTTTGTGGTCGGCCTTGGCCGCTTCGATGAGTGCGGGATTGCAGACGAGCTCGATCGCCGTGCCAGCCATGATTTTTGCCGCGTGCGCCATGCCCTTGTGGGCTGCGGGCAGCTTGCCCTGCGCGACGAGTTGCCAGGAATGGCCGGGGGTGCCGATCGCGTAGGTCGCGCCGCGCATCTGCACGGTTGGGACCACCCAGCTGACGCTGCCGACATCGGTCGACCCGACCATCGATCCGTCGCCCGCATAAAGCGGCACGATCAGATCGCAGAGCGGTTCGTCCTTGCCGGGTTTGAGGTCGAAGCGAGCATAAGACGAGGCGATATCGTCCGGCGTGAATGTCGCCTGGAACGTTCGCGCGGTTGCCTTGTCGGTTTCGTCGAAAACGACAGGTCCCAGGCGCTCCAGCTGAGCATGCATGCATTTTTCCAGAGGCTGGTTGCCAATCAGGTTGGCGTCCCCCGATATGATCTCGTGTCGCATGGTCGTTTCGGTCATCCATGCCGCCCCCTCGGCCACGCGCTTGACGCGCGCTACAAGCGAAAGAAGTTCTGGCAACGTCCTTGCTCTGACGAGATACCGCACCGTCGCGTTGGCCTGCACAACGTTCGGCGCAGATCCGCCGGTATCGGTGATCGCGTAATGGATACGAGCGCTTGTGGGCATGTGCTCACGCAGAAAATTAACCCCGACATTCATCAGTTCGACCGCGTCGAGCGCGCTGCGCCCGAGATGCGGCGTCGCGGCGGCGTGCGAAGCCCGGCCGGAGAAGTGGAAGTTCATTTCGCTGCAGGCAAGCGAGATCGGATTGTTGACGCCGCTAAAGGCTGCCGGGTGCCAGGAAATGGCGATATCGACATCGTCGAATACACCGGCACGCACCATGAAGCCCTTCGACGACCCGCCTTCCTCCGCCGGGCAGCCGTAATAGCGGACACGTCCCTTCAGACCGTTGGCGGCGAGATAGTCCTTCACGGCGGCGGCCGCGAGCATCGAACCGGCGCCGAGAAGATTGTGGCCGCAGCCGTGCCCGTGTCCGCCGCTCACCAGTGGCCGCTTTTCGGCAACGCCGGCTTCTTGGCTGAGACCGGGCAGCGCGTCGTATTCGCCGAGAATGGCGATGACTGGGCCGCCTTCGCCAGCCTCTCCCATGACGGCAGTCGGAATGCCCGCGACATTGAGCTCGATCCTGAACCCTTCCGCCTCCAGAAGTCGCCGATGTTCGCGAGAGGAGCGGAACTCCTCGTAGTTGATCTCCGGCGTTTCCCAGACGCGGTCGCTGAGCTCGAAAAAGGCGGGGCTCTTTTCGTCGACAATCGTCCAGATGGATTGGGAATTTCGCATTGCGTCCTCGTTGCCTGATCAGTTCATGCCGCTTAGAACCGGCGTCAGCCGCTCCAGCGCCCAGTCGATCT
This sequence comes from Rhizobium sp. YS-1r, assembly GCF_000757525.1. Classification (NCBI taxonomy): domain Bacteria; kingdom Pseudomonadati; phylum Pseudomonadota; class Alphaproteobacteria; order Hyphomicrobiales; family Rhizobiaceae; genus Rhizobium; species Rhizobium sp. YS-1r. The sequence goes on along the minus strand of NZ_JPYQ01000046.1, from coordinate 16,724 downwards.
GCTCCCGCTCGATGACCAGCGGCGGCGCAAGACGGATGGTGTGGTCATGGGTCTCCTTGGCAAGGATGCCCGACCGGCGGAGCGCCTCGCAGTAACGGCGGGCGCCGCCAGCTTGCGGATGCAGTTCGACGGCGAGCATCAGGCCGCGCCCACGCACGTCCCGGATGATGTTGCTGCGGATGTCCTTCAGTCCCTGGAGAAAGTAGTCGCCCTGAACGGCGGCGTTCTCGATCATGCCTTCCCCGGTGAGCACCTTCAACGCCGCCCGAGCGACCGCACAGGCCAGCGGGTTGCCGCCGAAGGTCGAGCCGTGCTGGCCCGGTTTTAAGGTGCCCAGCACCTCGTTGTTGGAAAGCACGGCGGAGACCGGGTAAAAGCCGCCCGACAAGGCCTTGCCGACGAGCGTCACGTCCGCCTCGACTGCCTCGTGCTCCTCGGCAAGCAGCTTGCCGGTGCGCCCGAGGCCGGTCTGGATCTCGTCGAGGATCAGCATGACATTGTTGGCCGTGCAGATCTCGCGGACCTTCGTGAAGTAACCGGCGGGCGGGATCAGCACACCGGCCTCGCCCTGGATCGGCTCGACCAGGAAGGCGACCGTATTTGTGCTGATCGCCTGTTCGAATGCTTCGATATCGCCGAACGGCACGACCCGGAAACCGGGCAGGAACGGGCCGAAGCTCTCGCGCGCGGTCTCGTCCGTGCTGAAGCTGATGATGCCGAGCGTCCGGCCGTGGAAATTGTTGGCGCAGACGACGATCTCCGCGCGGTCCTCCGCGATGCCCTTGACCTCGTATCCCCACTTGCGCACCGATTTGATGGCGGTCTCGACCGCCTCCGCGCCGCTGTTCATCGGCAGCACCCGATGCGACTTCGTCAGCGCGGCAAGTTCCTCGTAAAACAGCGCAAGCTGATCGTTGCGAAAGGCGCGTGAGGTCAGCGTCAGCTTGCCGGCCTGCTCGATCAGGGCGGCCAGTATCTTCGGATGGCAATGGCCCTGGTTGACGGCGGAATAGGCCGACAGGCAGTCAAGATAGCGGTTTCCGTCGGTATCCCAGACATGGACGCCGGCGCCGCGCGACAGGACCACGTCGAGCGGCTTGTAGTTGTTGGCACCCAACCGGGCTTCGATAGCGATCAAGTCTTCCGTTAACATGATGGATTTCTCCTGCCTCCGGGAGGCCATTTTTCACCGACTTCTCGTCTGGTTAGGCCGCGATCTTAAGGGTCGGCGTCGCCTCGAGCAGGGCTTGCGTATAGGGATGTTGCGGGTGATCCAGGATCCGGTCGACACTGCCTTCCTCGACGATCAGGCCCTGCTGCATGACGACGATCCGATCGGCCACGCGGGAGACGGCGCCAAGATCGTGTGAAATGAACAGGCAGGCGAAGCCATGGTTCTCCTGCAGCCTGCGGAAGAGATCGAGGACCTGCTTCTGGATCGTCATGTCCAGCGCCGAAACCGGCTCGTCGGCAACGACGAAGGCCGGATTGCGGATCACCGCCCGAGCGATTGCGACGCGTTGTCTTTGCCCGCCGGAAAGTGCATGCGGGAAACGCTCGCCAAGCCCGGCAAGTCCCACCTCGTCGAGCATGGCGCCAACCCTTTCCGCCTTCTCCGCCCGGCTGAGTTTCGGGCCATGTGCCAGCGGCTCGCCGATGATGTCGGAGATCTTCTGACGCGGGTCGAGGGAGGAGTAGGGGTCTTGGAAAACGAGCTGGCATTGCAGGCGATAATCACGCCGTGTCGCGCGATCGGTGGATGCCATCGGGCGCCCGCGGAAAAACACGTCCCCGTCGGAAAGCGGCAGCAGGCCGAGCATTGCCCGGCCGAGCGTCGTCTTGCCGAAACCCGAGCCGCCGACGACCGCCACGACTTCGCCTGGGCGAACGCCGAGCGAGACGCCGCGCACGGCAAGCTTCCTTTCCGCCGTGCTGAACATGTTGCCGGCACCCGAGAAGGTGACCTCGATATTGCGCGCCTCAATCAGCGTTGCCCCATCGGCAGGCGGCTTTCGTCCGTGGTCGCGCTTCGGAAGCGCGTCGATCAGCGTGCGCGTATATTGTTCCCTTGGATGATGAAGCACCTCTGCCACCGGCCCCGTCTCGATCAGTTTGCCGCGCTCCAGAACGATGACCTTTTTGGCATATTGCGCGACGAGGCCGAGATTGTGGGTGATGAGCAGCACCGCCGTGCCGAAGGTGCGGGTGAGATCCACCATCACTTCCAGAACCTCGCGCTGCGTCAGCGTGTCGAGCGCCGTGGTCGGTTCGTCGGCGATCAGCAGTTTCGGCCTGAGCAACATGACGGATGCGAGCATGATGCGCTGGCGCATGCCGCCGGAAAACTGGTGCGGGAAAGCCGAGAGGCAGGCTGCCGGGTTGGCGATTTTTACCCGTGCGAGCATTTCCGTCGCGCGGGCGAGAGCTTCGTCCAGGGTGAGATGTTCATGCAGCCGCAGGCCCTCGACGAGCTGGGCACCGATCGTCATCGCGGGATTGAGCGAGACCATCGGCTCCTGGAAAACCATGCCGATCCTTGCGCCGCGAACCTGGCGTATCTCGGCATCCGACATGTTCAGGACATTGCGGCCGTCGAACAGGATTTCGCCCGCAACCGGCCTGATTGCCTTGGGAAGCAGCCGCATGGCGGCGCGGGCCGCGACCGTCTTGCCGCTGCCGCTTTCGCCGACCAGCGCCACGATGCTGCCAGCCTCGACATCGAAGGACACGTCGTGCAGAACCGGATGGCCGTTGGATGTCTCGACGCGAAGGTTGCGGACGCTCAGCAAAGGGCGGGAGGTTTCGATATTCATCACCGTTGCTCCATTCTCGGATCGAAGCGGTCGCGCAACGCGTCGCCCAGAAGGTTGATGCCGAGCAAAGTCAGCGAGATGCAGATACCGGGGGCAAGCCCGAGCCATGGGGCCTTTTCGATATAGGTGCGCGCCGCCGACAGCATGTTGCCCCAGGTCGGCGCCGGTGGCGGAACGCCGAGCCCCAGAAAGCTCAACCCGCTTTCCGCCAGCACCACCCACCCGAACATGGAGGTCGCGAGCACCACGATCGGCGCCGTGCAGTTCGGTAGGATATGCTTAAACATCGTGGTGAATTCGCAATTGCCGATGACACGGGAGGCTTCGACATATTCGCGCTCACGGGCTGAAAGAACGCTGGCGCGGACGATACGCAGCACCGACGGGGAATATGCGATGCCGAGAGCAAGGATGATGCCATATTTGTTCGGACCGGAAATCACCATCAGACCAAGCGCCAGCAGGGTGCCGGGAAAGGCGAGCAGTGCGTCGCTGAAGACCATCAGGATGCGATCTGCCAGTCCGCGCGTATATCCGGCGATCAGGCCGGTCAAGGTGCCGACGATGACCGCGAAAGCGACTGTCAAGATGGCGACCGTCATGCTCTGCACCGCACCGGTCATCAGGCGGGAGACGACATCGCGGCCGAATTCGTCGGTGCCGAGCCAGAATTGCGCCGATGGCGGTTTCAGTCTGGAGACGAGCTTGATCGCCGCCGGATCGTAGGGCGTCCAGAACAGCGCAAGCAGCGCCATGCCGCCAATGAAGATCAGCAGGATGGAGCCGATGATCAGGTTTGCGGGTTGTCTGATCATGACGCGGTGACCCGCGGATCGAACAACGGATAGCAAAGGTCCACGATCAGATTGACGATCACGTAGATCAAGGCCGTGAACAGAAGACATCCCTGTACCACCGGATAGTCGCGAGCAAAGATCGCATCGACGAGTAGGCGCCCGAGGCCGGGCAGTGTGAAGACGGTTTCCAGCACCGCGATGCCGCCCAGCAGGCCGCCGAGCACCAAGCCGATCATCGTCCAGGTCGGCGCAAAGGCATTGGGCAGCACGTGGCGCAGCAAGATCTTGCGTTCTGAAAGGCCTTTAGCGCGGGCGTGCATGACATATTCAAGCCGCAGGACTTCGATGGCGCTTGCGCGCATCATGCGGGTCAGCACGCCGACCTCGATCAGCATCAGCGTTACCACCGGGAGGATCACATAGGTGATCGCGGTCCAGGGCTTTTCGGTGAACGGTACGTAGCCGACGACCGGCAGCCATCCGAGCTTCAGCCCGAAGACCAGCAGCAGGACGAGGCCGAGCCAGAAGCTCGGAACAGACATCAGCAATGTCGATAGGGCGACGATCGCGACGTCCACATGCTCGTTTTGCCGCCAGGCTGCAATAAGTCCGGCCGGAACTGCGATCAGGGTTGCGAGTGCAACGGCGACAAGCACGATTGTGGCGCTGACCTGGAAACGGTCGAGCATCAGCGGCAGGACGGCCGCCCCGTTGGAGATGGAGTGCCCGAGATCGCCCCTGAGCATATTGCCGAGCCAATAGACGAACTGCAGCGGCACAGGCTGGTCGAGGCCTAAATTGGCGCGCAGGTTGGCCAGTTCTTCCGGGCTGGCGTTATCGCCGAGGATCAACTGGGCGGGGTCTCCGGGGATCATCCTCACCAGGAAGAACACCATGGCGGCCACGAGCAGGAGTGTCGGAAGCGTCCATAACAGACGCTTCGCGACATATTTCGAAAGGGCGTGCATGGCTTACTTTCCGGCCGCGAAGGAGACGCCCCACATGCGCGGATAACCGACCGGCCAGGTCTGGTAGCCGTCCACATTGGCGCGCACTGCGCCGATGCGGGTGCCGGAATAAAGCGGAATCAACGGCACGTCGGCGCGGATCATGCCTTCCAGCTTGTCGAACAGGACCTGGCGTTTTTCGCTGTCGCTGACGGTCGTGCTTTCTGCGATCAGCTTCAGGCCTTCCGGATTGTCCCAGACCTTGTTGGGGCTCTTGTCCTTGTTGCCGCTGACCATGTCGAAGGAGAGCGACGGATCGAGCCGGGCGGAATAGGTAAACGACATGGCCGAATAGTTGCCGGCCGTATAACGGTCGAGCAGCGTTGCCCAATCGAGCGTTTCGATTTCGATATTGATGCCGGCTTCCTGAGCCATTGCCTGCACGAGTACGGCAGCATCGAAGAGTGAGGGATAGAACTTTGTCGCCAGCCACTTGATCGGCTGGCCCTTGTATCCCGCTTGTGCGAGCAGCGTCTTGGCCGCTTCGAGATCGCGGGCCGGTACGTCCTTCTGCAGCTTGCCGGAATACGGGCTTGGAACCGGAATGACCGAGAGGTTGGCCGGCGCCTGACCGTTGGTCAGCGCTTCGGCGATCTGCGGGAGATCGAGCGAAAGCAGCAGCGCCTTGCGGATCCGGACATCCTTCAGGAGCGGATCTCGCGTCTGGAAAAGAAGCCCGGTAAGGCCCATGCTGGCGACCTTATCGACCTTCAACTCGTCGCTTGCCGAAAACTCTTCCACATCGGCATTGTTGACCTCGCTGATGACGTCGATATCGCCGGAATATAACGCCGCCTTGGCCGCGGCATCATCGGGAATGACCATGAAACGCACGGCGGGGACCTTCGGCGTCTTGTCGCCCACGTAACCGCTTGGCTCGCCGCCGGGGGAGACGTAATTCGGATTGGCGGCAAGCTCGACATATTGGCCGCTGCGCCATTCGTTCAGCATGAACGGGCCGGTGCCGATCGGCTTCACCCACTTGCCCTGCGCATCGAGCGAGCTCTTGTGATAGATGCCGGTGCCGCCACAATCGGTGCGGGCAAGCGTTGTGAGGAAGAGGGCGGTTGGCTTTTCCAGCGTGAAGACGACGGTCGACGCGTCCGGGGCGGTGACGTTTTTAACGTTGGCGACGCCCGAACCCGTCACGTCCTTCAGGCAGCGCCACGCGGTCTTCGGATCGACGTAGCGTTGCCAGGAGGCTAGTACGTCGGCGGAGGTGAGCGGCTCGCCGTTGCTGAATTTCAGGCCGTCGCGCAGCTTGAACGTATAGGTCTTGCCGTCACCAGACACATCGACCGATTTTGCCAGCAGCGGCGCAATCGAGGCGTCGTCCTTATAGCCGACAAGGCCCTCGACCATGTGCAGCACGACCGCATCGCTGTTGGCATCGCGATTGACACCCGGATCGGTCGAACGGATGTCGGCATTGATGCGCACCCGCATCATCTTGTCCTGCGCGATCGCCGTGCCGGTGGTTGCAGCCAGCAGCGCCATGACTGCCGTGGTCTTCAAGAGGGTTTGAAATTTCATTGGAGGCTCCCGTATTCGTTCCCTTGTTGGTTTTGGTTAGGCCGCGTTCGTCTGTGCCCTGCCGGGCTCTTCGATGGGTCTGATCTGCATGTCGAGGCTGTAGTTCCAGAAATGCGCTCCAAGCGCCGGCAGGAGTGCCACTTCCATGTGGCCTTCAGCCGGCACCATGAGGATCATCGCCACCGTGGCGGACTGGTTGTTGGACAACGATTTGCGTGGTGGGCGGCAGACGGACCACGGGCTTTCGAACGTGTCGGAAAGTGCCGCCTTGACCGTGTCGACCGTAACCTTGCCGATATGCGGTTCGATCAGCTGGCGCACCCGCAGATCGCGATAAAGCGAATCCGGCATGTTGACGACGCCCCTGTCGAGCAGCTTCGACAGCGCGACCTGGCTTTGGAAGTGATTTGCATGCACAAGCACGCCGTTTTGCGGATGAATGAGAAAGGTCTCGTCCGGCGCGCATTCGAAATCGATCGCGATCCCATGCGCGTGGCCGATCATCATGTTGTTGGAAGCCGATTTGCGGGTGCCGTAGACGGCCTGCATCGACATCGCCAGATGATCCTGTTCGAGCACCTTGCGGCGGATGATGGCAAGCGGTACGCCAAGTTCACGGTAATCCCGATCGGTCTCCAGATAGTTGCCGCTGATGGAAATGCCGGCGGCGTTGAAGCCGGTGCGCGCAAGGCCGCCGGCCTCGGTAAAGGTGATGATATCCGGACCGTCGTCGCGCTTGATCTTCAGAACGATTGCGGTTTCGGCACATTCCGCCTTCCAGTCCCAGTTCTGGGCGTGGATGAAGGTCTTGTCGCGGCTGGCTTGCGGCATGATGAAGACGCCCGTGCAGCCATCCGACTGAATGAAGTCGGCCTCACCCTTTTGCCGTCTTCGTGCAAGCTTGAGGATTTCCGTCCGTGCGTTGAGAAGAAGGATCGCCGCAAGGTCGATATTGATCGCTCTGGCGATGCCGCGCATCTCTTCGATATACTGGCTGCCGTAATTGTCGACTGCGCCGGCGAAGCGGTCGATCATTGCGGCAAGATCGCCATCCTTCAGGCCTGAGGAATGCAGCTGGACCTTGTAATGTTCGATGCCTTTGAGAATCCGTTCCGCAGCCTGCTCTCCATATTGTTGGCCGCGTTCGAACGGCGTACCGGAAACTTCGATGAGGGGGCAGGGAAGGGGTGAGGTCATGGCGGCTTTTCCAGATGCTGAACGATGGCGAGGGCGGATCCGATTGCCTTCATCAAAAAAGTATTTCATAAAACAAAAACCAAAAATGACGGGAAGGCAAGCGGAAAATGTCGGACGCGAGCACGCCTCTTCAACAGGACCTGATGCGCCGCATCATCGACGTCATCCATGACGACGATCTAAAACCAGGTGCGCGGCTGCGTCAGAACCAGCTTGCCGCCCGGCTTAGCGTTTCCCGCACGCCGGTGCGCATCGCGCTGGAAATGCTGGCGGAGGAGGGTTTCGTGCAGCATGAGCCCAACCGCGGCATGAGGCTTGCGACGATCCCCCCACGCGTCGAAAAACCGGAAACGCCGCCGGAAGATGAAGAACTGCTCGTCGCTATCGCAAGGCTGCGCCGCGAGGGAGGGCTTGCCGAACAATTTGCCGAACTGGAGCTGATGCGGCTGACGGGCTGCGAGCGAACGCCGGTGCGCCATGCGCTGATCAAACTTGAGGGACTGGGCGTCATCGAGCGCCGGCAGGGCTATGGCTGGCAGTTCCTCGATCCGGTTCGCGATGCCCGCGCACGCGCGGAAAGCTATGACTTCCGCCTGCTCATCGAATGCGCAGCCATCATGTCGCCTGAATTTTCGCTTTCCGCGGATTGGATAAAATCCATGCAGTCGCGGCATGAAGCGATGTTGAGCGCGCCCTGGACGGACACGTCGAGCGTCACGCTGTTTGAGATGAATGCGGAGTTTCACCTGGGCATCAGTGCGGCTTCCGGAAATCGCTATATCAAGGAGGCAATGCACCGCCAGAACCAGCTTCGGCGGCTATCAAACTACAACTGGCAGCACGGATCCGATCGCGTTGCAGTGACGTGCCGCGAACACCTGGAAATCCTTGAGCGGCTGGAAAAAGGCGATCAAGACGTGGCTGCGGCTTTGATGCGCAAGCACCTGATGGGTGCGCGGGGCACCGCAAAAGCAAAATGATGCATTTTGGTTTCTAAAATACCGTATTGGCCAGATCGTCGTCGCGGCGCCAGACCTGCGCGCATGGATAGTGACAAGCATCATGTCTGTCGGGGCAAATGCCAACCAAGCCCCTCCATGGTTCCTCCGATTGCGTGCGCCAGGCACATGGTGGAGGCGGAACCCAGAAGCAGCGTGTCGCCGGCGTGGCTTGCTGTCGCCGCCAGGGCGACGCCAATGGCCCCCATCATGCCGCTCACAAAAAGAATCAACGGCCGCAGATTGTCGAGTCTTTCCATCGGCCTATTCCCGGTTCTGCATGTGGAGGGCGAGGCGCTCGACCGGTGGCCAGATAATCTCGCGCAGATTTTCGTTGTCGATCGTCTCGTCCATCGCACGGCGGAAGCAGAGCATCCATTCGTCGCGCTCCTGAGGGCCGATTGCCGCGGCGAAATGGCGGGCGCGCAGCCTTGGATGGCCATGTTTTTCCACATAGACCGGAGGGCCCCCGAGATAACCGGTGAGATAATCGTAAAGCTTCGCCTCGCTGCCTTTAAGGCTCGGCGGATGGATGGCACGGCAACGGGCTGCTTCCGGCAGCGTATCCATCAGTTCATAGAAGCGCTTCACCAGGGCACGCACCGTCGTGTCGCCGCCGGACCGGCTATTCGGAGGTTGGCGATGATTTTCTGTGCAAGGTCATGTGGCACCGATGTCCGCGTGGGGACGTTCTCTTGACGACGAGGTGGGGATCACCGAAATTTCGACGACTTCCGTGGCCTGGCTCTCGAGCATGATGCAACTGAGGCCTTCGCATCCGTGAGAGGCAATTGCGATCAGGCCGCAATTTTTGGTCTGGGTCGTTTCAGGAATTCCGGCTGCCGGAGAAGTATGCGCCCCGGTGACGAAATCGGCTGAGACGTCTGTCCTCATTGCCTGGTGAACTCGCTTTTCCAGGCCGACCACTTCGTTTGAACGGCTTCATTGTGACTGTCGAAGGCGCCGCCCATGCTTTCAGGCGTCAGGCAGGATGAAGTAGCGATCACTGCAGCCATTGTCGCCGGGACATCGGGCGCCTGGGCAGGAGGGAATCGTGATCGGTACCCTTGGCAGCGAGTTCGGATCCGTCGGTTGGTTCAGCGACCTTAGGAGGAGTTAGCAAGCCCTTCGAGCGTGGCAGTTCGGCCTGTGGAGGCAGAGGAGATGGCATTCGGGCTACGGTATTTTCATGAGGCGCTCTTCGCAGCTTATCCGGACGAGCCCCTGAAGCACTTGAATGCGTTCTATCAGCCAGCGAAGTTCTTCTTCCGTGATTTCATAATGCGGCGAATACCTTGCATCGACATAAGCGCGATCGAGCCGCTCGAAAGAACGACGCGCGAATTTGGTATCTCGTGGCCATGCCTCGATCAGGCGCGGGTCGATCCGCTCGGCCGAAGAGCGCAGGAATTTCAGGCGATGCGACTTAGGCGAGTAGAGGATCAGGACAAGCAGGGCGCAGTGATAGAGGCGCTCGGTTGACTGGTGGAGGTCGAAAGCAGCGTCATTCCAATATTGCCTTCGGAGTCCTTCCTTCGCGAGCTCCAGACGCCTCTCGGCGCTCGAATACCATTTTTCAAAATAACCTTGAGCCTCCTTTTGCGCCTCTTCTTCGCTGAGCGGCTTCGGTGCCACGAACGGATGGCCTTCCTTCTCGTAGAGCATGATGCCGTCGCGGATGATGTCGATAAAGAAAGGCCTGCCGCGTGCCAGCTGGTCGTTCACGTCCTGCAGCGTGTGAACGATGATGTTGACCGGCGTCTCGATTTCCTTGGTGATCGTCAATTCGCGCAGGAAATGATCGGACACGTCGTGCCAGAGATCATTGTCTTCCCCGACGCTCTTCAGGTTGACGACAACGAGAATGTCGTAGTCGGAGCGGTAACCGCTCTTGCGATCTTCCACCCAGTCACCGCGGGCGTGCGAACCAAAGAGGATGACCTTCAAGATCCGCTCGGCCCTTTTCTTTTCGGAAAGCTTCGACTGCTGTGCCGCCTCGAATTCCTCGAAGATGATTTTCAAGGCACGCGCCAA
>NZ_JPYQ01000046.1:0-6310 GCF_000757525.1 Rhizobium sp. YS-1r | reverse complement strand
GCTGCTTGCGCTCCGGAAGATGGCCGAGGCCGTCATTGTCGTCCGTCACCAAAATACCCGTGTCCATGGTCTGCGTCGCACCTTCACTCGTAGCTGCAACTTACGCGCTCGGATCCGATTGGCATTCAACATTCACCTCGGACTATCCGCCGTCAAGGACGCAAGCGCTGAAGGTTGGCGAAACATTCGAATGCTGGCATCGAACGTCATCGGCTCACCCCAAGAGCGGTCGGCAGAGATGCCCCCAGAATGTCGCTCTCCGGCCCCGGCACCGTCAATCGCAAGCGATTGCCAAATGCGGAGTCACCTCTCGTACTCGTCTCGCCCAATATCACGATCCCGTTCCCGGCTAGCCCATAAGGCGTTCTCAGGCTTTGATAATGCTGCAACATCACGTTGCCGATCACCGTCCTCGAGTTTCCGTTCCAATTGCCAAGCAGGTACGACAGGAGCTCTGCCGGCTTCTGCCTCCTGCGTCACAGAGCTTCGATCGGCATGGCTTTCAATGGTAGACCAGTCGTGAATTCTACCGCTCCCTGGGATTTCCGACAATTTTAATATTCTGTCTTGCATAGTTTGTCTTATTGCCGATCTGAGCACCTCACGGTCATGCTCGTCATGTTTCGACCGGATCACTGCTTCTCTCATGCGCCCGAACGCTCTGAAGACCGACGTCGCGATCTCGGCGAAGTTGCGACTTTCCGGCACGGCGGCGGCGGGATCAGGTCGCTCTCCGGTGTAGTGCTGTTCGACCGCTTCTCTCGCATGCTTCTTTTGTTCCGGTATGTGGTGCGGCGCTGGCGGACGGGGTCCTCGAATGGGTTCAGAGACGCTGCGATCATTTCCCTCACGCTTTTCCCGCTCAAGATCCCGAAGGTCTTGCTTGGACCTCTCGGTAGCATTTGCCATCGTTTCCCCGTTTCCGCGGCGGGGTTCTCCGCTTGGGTTCGCCTCGGAGTGAAGCCTCTCCGCCGCTCCAGCAGCCCGATCGGACGCGGGCGGTAATTGTCTGATGGATTCCGACCGTCTATTTGATGATCGTCGATCGGCTACCTCAAACCGAAAAAGGGTCGATCTTGCGAACTGTTGGACTGTCTCGCTATAGCCCTGGCTAGCCAAGGTCTGCCAGTGCTGCCGAGCCATTGCGCGATAGTCTCGGTTGCGCTCGCCGCCGGCGAGATGTGGAACCTCCAAGCGTTTATAATCGTAACGGCGTTGTGCGCTGAAACTGGTACCCTCATGTTTCGTGCGGCCGACATAGCTGACAGGTCGAACGTGATGGTTCGTATATGCAGGTGCTGTCACCGTTTCACGGCGGTCGGTCATTTCCATATTGATGCCGTTGGCCCGGGCATTCTCCGCAAGGCTCAAGCGCCAGCGTCGAAGATCGGTGACCCAAGTCTTCAATCGATCACCGTAGTCTGACAATGTCATAATAACAGCATGCGCGTGGATGTGGGGCCTTTTTCCGCCCTCACGCTGCGGCCTCGGATCTCGCACCGGGTCATGCACTGCAAATACATACCGGTGACCCTTGAATTCTTCGGCGAGGAAGGCCCGGACAGTGTCCTGAAACCGTGCTGCGTCCGTTCCACTGCTCGCCGATATGATCAGATGCAGCGTATCCCGCGGCCGGCTGCTTCCAAGGTTATCCCGCCACCGTCGACGGACAAGCTCATTTGCCGCGCTGACGTCAGCAACCGGCCTGCCATGCTCGTCGCGAACCTGACCGGGATGCTTATCAACGAACTCTCGAAGCCGCCTTGTCCCATATCGAACGCCGTGGCCATGACCGGTGAACTGGACGCTTACCGTTTCAGCCTCTCGCGACAGCGTTTCTTTTAGTCGCGCGGTTATCGCCCCGCTCTCCCGACGGTCGGCTGGAAGACGGCCTTCTGTCGGAGACAGAAGCACGACCAATCCTTCTATGCGCACGGATTGTGGGGCCTGGGTCACCGTGAACGCAAATGGTCTGTCTTTGAAGGCATGTCTGGCGACCCACAAACCCGCATCCTCAGGTGGCCTGTGCGCAGCCTGCCAGGAAACTTCGATTTCGAACAGTCCGAGGTCCTGACTCGCCTTCCGATCACTGAGGAGGGGTTCCCAATCCCTCACGGTAGTATTGGGTGCTTGGCCGCCTGTTAGTGTTTCGCCACGCTCATTCTCGATTTTGACCTCGCCGCCGCGTGACACATAGTCAACGAGCTTTCTGGCGCCGGCGCCACCTCCAAAGCCGACCACCTTGACGACCGCAGGCTGGGCTCCCGAGGCGAGGCCGACAAAACGTTGCCTCATGTCCCGTTCGTTGCTGGGATAGAATCTTCCATGCGGTAAGCGCCCCGCATGGCTACCGGCATTCATTGCGGCTTGTCCCGGTGTCTCGGGAGGAAGACTGGCGCGCCGGCGCCAATCGTCCTCAAGCAATCCCCGTCTTTTCGAAATCTCCGGCAGGAGTGTCTCGCGATAACCAAGCCATTCCTCCGCAAGGCGGCGATATAATGTTTGCATTTAACTCTTCCCTGGATGTGCCGTCAGTCTTTTTGTATGACCGGACAATTCCACGCACAGAGCCGCGATCACCCGCTGCATGCCGAGTATTTCTTGCTTGCAAGACGCTTCGATAAACCGTTCGTCGCGGTTGAGGGTGATCAACAGACGGGTGAGGTTTAGCCCCTCCCTCCTGAGCTCATCACGCAAAAAGAGGAGAAACAGACGATCTTCATCGGAGTAAAACGGCTGAACCCCGGCGCGGTCGAGCGCCACGGAGCGAACAAAATCGGTCACAGTCGTTTGTGCCCGCGCCGCGGTTTCCGCGATCGCAGCAAGCTCATTCGCTGTCACGCGGACGGAGATACATTTTGCTCTTTGCTGCTGGCCCATGTGAGTTAACCTTAACCGGTGACCCTCAATTCTCGCTGCCCTTTGATGACTTTGTCAGTCTCGACCTGAAGGCTCGATCAATGCGACGATGAAGATATCGTAGCTTCTTGGTTTAATCTAGAGGAGATTACGTTATTCGTATATATAAGGATTCCGAGACATTGTGGGAATCTGCGGGTGAAATGGACGGTGTTGAGAAAAAATTGATAAATATTAAATGCTTATAGCAATTATTTCGCCGCTTCTTGCGAATCTTTTTTTTCGTTTTTTTTTTTGTGTAGTAAAATAAGTGATTATCGCATTCCCGAGAGGGGTCAGGGGACTGCTTTGGTTGATGCGTGACAAGGGATATTTGAGCCGTCAAAGCGACGCGCCACCTCCGAGACATTTGCCCCCGGCGCAAACGCCGCCTCCAGAATTTCCAGCCGATCATCTGCCGACCAACGACGACGCCGTTCTTGACCCGTCAGCAAAATTGCCTGTGCCATCGTTCCTCAACGGTAAGCGCCGTCTGGGCCCCATTGGATTTGGAGTGTTTTGAGGCTTGCTGGGTGTGCGAGAAGGTTTCCAGGGTTATCTGGAGACTTGCATGGCAGAAGATGGATTTGTTGGTCGCTACGAAATCGTCGAGCCGCGCCGCGGAAACCGGCGTTGGCCGGATGACGTTAAGGCTCGGATTGTAGCGGAAAGCTTTCAGCCCGGTGTTCGTGTTGTTGATGTTGCGCGTCGTCATGACGTTATAGCAAACCAACTTTCCAGTTGGCGGCGACAAGCACGAGATGGGGTTCTGGCGCTGCCTTTTGAGGCTATGCCGGGCCTTTCGGAGAACGGTGATGCCGAACGTACGCATACGGCGTAGACCACAGGAATTCGCATGACGTGCGTGCTATTGTTGTCTGATGGATATCGACGAAGACAAGATCGATGACGCTGTGCTGGCGCTGCTATGGCTGACGCTGCATGACGGGTATCGAGCCTGGAAGAGTTTCGACTGGGCGACGACGGATCGGTTGTTCAAGAAGGGGTTTATCGGCGATCCGGTGAACAAGTCGAAGTCATTGATTTTGACGGACGAAGGGCTGGAACGATCAAAGGCGCTCTTTGTCGAGCTGTTTACGCGGCCGCCGCGATAGCGGCCTTTTCGGCCTTCCAACTCCACGGCAACAACTCGTCGATCCTGCTGGCCGGGTGGTCGGCGATACGGGCAAGCACATCAGCAAGCCAGGCGTGTGGATCGACGTGGTTCATCTTTGCCGTGACAATTAAACTATACATGGCGGCGGCCCGCTGACCACCGCGGTCGGAACCGGCGAAGAGCCACGCCCGTCTTCCCAATGCAATTCCGCGTAACGAACGCTCCGCACAATTATTCGACAGGCAGATCCGGCCATCGGTGAGGAAGCGGGTAAACGAAGCCCAGCGGTTCAACATGTAGTCGAACGCCTTGGCGAGATCATTGTCGCGGGAAAGCTTGGCACGTTGCTCGCGCACCCACAGCTCCATATCTGATATCAGCGGCTTGCTATGCTGCTGACGTGTTGTTTTGCGCTCATCAGCCGTCTGGCCATTGACCTGACGTTCGATCTCGAACAGCGCATCGATCCGACGCACCATTTCGATGGCAATCGGCGAGATGACGGCCGGACGTTGGCCTTTCGCCTTTCGCCGTGCATTGGCTTCGAGATCGGCCATGATGAAGAACGGTCGCCTGGCATGCGCCCAGCATGCCGCCTCATAGATCGGCCCTGGACTGCGATCGGGAAGATAGAGCTTGGTGTAGCCGCCGTAGGCATCCGCCTGAAGGATACCGCTATAATTGGCGAGATGCGCCTGCGGATGTTCACCGGTGCGGTCTCGGGAATAATAGAACATCGCCGATGGCGGCGCCGTTCCGCCAAACGGGGCATCATCTCGCACGTAAGTCCAGATCCGGCCGGTGTCGGTCTTGCCGGCTGCGAGAACCGGAACCGTGGTATCGTCGCCGTGAACCCGTTCGGCTGCAAAGGTATGGGCCTCGATCCGTCTCAGAAGAGGATCAAGGGCATGGCAACAGGAACCGATGGCATCTGCGGCCGTCGACAGGCTGATCGGTACGCCCTCAAGCGCAAAGCGCTCGACCTGACGATTGAGCGGAATGTGCTGGCCGAACTTGTCGTAAAGGATCATCGCCAGAAGGCTCGGACCTGCCCAGCCCCTGGGGATGACGTGGAAAGGTGCTGGCGCCTGGCTGATCTTCTCGCAGTCGCGGCAGCTGAACTTCTCCCGCACCGTCTGAATGACTTTCCAGGAGCGCGGGATGCTCTCCATCGTCTCGGTGATGTCTTCACCCAGCTTGCGCAGCCGGTCACTGCCGCAGCAGGTGCAGGCGATCGGACCGGGCACAACGACACGCTCGCGCGGCAGATGATCGGGGAAGGGTTTCTTGACCGGCCGCTTTCGTACAAAGCCGGCGACGTTGATAGAGGCGGCGGCAACGGCCATTTCGGCGGCAAGTTCGTCCTCGGTCGCCGCTGCCTCGGCGTCTTCAAGCATCAGCTCCATTTGAGCGATCAGCCGGGCAGTCCGTTCCGACTTCTGACCACGCAGTTCCCGTTGCAGCTTTTCGATGTAGACTTTCTGGCGAAGAATGATGGCCTGATCGTTCGCTTCCTTCGCCTTGGCAACGGCCAATTCGGCTAAGGCAGCAGCTCGTTCCGCCCGCGCCATCACCAGCTCTGCCTCAAGGGCAGCAGCATGATCACGGTGATTTTCCGAGCCGGTTTCCATACCCGGATCAAACCACAAAGCCACTGATTTGCATAGCTTTTCTTGAGATTTCGAGCCGCATAATGAGAGCTATCCAGCGCGCGTCGGTCGCCATGTCTGTTGCGGATTTCGCCAGTCTATTCCCTCAAGAAGGTAAGATATCTGCCCGGCTGTAAGGGCAATAGCGCCGTCCACCGTCGCAGGCCAAATAAAGCGGCCTCGGTCCAATCTTTTTGCGTAGAGAGAAAGGCCAACCCCATCATGCCATAGAGCTTTTATCAATCGACCATTTCTCCCGCGGAACACAAAAACGTCGCCCTGGAACGGATTGCGGCCAAGCCCCTCTTGGACGATGAGAGCTAGCCCCTGCATGCCCTTGCGCATATCGCAGTGACCGCTGGCAATCCAAACCCGCACGCTTGAACTGATCGGGATCATCGTCCCTCCAGCACATCAAGCACGCGCGACAAGGTCGAGGCATCAAAGTCACGATTGACCCGCACCAACCGACCCCGCCCAACATGGATTTCGATCGCAGAAGACGCAGCAGCCGGTATTCCGATCGCCGCGTCCGGCGCCTGTTGTACCTTCACCGGAACGAAGGCGCGTGGTTCTTCCACTCTCTCTTTAATGCGGGTTTCGGAAAAGTCCGGACAGGATTTCCGGTAATCTCCGGACACAGTTT
>NZ_JPYQ01000045.1:0-1901 GCF_000757525.1 Rhizobium sp. YS-1r | reverse complement strand
ACTTCATGAAGTTCGGCACAAGTGGTCTTCGTGGACTTGTGACGGCCCTGGAGGGCCGGGCGTCGTCGCTCTATACGCAGGCGTTTGCGCGGCGCTTGATCGAAACAGGTGCGGCAAAGGCGGGTGACGTCGTGCTGGTCGGTCGCGATTTCCGGGCATCGAGCCCGGGGATTGCTCAGACCGTTATTGGCGCCCTGCAGCGTGCCGGCCTGTCGCCGGTCGATTGCGGCGCAGTGCCGACGCCTGCACTGGCGCTTTACGGGTTGAAGCTCGGCGCCGCCGCGCTGATGGTCACCGGTTCGCATATCCCGGCCGACCGCAACGGCATCAAGTTCTACCGCCCCGACGGCGAGATCGATAAGCAGGACGAGGTCCGCATCGGCGCGATCGCCGCCGGGTTCGACGGGCAGGAGATCGATGCGACACCCGGCGCGGCACCGGATCGCTCGGCGGAGGCCGAGGCGCTTTTCCTCGCCCGTTATGCCGGGCTCTTGCCGGAGCGCGCGCTCGCCGGCCTCCGGATCGGCGTCTACCAGCATTCCACCGTCGCCCGCGACCTGCTCGTGACGATGCTTGAAGGTCATGGCGCCGATGTCGTGCCGCTTGGCCGCTCCGCGGAGTTCGTCCCCGTCGACACGGAAGCGGTCTCGACTGAGACCGCCGTCCTCCTGAAGGGCTGGGCGGCGGAACACAAGCTCGATGCGATCGTCTCGGCCGACGGCGACGGCGACCGACCGCTGATGGCCGACGAGACGGGAGAGGTGCTGCGCGGCGATCTTCTCGGCCTGATCGCCGCCAGGTTCCTGGAGGCGAAGGTGGTGGTGACGCCGATCACCTCCAATTCCGGCATCGAGGCGGCGGGGGATTTTGCCGTCATCCGCACGAAAGTCGGCTCGCCCTTCGTGATCGCCGGCATGCTGGAAGCGCTGCGGGCCGGGAAGACGGGCATCATGGGCTTCGAAGCCAATGGCGGCCTTTTGACCGCCTCGCCGTTCGTGGTCGATGGCGCATCGCTCCATCCGCTGCCGACCCGCGACAGTTTCCTGCCGCTGCTCGCCGCACTTTCGCTTGCCGCAGCGGAGAAGAAACCGCTGTCTGAGATCGCCGCCTCTTTCCGGCTACCGTTTGCGGCCGCCGACCGGCTGGAGGATTTTCCGGTCGAGACGAGCGCGGCGCTGATGGCACATCTGCGCGCCTCCGACGATAATCTCGCCGCCTTCCTTCGGCCGCTCGGCGCGATCGCGGACAAAAGCGATATCGACGGCCTGAGGGTGAGGCTGGACGACGGGCGGATCATCCATTTCCGACCGTCCGGCAATGCCCCGGAGATGCGCTGCTACGTGGAAGCCCGGACGGAAGACGCAGCGAAGGCCCTGCTCGACCAGGGCCTTTCATTGATCCGCGAATGGGCCGGGCAGCAGACGCTGCGCCCGACGACGAACGAATGAACCGGAGATCGTTTCGATGAAGACCAAGATCATCCCCGTCATCATGGCCGGTGGCAAGGGGACGCGGCTGTGGCCGCTGTCGCGTGCGAGTGCGCCCAAACAGTTCATCCAGTTCGTCGGCGACCGGACGCTGTTCCAGGCCACCCTGTCGCGCGTTTCGGATCCGACGCTGTACGAGGCCCCGGTGGTCATCACCAACGAGGATTTCCGCTTCCTGGTCGCCGAACAGGCCCGCGAGCTCGGCATCAGGCTTTCCGGCATCCTGCTCGAGCCGGTGGCCCGCAACACTGCGCCTGCGGTGGCCGCGGCGGCCGCCTTTACGGCAAGCCGGTTCGGCGAGGACGCCATCCTGCAGGTGCTGGCCTCCGACCACGAGATCGTCGCCGATGAAGGGTATTTCGGGGCGATCCGCATCGCACGGGAGACCGCCCTTGCCGGCAAGCTCGTCACTTT
>NZ_JPYQ01000044.1:0-362 GCF_000757525.1 Rhizobium sp. YS-1r | reverse complement strand
CTTTCACCTCTTCCACCCTTCCCGCACGTTACGGTTCCGATGGAAGCGCCGGCTTCCGCCTGCCCGCAAACGTCTCGCGAAACACTCCGGCGACGGAAGCGAGGAGATTGTAGGCATGGGAAAGGAGGGCGGGGATGAAGAACGGCGATTTTTCCTGCCGATTTCTTTCAAGGCTTTGATTTACCTTGTCACCCCCCTCTGCCCTGCCGGGCATCTCCCCCACAAGGAGGGAGATCGGATGGACGCACCGGCTTCCCCAGCCAAGCAACGTTCCACTCAGGAGGTGCTTGAGAGGTGGGAAATCCGAGCCGCTTGTGATCTCCCCACCTGTGGGGGAGATGGCCGGCAGGCCAGAGGGGGGC
>NZ_JPYQ01000043.1:0-893 GCF_000757525.1 Rhizobium sp. YS-1r | reverse complement strand
TAGAGCGTCGGGCGATTAATATGCAACGCATCCGGCTTGCCGAAAATAGTTCCAGCATTCCTGTGGCGTAAACAGGTCGCAGACTTTCCCGACGGCCTTCCAGAGATCGTCGTAGTTTCTTGCTTTCTGCCTTCGCAGGAGTGTCTTGAGCTTTGAGAAGGCCATTTCAATCGGATTGTTGTCTGGCGAATATCGCGGCAGAAACAATATCCATGCCTTTCTTTCGGCGATGGCCGCCGCCGCTCTGGGGCTCTTGTGGACGTTGAGATTGTCCCAGATCACCACGTCGCCCGGCTGAAGCGTCGGTGCCAGCTGAGTTCGCACATAGGTGTCGAACTTGTCGCCATCCATGGCGCCATCGACGACAAAGGGAGCGGTGATGGCATCGCAGCGCAGACCGGCGATGAAGGTCTGGGTATTCCATTTGCCGAAAGGGGCATCCGCCTGCAAACGCTGGCCCTTTTTGCTCCTGCCACGCAGCGGCGTCATGTTGGTCTTGACCGAAGTCTCATCCACAAAGACGAGACGTCCGGGGTTCTTCTGCATCGCGGGTTGGCGATGCCGGCGCCATTCATCACGCTCTCGGCGCACGTCGGCGCGTTCGCGTTCCGATGCCATCATCGTTTTTTTTATAAGTGAAGCCTGCCCGGCAGAGCAGTTTCGACAGGTTCGAGGGATCGGCCTTCACGCCATGCCGCTCTTCCAGCCACGCCGCTAGGTCGGGCATGGTTATATCCGGTTGTGCCTCCACCTTGGCAATCAGGCCGTCCCGGTAAGGACCCAGTTTGCCGCCTCCGCTGGGCCGTCCTCGTCGGGACGGCTCGACCGAACCCGTTCGATCCGAACGCTGCTTGAGCCGTACCGCCGTGGCGGGCGAAACCTTGAAGGCCGCC
>NZ_JPYQ01000042.1:0-843 GCF_000757525.1 Rhizobium sp. YS-1r | reverse complement strand
CCCCCGATTTGAGGTTGTCGCACACGATTGCCTTGGTGACCCCGCCATAGAAAGTCAGCGCGCGCACCTGGCCATCGATCCAATCCGGTAACTGCTGGCTAAAGCTGGCATGGGCGAAGGTTAGATTGGAAGCACCCAGCACCGCGACAAAGATCTGCGCCGAATGGATGACACCGGTTGCAGGATCGATCACCGGCACCGTTGGCCCGGCATAGTCGGTCTGCATCATGGAGCCCGCCGCGTGCCGATTGCGGAACGCAACACTCGCGCGCTGCCGAAACGCGGCGACCTTCTCGCAGAACCACGTGAAGCCGTAACCATCGGGATGACTGGCGCGATATTCCTGCCATAGAAGCGTCAGCGTCACGCCTTTGCGCTTCAGCTCCCGAACCACCAGCCCCCAGTCCGGCTCGCTGAGATCTCGCGGTGGTCGACCGGCTCGGCCGAACAGACGCCGCTCCAGTCTTGCATCCTCGTCCGAGCCAGACGGCAAGGGCCACGAAAGCCCGGCTTCCCGAGCTCGCAGCAAATAGGTTGATACCGAGCTCTTGCCGATCTTCAGCCGCTCGGCAATCTCGCGCACCGAAAGACCCTCTTCGTGGGTCAGGCGCAAAATGGTCCGGATATCCTTCACTGTCGTTCGTCTTGCTTGCTTCCGTCTCGGCATCGGCCCCTCTCAACGTTGTCGTGAGAAGCCTAATGGCCAAAACGGCGCTGCTCGAACCAACCCTCAAACCGCCGCCCGAAACTGTCCGGGATTTAGCGGAATTACTGTCCGGGAATTACCGAAAACTGTGTCCGGAGATTACCGGAAATCCTGTCCGGACTTTTCCGAAACCCGCA
>NZ_JPYQ01000041.1:0-314 GCF_000757525.1 Rhizobium sp. YS-1r | reverse complement strand
CCCTTGGCGACAGTCGGAATTTCAAGTTCGGCCGGGACACGTCGGGTGCCTTGATTTAAGTTTTTATAAGTGACACACGACGTGTCCCGTTCAGTGTTCTTGTGCTGCGCAACTCCGGTTCCTCTGCGGCGATATGGTCTTACGTCCTTGCAGATGCCATACCGGGTTGGGTGCGACACACGCACGCCCCGCCTTGAGGCGAGAGGGGGACCATTTTCTGCGCAGCCCCTGACGACCCGCCTGCATCAACGGCAGACCGAAAGGGCACCGGTCCCATCTCGCCGGCGATGCTTGAACCGGTGTAGCCGAAACGG
>NZ_JPYQ01000040.1:0-673 GCF_000757525.1 Rhizobium sp. YS-1r | reverse complement strand
ATCGTCGACGGTCACGCCCGTCATCGTCACCGCCCCGGTATTGCGGACCAGGAACGAGTAGCTGATCGTCTCGCCGAGATCGATGAGGCCGTCGCCATCGGCATCGTTCAGCGTGCCGGTCTTGTTGATCGTCAGTCCGGGCGTCTGGTCCGGAGGCACCACGACGGTATCCGGCGGGCTGTCGATCGGCGGCCCGGACGGCGGCGTGCCGGTGCCTGTCGCCGTGTTTTCCACCCGCCCCGCATCGATGTCGGCCTGGGTCGGCGTATAAGTCGCAGTGAAGGTGAAGGTCGCCCCCGGTGCCAGCGTCTGCGGCCCCTGATCCAGCGCGATGCCGGCATCGGTGAGCAGCGGATCGTTCACCGTCACATTGGTGAGCGTCACGGCGCCGGTGTTGCGGGCCTGGAACGAGTAGCTGATCGTCTCGCCGAGATCGATGAGCCCGTCACCGTCGAGATCATTCAGCGTGCCGGTCTTGTCGATAACCAGGCCGGTCGACTGATCCGGAGGGACCACGACGGTATCCGGCGGGCTGTCGATCGGCGGCCCGGATGGCGGCGTGCCGGTGCCGGTCGCCGTGTTCTCCACGCGGCCCGCGTCGATATCGGCCTGGGTCGGCGTATAGGTCGCGGTAAAGGTCGCCGTTCCGCCGGGCGCCAGCGTCTGCGGACCT
>NZ_JPYQ01000039.1:0-798 GCF_000757525.1 Rhizobium sp. YS-1r | reverse complement strand
TATCAATCGTTTAGCTGTATGTCCCTTGAACCACGCCTACTCGGATCAGAGCAATCTCGCAGCCCGACCACTGCGACGCGTTGCGCTGTTATAGTAGCTTGAGGCCTGTTGCACTGAGCGATGGCGCGACTGCTCCATGGCCTCTGGCAGCGGAACCCCCCTGTTCGCAGCCTCGGTTAGGTATCCCGATCGCAGTCCATGCGCCGAAAACTCCTGCGGATCTAACCCAGCCATCACCGCCCGCTGCTTCACGATCTGGTTGACCGCACTCGGCTCCAGGGCCCGCTTCGAAACATTGCCCCAGCGATCGATCTTCCGAAAAATGCTCCCCGTTTCGATTCTTCCAACCGCAAGCCATGCGTTGAGCGCATCCACGGGCCGGCCCGTCAGATAAACGACCTCGTCGTGCTCGGAACCAGACGTTTTTGTGCGACCCAGATGGATGGCGAGAGAGGGGAGGGGAGGGCCGTTTTCGACTGTGATCGGCGGCTCGACTGAGAGCTGCTCCCTGCGCAAACCGGCGATCTCGCTACGACGTCGTCCGCCGGACGCGAACGCCACCATCAGGATCGCCCGGTCGCGGACGTCGCGCAGGCTGTCGGCGCTGCAGGTAGCAAGCATTTTTGCCAAGACGTCGCCGGTCACCGCCTTGACGCTCTTGCGTTTCCTTGGCCGCGGCGTCGCGCGGACGGCAAGGCGTATCGCCGATTTCAGGGAAGGCGAGGAGAAGACGCCGGTCAGGCCGCGCCATTTCGTCAGCGTCGACCAGCTGGCAAGCCGCCGGCGCACCGTGTCGGG
>NZ_JPYQ01000038.1:0-435 GCF_000757525.1 Rhizobium sp. YS-1r | reverse complement strand
TGGTTGCGGGGGCAGGATTTGAACCTGCGGCCTTCAGGTTATGAGCCTGACGAGCTACCGGGCTGCTCCACCCCGCGCCAAGCGTAAATCCCTTTGGGATTTATCGCGGTGATGTAAGCGCGAAGCGCTTGCATCTTCTGCCTGATCAACTTGGTTTTGCCAAGTTGTTTCATGTGAGGGACGCACCGGTGATATAACGGGACGTTTTCCTCATATTCACATCAGTTCTGCAAAGCAGAAAGGCCGCTTTGCGGGCGGCCCTTGGGATCGGCATGGGCCGTTTGTTTTCGTGATGAGAAGATTGTTTGCTTTGTTTTTTCAGCGGCATTGCCTTTAGCAGACCTGGCAGCGACCTACTCTCCCGCGTCTTGAGACGAAGTACCATTGGCGCAGGGGTGTTTCACGGCCGTGTTCGGAATGGGAACGGGTGCAGCC
>NZ_JPYQ01000037.1:0-552 GCF_000757525.1 Rhizobium sp. YS-1r | reverse complement strand
CAGACGTCGCAAGATCCGACGCGCCTCGGCGGCCGGGAAGGTCTGATAGACAGCGGAGGCCGTGTGGGTTGATAGGTTATCCATCACGACACGGACCCGGTTGGCGTCGGGATAATCGAGGTCGACCAGGTCGCGCATGCAGACGGCGAAGTCCTCGTTGGCGCGCCGATCAGTGACCTTGACCTTGCGCCATGACCTATTGGCGTCGACCATAACGAAGAGGTTGGCCGTGCCATTGCGCTTGTATTCGGAGTCGTAGCGGTATCGCTTCCCCGGTTTCTGCACGATAGGCACGCGCACCTCGCCGATGAGCTGGATCGGACTTTCATCGAAGCAGACGACTGGCCGCTTAGGATCACTCGGCTCGGCGTAAAGATCGAGGAGATCCTCCATCCGGGCGATATATTCGCCATCGATTTTGGCGATGCACCACATCTTCTTCTGCCAGGGCTTCAGGTCGTTGTCGTCCAGTCTGCGGCGGATAGTTTCGCGTGAGACACTCTGATGTTCGACCACTTCCAGCAGCGCGTTGGCCAAAAGCTTCAAGGTCCA
>NZ_JPYQ01000036.1:0-879 GCF_000757525.1 Rhizobium sp. YS-1r | reverse complement strand
ACGATTGACCGACAAGCAGGCCTGCAAGACCATGGTCGAGATCCTGGCGCTGGCCCATGAGCGGACCTGCGAACGTGAACTGGCCGAACGGCTGGCCAGCATGCTCGATGCCGGAGAGCTTCCCGATATGGCCGAATTGCGCAAGCATTTCGCGCCTGACCCGGCGACCTTACCGGTCGTTTCCGTGCATCTGGCGCCTTTAAGCGGATACGAGGCGCTGGTCGCTGGCCATGCAGGAGAACGCGCATGACCAATCCCAACGATATCGATGCCGGCCGCCTGAGCATTCTGCTGAACGAGCTTCGCCTGCCGGCGATCAAGATGCTCTGGGCGGACTTCGCCGAACAGGCCGACAGAGAGGGCTGGCCTGCTGCCCGTTTCCTGTCGGTTATAGCCGAGCATGAACTTGCCGAACGCGACAGACGCAGAATCGAACGCCATCTATCCGAGGCCAGATTGCCGCCAGGCAAAACCCTCGACAGCTTTGCCTTCGACGCCGTGCCGATGATCTCCAAGGCGCAGATCATGGCGATGACGGCAGGCGATAGCTGGCTGGCGAAGGGTGCCAATGTCCTCATGTTCGGGCCGCCGGGAGGCGGCAAGAGCCACCTTGCGGCAGCCATCGGCTTAGCGTTGGTCGAGAAAGGCTGGCGCGTGCTGTTCACCAGGACGACGGACCTCGTTCAAAAACTGCAGGTCGCACGACGCGAACTGCAGTTGGAATCCGCCATCAACAAGCTCGACAAGTTCGATCTGCTTATCCTCGACGATCTCGCCTATGTGGCAAAGGACCAGGCAGAGACCAGCGTTCTCTTCGAACTCATCCCCGCACGCTATGAGCGGCGATCTATCCTGCTGACCCCAAATCAGCCCTTTGGC
>NZ_JPYQ01000035.1:15579-17731 GCF_000757525.1 Rhizobium sp. YS-1r | reverse complement strand
GCAAAGTCCCATCTTGATTGACGCTGGAATTCCACGTTGATCGTCGCGCGGCAGGACGCTCTGTTTGTCGGAATCGAAACGCGGAAGGTGAGCTACATTCTGGACGCCGACGTTGCGGGCTTATAGCGCGTCAGCCAGGATTGGCTGGTCCGTTTCGTGGAGCATCGCGTCGGTGACAGGCGCATCATCCACCTGATCCGCAAATGGCTCAGGGCGGGTGTTCTGGAAGACGGGATCGTTACTGTAAGTGAAAGGGGAACGGGACAAGGATCGGTGATTTCGCCGCTACTTTCCAATATCTACCTGCGCTACGTCTTTGATCTTTGGGCCGATCGTTGGCGACGACGCGAGGCCACCGGCGACATGATCATCGTGCGATATGCGGATGATATCGTGGTTGGCTTCGAACACGAAGCCGATGCCCGGCCCTTCTGGGACATGATGCGGCAACGGCTACAGGAGTTTGCGTTGCAACTCCATCCGGAAAAGACCCGACTGATCGAGTTTGGCCGCTATGCGGCTCAGGCTCGCCGCAGGAAAGGGCTTGGCAAACCGGAGACGTTCAACTTCCTCGGTTTTACGCACATCTGCGGCAAGACCCGGCAGGGCCGGTTCCAGATCCTCCGGAAAAGCCGGAGGGACCGCAGAGTGGCGAAGCTGACGGAGGTCAAGAACGAGTTGCGACGGCGCATGCATTGGCCCATCCCAGAGCAGGGACGATGGCTGAAGCAGGTGCTTGCTGTCTACTATGCCTATCACGCTGTACCGACCAATTTTCGGTCGCTCGGCGCCTTTCGCGACCGCATCATCAGGCTCTGGGTTCAGACGCTTCGGCGGCGGAGCCGGATGCGGGAATTCCGCTCGTCCGGATCGGTGCGGGGGGTGCCCAGTAATGGGCATCCCTACCGCGATATTTGCAGAAAATCGATGGGATGGAAGGCTCCCGCTCCGCCGGTGCTAGGATGGCATCGGTTAGGATGGACAAACCGGGAGCGTTCGAATGAAAGAGATTTCTACCGTAGGCATCGATATAGCGAAATCGGTGTTCCAGGTTCATGCGATTGATGTCGATGGCAATGTAGTTGTGCGGCGACAGTTACGTCGCCAACAGATGCTGAAATTCTTCGTGCAGGTTCCGCCTTGCCTCATCGGTATCGAGGCTTGTGGGACCGCCCATTACTGGGCACGACAACTTTCGGTCTTCGGGCATGACGTGCGGCTGATGCCGCCGGCCTATGTGAAGCCCTACGTGAAAAGGCAGAAAAATGACGCCGCGGACGCCGAGGCGATCTGCGAAGCCGTGATGCGTGCCGTGCCATAGACGCCACTTCGCGGCTCTGATGTCCTTGGCAATTGTGAGCAGTTCCTCGGCACGGTCAGAGTTGGAGCGGATCAGGTGATCGGCGATCTGCTGCATGGGCTGGATCTTCATGGCGATGTGGAACCAGTCGATGATGTGGGCTGTCGGCTTCGGCATCGCCCGTGGCAGCCGCTTGAGGATTTCGGCACCATCCGAGATGCCGCGCTATACCGAGATCACGGTGACGTCACCGAAGCCGCAGTATCCTTCACGCCGAAGGGCATGCAGAGCTCGGTCTCGGATTGCCTGTTCGTCGGTGCTGCCGGTGACGAAATAGCGCCCGTCGGTTTCCGCGACCGCCGCGGCCGCATCGGGCCACAACCAGCTCGAAGTTTCGCGCTGAATTGGGATCGGCACTGCGGACATGAGCCGTGTCGATGCTGATGACGAACTCCTTGCGTCGGTCACCGGGTAGATGCATTTCGCGCTGGCGCCGTTCATCCGTTTGATGAGACCCGGCGCGCCGTTCTTCCTGTGCAACCTGATCGTCCAGCCGCTCGCCGGTCCTGATGGTGCGCTTGCGCACGGTGGCGTGCGTTTCGGTCGGCTCGACGGGTAGGAATTCGGCCAGCACCTTCGCTGCCTGCCGGTACGGCATCATACTTCCCAGCCGTGCTGTCAGTTCCATCAACTCGGGCGTAGCCCGATCGGGGTAGATTTCTTTCAGCGGTGCGAAGGCGCCGGCTATGCCCGGGTGACAATCCCGGCACAGCACCCAGCGGGGATTGCGCACCTCGACTGTCCCGAACACTGTTCGGATCCGGCGCGCCGTGTAGTCCTTGACCGGTCGGA
>NZ_JPYQ01000035.1:0-15207 GCF_000757525.1 Rhizobium sp. YS-1r | reverse complement strand
CCTCCTTGAGCAAAAGCAATGGTCATGGACGAAGCCGGCCTAACAATCCGTGCTAAACCCCGGAGAAGTTACCGGTTTCTTTTTGCTCACCTCAAACGCATCCTCAAGCTGGATCGCCTGCGATTACGAGGGCCAAACGGAGCGCGTGATGAGTTCCACCTCGCCGCAGCAGCCCAAAACCCTCCGGAAACTCGCGAAGCTGACCCCGCCACCAATGCCAAAACCAGCGTGAAGGGAAATACATCTCGGCACGTCCCTACGACGGGAACCTCGGAGCGAGATTAACACGCGCCTTTTTCAACGGTATCCGCCAAAATGCCAAAAGCGGTGCTCAATCTATGGCCCGTCAACCGGCGCGGAATGTTGACCCCTTATCGGCGTCCAATCTTCCGGGCGGCGACGGCTCCTCTGGCCGGGATGTCCTGAACGGCGGGTATCGGTCGGTGAAATCCGGCGGCCGGAGCCGGTCGACCTGTCCGACACAGCCGACCACGAACAAAAGCGCGCCGATGCCTCCGAGCGGAAAGGCCCAGAAGGGTATTCCGTTCGCAGCATCCGGATGCTGCCAGACGACGATCGCCATCGGCACCGACATGATCGCGGCGATGCCGAGGAGCAGGACGGCGGGCCGCATCAGATAGAGAATGCCGAAAAATGCCCACCATGTCAGGGTTAAGGCAATCCATGCAATCGCCTCGGCGATCAGGAACGGCAGCGCCAGCATCATGAGAGTAGCGCAGACGGGCCAGGGACGCGCGGGCCTACGGCGAGCATTTGGCTTCGCAGCAGCAATCGCGCGATCGACTGGATCGGCCATGATTGTCTCCACGACGTCGAGCACGGGAGTATCCTCCATACGCTCGGTTGACTTTGTATGTCGATACACCATATTGGATACGACGACAACCGCAGAGATTGCAATCATGTCCCATGTACCCGTGGGCCTAGTGCTCAATATTCACACTGATCCGGACTCGATCCAGGCGGCATTTCTGCGCCGGGCCATGTCGGCGCTGGAGCGCATCTCGGCCAATGTGTCTGCCAAGGATCTGGCCGACGCGCTGGCTGCGCCGACCGATGCGGGTTCGCTGGCGCAATTGCTCAGCCATTCGGAGATGGTGGGATCCGCCGTCACCGATCTCGATCCACTTGTTCCGGCACTCGCGCGCAATGTCGAACACCGCCAGCAGTTGCTGGCGCGGGCCGGCGGCGCGGTGTCGGCCGACGAGGCGGGCCGGATCCTCGGCATCAGCCGTCAGGCCGTCGACAAGCGCCGGCGGACCGGCGCGCTGCTTGCGGTGCGCGAGGGCAGCGACTGGCGGTATCCGGCCTGCCAGTTCGATCAGGGTGAGACAGTTGCCGGAATCGCCGACGTGGTGCGCGGCTTCTCGGCCGCCGGCCCCTGGATCGCGCTCGATTTCCTGCTAGCGCCCGACGCGGTGCTCGGCGGTCGCACGCCGCTTGCCGCGCTGCGCGCCGGCGAGCGCGACGCGGTCGCGCGGCTGGTCCGCGCCGAGGGCTCGGACGGCTTCGCCTGATGGCGTCCGGAAAAGATAGAGGGCCATCGGGCGCTGCCCCACCGCCCCCCGATTGGCTCGTGGGGTCCGGGTTGCCGATCGACATTATTCCAGCGGGGCAGATCCTCCATCGCGTGCATCGCAGTGCGCTGGAGCCGGTCTTTTTCGGGCCTGGCGGCGGCGTGCCGGCGACGAACCGCTTCGACAGCACCACCGGACGCTTCGGCGTCCTTTATGTCGGCACGAGCCGCGCCGGCGCGCTGGCGGAAACCATCCTGCGCAATCCGCAGCGCCTGATGGTGTCGATGACGGAAATCACCGGCCGCTCGGTGAGCGAGCTTGCCTGTGCCCGTCCTCTCAAGATTGTGCGGATGCACGGAACCGGGCTGCAGGCGGTCGGCACCGACAACGCGATCTCCACCGGCCCGTATGGACCTTGCGGCCTGTGGACCGACGCGCTTTGGGATCACCCGGACCGGCCGGACGGGCTTGCCTATCAGTCGCGCCATGATTCCGGGGAGATCTGCCTCGCCTTGTTCGAGCGCGGCGACATGGAGTTTTCACATGTTGGCGGGGCACCGCTCACCAGCATCCTGAAGGATGTCGCGGCCATTCTCGAGATGTATGGCAAGTCGCTGTCGCCAGGCGCCGGCGACTAAGCCACCGCTTCGCGGCACGCTGGCGGTAGCAAGTCCGGCCTCCCTGGAATCGCGAGACAATGGAGTGCGACAGACAGGATCGCCGGTCGATCCGGCAATCCTGTCTGTCCTGGCGCACGAAAATAAGATCGCGACGGGCCCTGCCCCCGCGATCTTCGCTTCCGACGTCAGCCGGCCCCGCCTCTCGGCGGGGCCACATCGTCCTGGTCCTCAGTGCGGCCGCTGCTTCGGGCGGTACCAGATGAGCTGTAGGCCTTTCTCTCCGGCCACCTCGACGAGGATTGCCTGGATCGGCTGGGGGAAGGACGGGTCGTCTAGCCTGACGGAGATGTAGTCGCGTTCGGTTTTCCGGGCGGTCTTCTGCCCGCCGGCGCCGAATTCGGTGTTTTGCGGTGCACCGCAAAATGTCGCTCTGCATTATGCTGAGAACGTGATTATGCAGAGTGTCGGTCGCTGAAGGCCGGATTTGCCGGTGATTTCTGCGGATTTCTCTCCGCATAATTCCGGAGGCTGAGATGGATAGTGCGTCTTAAAAAACGGACGCCTTTGGCCTATGCTGATCCCCACGATCATTTTGGCGAAAGCTGCAAAGTTGGCGGAAAAGAATGATGCATGGGAGAACATTGCTCGCATTCGACGGCGGCTGGCTGATCTGAATGATGAGCGGAAGGCGCTTGAGCGTGAACTGGAAGCGTTTGAGCAACAGCTGATTTCCGATAGCCAGGCCGACGCAGAGAAGCCAGCCTTCGCCGACGCCCCTGTTACCAACAGCTCACCGTCGATGGAGAAGGTGGAGTTATTTCGGCAGCTGTTTGCCGGTCGGCCCGACGTCTTCCCTGTTCGCTGGAACAATAAGAAGGACGGACGCTCCGGCTATTCACCGGCCTGTTCTAATGAGTGGGCGAAAGGAATCTGCGGCAAGCCGAAGGTGAAATGCGGGGACTGCCCGCATCAGGCTTTCATCCCATATTCCGAAGATATCATCGAAAAGCACCTCCGTGGCGGCGATGCTCGCTCAAGCGACTTTGCTGCCGGCGTATATCCATTGCTGCAAGACGAAACATGCTGGTTCCTTGCTGCTGACTTCGACAAGGAAAGCTGGGCGGATGATACCAGAGCTTTGCTGGTAACATGTCGTGCAAAAGGTATTGCCGCAGCCCTCGAACGCTCGAGGTCGGGAAACGGAGGCCATGTCTGGATATTCTTCGCCGAGCCCATTCCGGCCAGGATCGCCCGTCAACTGGGTGCCGCGCTGATCACAGAGACGATGGAGAACCGCCCTGAGATCGGCTTCACGTCTTATGACCGTTTCTTTCCCAATCAGGACACGATGCCACTTGGCGGCTTCGGCAATCTGATCGCGCTTCCCCTGCAAAGGAAAGCCCGTGAAAATGGCAACAGCGTTTTTGTCGATGGCGACTTACGACCTTACGATGACCAGTGGGCGTACCTGTCGTCTTTGCCCAGGTTATCGGTGGACGAAGTCTTCAGGATTGCCGACGAAGCCGAATTGGCGGGACGGGTCTTGGGCGTCCGGATGCCGGTCGATGACGAACATGCCGATGAGCCGTGGAAGATGTTGCCGTCACGTCGTAGCGAGCCGCGGCGAATTGAGGCTGCGATCCCGCAAAGCATCAAGGTTGTAATCGCCGACCAGGTTTACATCGATAGGACCGAGCTTCCGTCCGCGCTGATTGCGCAGTTCGTGCGTCTGGCAGCATTCCAGAACCCGGAATTCTATCGCGCGCAAGCAATGCGATTGCCGACATCTGGCAAGCCTCGGATCATCTCCTGTGCCGAGCTTCACCCGCGCCATGTCGCGCTGCCACGAGGCTGCTTCGACGAAGCAATTGAACTCATCAAGAGCTATGGCGTGACCGCCAATCTGGAGGATCACCGCGAAGACGGAGAGCCTTTACCCGCCGGCGTCTCCTTCCAAGGGATGCTTCGCCAGCCACAATCGCGGGCCTTTGATGCTGTTGTCGCCAACGATAACGGCGTGCTCGCCGCCACGACCGCCTTCGGCAAGACAGTTGTCGCAGCTGCACTCGTAGCACATCGAAGCCGCAACACGCTGGTTCTTGTTCACCGCAGGGAGCTTCTCACCCAATGGGTGGAGCGTCTGAGTTCCTTCCTGAGCATCGACCCAAAGCAGATCGGCATCATCGGTGGCGGGAAAAGAAAGCCAACTGGGATCATTGATGTGGCGCTGATCCAAAGCCTGGTTCGGAATGGCGAGGTCGATGACATCGTGGGTAATTACGGTCATCTGATTGTCGACGAATGCCATCACCTGTCCGCTGCAAGCTTTGAGCTTGTCGCTCGCAGATCCAAAGCGCGATATGTCGTCGGCCTATCTGCCACCGTCGCCCGAAAAGACGGCCATCATCCGATCATCTTCATGCAATGCGGCCCCGTTCGCCATCGGGTTAATGCAAGAGTTCAAGCTGCCGAGCGTGGTATTCGCCATCGTGCCCGCGACCGTTCGACGAAGTTTGAGTTGCCAGCGTCACTCGCCTCGGTCGAGCGCCCGTCAATGCCAGCAATCTATGCAGCCCTTGCGCAGGACGAAGGCCGAAATGACCTGATATTCGATGACGTGTTGAAATCCCTCGAGGCCAAACGTTCGCCCATCCTGCTGACGGAGCGTAAGGATCACCTCGATTATCTGCAGCAGAAGTTCTCGCCGTTTGTAAAAAATCTGGTGGTGCTACGCGGCGGCATGTCGGCGAAGGATCGCAAGCAAGCCAACACGGCGTTGAATGTCGCAGACGATGATGAGCGTCTGATACTTGCGATAGGCCGCTATATCGGGGAGGGCTTCGATGACGCCCGACTCGACACACTATTCCTGACCATGCCGATCGCCTGGAAAGGCACTTTGGCGCAGTATGTCGGACGTCTGCATCGTCAGCATGATGGCAAGCGGGACGTCCTGGTCGTCGACTATGTCGACAGCACCGTTCCGGTGCTGGCCCGAATGGCCGCAAAGCGACGAGTGGGTTATCGCGCGCTGGGCTATGTGATCGAATGAGGGCGCCCCGCTTTGAGCGGAGCGCCGTGATGCTGGTCAGCGGGACCGGATGAGCTTGTGCTCGCCCTTGTCGCCCTGGACGAGGAAGGCGTAGACGGGCGCCGTGAAGGACGGATCGTCGAGCTTGAGCGAGAGGTATTCGGCGCCCGTTTCGCGGGGGTCCGGCTCCAGCCTGCTCCGAACTCGACACCCGTTGCTGTGACCCGGAAGTCGGGTGCGCGGTCGTTGTCGCGGTCGCAGGGCTTGATGGATGCCTTGACGTTGAGGGTGAGGGTCTTGATGGCGCCGTTGTAGGCGCCGGTTTCGTCGCGGGTGAAGGTGCCGATCTGAGCCATTGTCTTGATCTCCTGAGGTTGTTCGAAGCCGCCCGATGCGGCCTCGATGGCGGTCGAGAGGCGACGGATTGGACGGAATGCATCCGCAGGTCCGCAGCGTTAGCGAAGGACGGTGGCAGCCAAGCTTGTTGGCTCGCGAGGAATGACCGCCTGCGGTCAGGGGAAGAAGGTCGGCGGAGTCGTTGCAGGCCAGGGCCGGTCCGGTGCCAGACCAGCCCAAAAGAGAGGCCGTATGGGGGCTTCGCGCCGTCAGCGGAGAACGACGTGAATGATCGATGTCTCCTCATCAGCATGATCAGCGCCGCCGCCGGTACGTTACCCCTCCCGTCGTCCCCAGCCGCCGTCTCACCAGATTCAAAACACGCCGCGCGTGCCTCTTTTGGCAACCCCAGGGGGTGAGGTTGGAAAAGCTGCCCGCCGACGCTGGAATGGCTTTGAAACCAGCGATTTGTTCCTATGGGCCGGACTTCCCCGGCGCCAACAAGCAAATCGAGGAAATCAGCGTGACGAAGCGACACGAGGGACGATTGGCGCCCTGCTTATTGCCGTTGCAGGTGCAGTAAAAAACAAACTTGACTGTTTGTTTTTTACATGTAAACCATTGCTGCAACAGAAGCGGCGCCAATGGTTGCCGACTTAAGAATTGGCAAAAAGCCGAGGGGACATCGTGAGTTCAGTCAAGACGCGGCCTTCGGGCGCGCGACGTACACGCACGCAAAGTGAACGATCCAGCGAAACGCGCCAGGCGTTGTTCGACGCCACGATTGCACTTCTTCACGATCAGGGGTTCAACAAGATGTCGACCCCAGAGATCGCCCGTAAAGCCGGGGTGTCGCGCGGTGCGCTGACCCATCATTTCGCCACCAAGGAAGACTTGGTGATCAGCGCGGTCGCTGACCACCTGACGCAGGTCAACACGAAGCTGGCGGCCTTTGCCGACACCTACGGCCGTCGTGGCGGTTCGACCGACGAGATCGTCGACTATCTCTGGCGGGTCATGTTCGACCGACTCTTCTACGTGACCTTGGAATACCTGCCCGAGGCGCGCCATAACGAAGGCTTCCGCGCCGGCCTAATACCCGTCGTGCACGAGTTTCATGATCGTCTCGATGCGATCTGGACGGCGCTTGCCGCCCACCGGCAGGCAGATCCCGCCAGCGTCCGCATCGTCATGAACGCCACCATGTGCCTGATCCGAGGAATGATTGCACAGACGGTGCTACGTCCTGCGGATTCGACCTATTACGAAACTCTGCTTGAGTTCTGGAAGCAGCAGGTCAGGGACTACTTTTCGACGATCGCAAAACATTCGGAGCCGCAGCCATGAAGTCAATTCTTCAGGTAAGGGATCTCCGGCGAAGCTTCTATGGTGTCAAGGTTCTGACGGGCGTCGATCTCGATGTCATAGAGGGGGCCATCACCGGTCTCATCGGTCCGAACGGCGCCGGCAAATCAACCTTCTTCAACTGCATCTCGGGGCTTTATATGCCCGATAGCGGTTCGGTGATGTTCGACGGTGTCAACATCACCCGGGCCAGAAGCCAGGATCGTGTGGCCGCGGGTCTGGTCCGTACCTTCCAGCTCGCGCGGGGTTTTCCAAAACTCACCGTATTCCAGCACTTCATGCTTTATGGCCAGAACCATCCTGGAGAAGGCCTGCTGGCCAGCCTCACCGGCAGCGCGGCCGGACGGCGCCACGAGGAACAACTGGCGGAGGAAGCTTTGTCCATCGCCCGCCGGCTGCGCCTCACCCATGTGATCGACAATCCGGTAACGGCGCTGTCGGGCGGCCAGAAGAAGCTTGTCGAGATCGGCCGGGCGCTGATGGCCAAGCCTCGGCTGATCCTGCTCGATGAACCCATGGCCGGCGTCAACCCCACTCTGACAGCGGAAATCGCTGAGCATCTGAAGGCATTGAATGCCGAAGGTGTGACCATCTGCCTGATCGAGCACGACATGAAGCTGATCGGGAGTCTCTGCGATCCGGTCATCGTCATGGCCGAAGGCCGCAAGCTCACCGAAGGCAGCTTTACCGAGGTCGTCTCCGACGAACGGGTGCAGGAAGCCTATCTCGGAGGAAGGCACTGATCATGTTGAAGGCTGAAAGTCTTGTGGCCGGTTATGGCGCTGCAGAGGAAATCCTGAAAGGTGCATCGATCGACGTGCAAGCGGGCGAGATCGTCACGATCATCGGCCCGAACGGTGCGGGCAAATCGACACTTCTCAAGGCGATTGCCGGTTTGGTGCCGCTGAAGGGCGGCAGCGTCCGAATGAATGGCGCCGATCTGACCCGCCAGGATGCGCTCGGTCGCTCGAAGGCCGGACTGGCTTTCGTGATGCAGGAAAAGAACGTGTTCGGCGCGATGTCGGTGGCCGAGAACCTCGACATCGCCAGCTTCGGCAATCCCTCGGGCATGGCGGCCCGGCGCGAAGCTGTCTATGCCCGCTATCCTGTTCTGGCCGACAAACGAAAGGCGCTGGCGCGCACGCTTTCCGGCGGTCAGCGGCAACTCCTTGCCATGGGCATGAGCCTGATGACCGAGCCGAAGCTGCTGCTGCTCGATGAGCCAACGGCAGGGCTTTCGCCGAAGGCGGCCGAGGAGCTTTTTATGGCGATCATCGAACTCAACCGGTCCGGTCTGCCCGTCCTCATGGTCGAGCAGCACGCGCTTGAGGCGCTGGAGATCTCCACCCGCGGTTATGTCATTGTTACCGGTCGCAACGCGGCCACTGGCGGCGGCAGAGAACTGGCCGCCGATCCTGAAGTTCGCCGCCTGTTCCTGGGCGGTTGAGAAGACGGTCAGCAATCAATCAAAGAAGAGGGAACAACGCATGAGCAGCTTCACATTCAGTCGCCGCGGCTTCATGGGCGGCGTGGCCGGTCTCGCCGCAACCGGTCTTGTACCGCACACTGTCATGGCACAGGACGGGGCCATCAAGATCGGCGCATTGACGCCGCTGACCGGCTCGGGCGGCCCCTACGGGCCGGTGATGGTCAAGGCGATCAAGGCGGTCGCCGGCGAGGTGAACAAGGCCGGCGGCGTTCTGGGACGCCAGATCGAGATCATTTCGGAAGACGACCAGACGAACCCGGAAGCCGGTGTTCGCGCCGCCCGCAAGCTGGTGGATGTCGATCGCGTTTCGGCCATTCTCGGCACCTGGGCCTCGTCGGTCACGACCGCGGTTGCGCCGATCTGCTGGGAATCCGGCACCATGCTGGCCACCGTTTCCGGTGCCGACGCCATCACGGCGCTGCCGCATCAGGGCTACATAATCCGGACGCAGCCGACGACCATTCTCCAGGGCCGCAAGTTTGGTGAGTTCGCCGTGGAGCAGGGCGTGAAGAAGCTGTTCTTCTTCTCGCCGCAGACCCCGTTTGCGGAAAGCCAGTTCACCAATATCACGAAGGCGGTGAACGCCGCCGGCGGCGAAACGAAATCGCTGATCTATGACGACAAGAAGCCGTCCTATCGCAGCGAAGTCGATGACATGCTGGCCTATGGTCCCGATGTCATCGTGCTGGGCGGCTACGCGGCGGATACCGCTGTCCTTCTCAAGGATATCTTCCGCGCCGGCTACGAAGGCAAGAAGATCGCCTTCGCCTATTCCGTCAACCAGAAGCTTATCGACAGCGTTCCCCCGGAAATTGTCGAAGGCATCTTCACGATTGCGCCGTCGCCGGCCGAATCGTCCAGCGCCTACAAGCGCCTGGTGTCGCTGATCGGCATGCAGAATCCGGATCCCTACACCACGCAGGTCTACGACCAGGCAAACCTCGTGATCATGGCCATCGCCAAGGCGAGCGCCGCCAACGGCAAGTCGATCCGCGATGCGATCCGTTCGGTTTCCCAGGCCGAGGGCGGCATGGTCGTCGACAATGCGGTCGATGGTCTCAAGCTGATCGCCGAAGGCAAGTCGGTGAACTATCAGGGCGCTTCCGGCCCCTGCGATTTCACCGCTGCCGGTGACATCTCCGACAGTCAGTTCCGCTACGAACAGGTCGAAGGTGCCAAGCTCAAGCTCCTGAAGATCGCGTGAGGCCGTGATGACGATCGTGGCGCAGGCAATACTGAACGGTATCATGACGGGGATGCTGATCGCCATTCCCGCCCTTGGCCTCACGGCGATCTTTGCCGTGCTGCGCTATGTCAACTTTGCCATAGGGGCCTACGCCACGGTCGGCGCATTCGCAGCCTGGTATTTCAATAGCGGGCTCGGACTTGGTGTGTTTCCTTCCGCGCTGGTGGCATTTGTTGCCGGCGGCGCAGTCGGCCTGATTGCGGAGCAGACGGCACTTGCCCGTCTGCGTCCCTCCGGCGCGCTTGCGGTGGCGATCGCCTCGATCGCGGTCAATCTCATTCTCGAGAATGTCATCCGTTTCATCTTTGGCAACGATCTTCAGGGATTCGATCTACCGATCGCCCGTGACTGGCGTTTTGCCGGCCTCAGATTCGGGCCGCAACAGTTGCAGACGGCGGCGATTGCCATCGCCATCATGGCAGCGGTGTTTCTGTT
Source organism: Rhizobium sp. YS-1r (assembly GCF_000757525.1). Taxonomy (NCBI): domain Bacteria; kingdom Pseudomonadati; phylum Pseudomonadota; class Alphaproteobacteria; order Hyphomicrobiales; family Rhizobiaceae; genus Rhizobium; species Rhizobium sp. YS-1r. The sequence goes on along the minus strand of NZ_JPYQ01000035.1, from coordinate 5,147 downwards.
CCTGCGATTTACCCGGTTCGGCAAAGCCATGCGAGCGGTTGCCGACAATCCTGATCTTGGCAGGCTTTTCGGCATGGACCCGGCCCGGATCGCCATGATCACCGTTGTGCTCGGGGCGGGCCTTGCGGGTGTCGGCGGCGTGCTTCTCGGTCTCGACACGGCCATCGATCCGATGACGGGATCACGTTTGTTGCTGTCGATTTTCGCCGCCGCGGTGCTGGGCGGACTGGGGTCGATCCCCGGAGCCGTACTTGGCGCGGCCATGATCGGCATCGGTGAGGAACTGGCCGTGCTGGTTCTGCCGGCCACCTATCGTTCGGCCGTCGGCTTCGCCACCATTCTCCTCATCCTGTCGCTGCGTCCCGCAGGCATTCTGGGTGAAAGGAACACCTGATGCTGTCTTACCTCATCTTCACGCTGACACTCGGCGGCATCTACGCGCTCTTGGCGCTCAGCCTCAATCTGATCTGGGGCGGCGTCGGCATGGTCAATCTCGGCGTCGCCGGTTTCTTTGCCGTCGGTGCCTATGCCTCGGCGCTGGTGGCGATTGCCGGCGTTCCGTTGCCGCTTGCCATGTTGCTTGCCTGCCTGATCGGTGCCGCCGCCGGCATCCTCGCCACCTTTGCGACCATTCGCCTGCGCGGTGACTATCTCGCCATCGTGACCCTCGGTTTTGCCGAGGTGGTGCGCATGGTGGCGCTCAACGAGCGCTGGCTGACCCGCGGCTCGGATGGCATATCGGGGATACCCGCGCCGTTTCGAGCAGAGCTCGGCGTCGATGGCTTCAACCTGTTTTATCTCGCGCTGGTCAGCGTCATCGTACTCGGGGTGTTCCTGACGATGCGCCGCCTCGATCTGTCGCCATTCGGGCGTGTGCTGAAGGCGATCCGCGAAGACCAGGAACTGGCGACCTTCGCCGGTAAATCCGTAACCCGTTTCAAGATGCAGACCTTTGCGCTTTCGGCGGGGATTGCCGGTCTGGCGGGGGCTCTCTACGGTCATTTCCAGACCTATATTTCGCCGGATCATTTCCAGCCGCTGATTACCATCTATATCTTCCTCGCGGTAACGGCAGGCGGTGTCGGTCGGCCGGTGGGAGCGCTTGCCGGTGCCTATCTCGTCGTGTTCTTCCTCGAAGCGACGCGTTTTCTCGGCGAGCTCTTCACCGTGCTTGAACCGGGGCAGGTGGCGGCAATCCGCGAAATTCTCGTCGGCCTCGCCTTGCTCTGTGTCCTGCATCTGCGCCCGCAGGGCATTCTGCCCGAACGTATCGCCCCCGCACCGAAACCGGAGACATCACCGTGAAGGAACTTCTGTCGATGCTCAGCGCGCCCGGCCAGCCCGCGACGCTCTACAAGGCTCTGGAAGAGGCCCTGTCGCAGGAAATCGGCTTTGGCCTCTTCACCCTGCTTTACCGGGATGGCGACGAGGTCGCTCGCGTCTATTCAAGCAACGAGGCTGCCTATCCGGTGTTCGGCCGCAAGCTCATGGGCCCGACCCCGTGGGGCGAGAAGGTCATTGACCGGCAGGAGGCCTTTCTCGGGCCGGACCGGGACGCCATTGTCTGGGCGTTCTACGACCATGAGCTGATTTTCAGCCTCGGTCTCGGTGCCGTCATCAACATCCCCGTCGTCTACAACGGCGAGACCATCGGCACGATGAACTTGCTCGATAAAAGCGGTGCCTATACCGAGGAGCATCTTGCGAAGGCGGCTGCCTATGCGCCTTTGCTTATCCCTGCCTATCTTGAGGCGCGGCGCGCCTGAACACATTCCCAGGACAAGTTTCATGACAAACATTCTCTTCGAGAACGCCCGCATCGTTGATGGCACTGCCGATCGCCCGAGCGATCCGGTCAATGTGCGGATCGAAGGCAACATGATCCGTGAGGTCGGCACCTCGGTCTCAAGCGCGTCGGCCGAACGCATCGATCTCTCCGGCAAGATCCTGATGCCGGGCCTGATCGATGCCCATGTTCATGTTGTCGCCTCGACTGCCGATCTCGGCCGCAACGGCCAGCTTCCCGATACGCTCGTCACGGTGCGCGCGTTCAAGCTGATGGGCGAAATGCTCAATCGCGGTTTTACCACGGTGCGCGATGTCGGTGGTGCAACCTCGGGCCTGGTTGCCGCTGCCCTCGAAGCGTCCTGGCCGACGCCGCGCCTCAACATTTCCGGCAAGGCCCTGGCCCAGACCGGCGGTCATTGCGATTATCGCGGCCCCTTCAATGATAATCCGGTGCAGCTTCGCAGCTTCCCGTTGGGTGCGCTCGGCCGTATCGTCGATGGCGTTCCGGAAGTTCGCCGTGCCGCGCGCGAGGAGATCAAGAGCGGCGCCAACTTCATCAAGATCATGGCCAATGGCGGCGTATCCTCGCCGACCGACCCGATCCACTTTCTCGGCTTTTCCCGCGAAGAGCTGCTTGCCGTGGTCGAGGAAGCGGAAAATGCCGGCACCTATGTCTCGGCGCATCTTTATACCGACCAGGCCATTCGCCGGGCGGTCGAATGTGGCGTGCATTCGCTGGAACACTGTAACCTGATCGGACCTGAGACGGCGAAGCTTGCCGCATCAAGGGGAGCTTTCGCTGTTCCGACGCTCGTCACCTATGACAAGCTTTCGAGCGAGGGTGAAGCCATGGGCCTGCCAGCCGCATCGGTGGCCAAGGTCGATGATGTTCGTCTCGCCGGCATGGAATCGCTTTTGATCATGCGCGAGGCCGGCCTGCAGATGGCCTATGGCAGCGACCTCTTGGGTGGCATGCATGTGCACCAGTCGGAAGAATTCGTCATCCGCGGCCGGGTTCTGCCAGCCATAGACGTCATCGCTTCGGCCACCCATATCGCCGCGCGCCTGCTGCGGGTGGAAGGCAAGATCGGCACGATCGCCGCCGGCGCATTCGCCGACCTGATCGTGGTCGATGGCAACCCTCTCGATGATCTCACGCTTCTCACGCGTCAGGGTATGCATATGCCGATGATCATGAAGGACGGCGCCTTCATTAAGCGCTGATCGCCTGCCGCCATCCGCAAGCCGAAATCGTCAAACCGGCTATTGTTCGGCGTGCCGAGTTAAATGACTGGAAGCCACCGATCTTGGGCATGTTCTTCTTTACCCGGAAGTGGTCGCTCTCGATTCGCCCTAAAGGGCGCAGAGGGTCAATCCTCCACTTGTCCGCTGGTGGCGATGCCATCGTGATCGCCGCCTGCTCTCAGACCTGAATCGCCATCTGTGTGCGGCGCCTCTGAGGTTGCCTCCCGGCGCCGACGATGGTCTTATCGGTGGCGATAGTGAACCGCCGTATTTGCCGATATTCGAAGCGATAGAGACATGTCGATTTCAGACGCCATCTACCGACCGTTCGAGAAGCTGATCCGGCCTCTGGACATTCCTTACCGGCCGCTGCCTTCCAAAAGACCGGTTGCCGTCCTTCTGCATTTCATCTCGATGTTCCGGGCGGTGCTGATTGCGCTTGCACTCGCCGCCATGGCCGTCGAGGCGATCAATCTGACGATTGTCTGGGGCTTGTCCGTTGTCGTGGATGGTGTCAGCCAGCAGGGCGCGGCGAACTTCCTGCGAGCCGAATGGCCGCTGCTGACGTTTCTGGGCCTGCTGCTGTTTCCAGGACTGCCTATCGCGTCATTCCTGCTGAACACGCTTCAGTCCCACACCTTGAGCGTCGCGATGCCAGTCGCAATCCAATGGCAGGGCCACAAGGCCGTGGAACGGCAAGACATTGCCTTTTTTCACGATCTTTTCGCCGGACAGGTCGTCTCGCGCCTCTCGCAGGTCGCGTCCGCCGTTCAGCAGCAGATCATTGCCGCGTTCCAGACCATTCCGCGTTTCATTCTGTCGATGGCCGGATCGGTGGTGCTGCTCGGGGCCCTGGCTTGGCAACTGGCGTTGCCGGTCGTGGTCTGGATCGTGCTCAATGTTGTGCTGGCGGTAAAGATGGCGCCGATCTTCACCGAGCGATCCCGGCGTACCGCCAAGTTGCGCAGCCTGATCGCCGGCACCGTCAACGATCTCTACGGCAACATGCAGATGATCAAGCAATTCGCCGCGGAAGACAGTGAGGCCGGCGCCATCCGTCGCGTCCTCCAGAATGCGGTCAACACGCAGCACGGCGAGCAACGGATCTACCGGACCTCGGAACTCATCGTCGTTGCGCTCAATACCGGGCTTTGGCTCACCATCCTGTCGATCGGGCTCACCGGACTGGTCGAGGGCTTCATATCCGTCGGTGAGTTCGTTGCGGCCGTCTATGTCCTGCAGCGTCTTTCGGGACACACCTTCACCTTTCTCCAGATGGGGCAGCAGGTTTTCCAGGCGATCGGCACGATCAAGGACGCCATGCCGGTGATGACGACCCCGCCGACCATTGTGGATCCGCCAGAAGCAGGAGAGATCGTGGTCATAGGCGGAGAAGTCCGTTTCCAGAACGTCAGCTTCGCGTATCGGGCGGAAAAGCGGGTTATCAAGGATCTATCGCTCACCATCAAATCCGGCGAGAAGGTCGGCCTTGTAGGCTTGTCCGGCGCCGGGAAAACGACACTGGTGAACCTGCTCTTGCGCTTTTACGAGGGAAAGACGGTTATTGCGATCGCCCATCGCCTTTCCACCATCGCAAAGATGGATCGCATTGTGGTACTGGATGGAGGACGTATCGTCGAGGAGGGCACACCCGGCGAACTTGTCATGCGCGATGGGCTGTTTGCCCGGCTCTGGAAACGCCAGACCGGAGGCTTCATCCCGGAAAGTGAGTAATCCGGTCTCCGCAATTGGTGCATGCCGGCGGAGACCGTTAGTCCGAAGTCGGTCCCCAATCAGTCATTCCAGCCGGACCAAATTCTTGGCACGCCTAACAAATCTGTTGCGGAGGAACTTGTGGTAACAGAGGCGTTCATTCTGATCTTATCAACTGCAAAAAACACAGGCTCGATGTTCTATATCCTCAAGACGATGTTGTTGCCCACTTCGGAAGCCCGGGTGGCATATCGCTGATAACGGCCGGAATTGATCCGGCCGTCGGCACCGGCTTGAGGGCGATCCGCTAACTATCGGCTCGATCGCATCCCGAAGTCTCTCATACGCTAGTGTGACGTCTCAGAGATTATGACGGGTTGTTCTATGCCCAGAATTGGCAG
>NZ_JPYQ01000034.1:0-2760 GCF_000757525.1 Rhizobium sp. YS-1r | reverse complement strand
GACAGCCCCGTAGGCGTAGAACACTGATTGTCCTAGAGTAGGGCGGGACACGAGAAATCCTGTCTGAACATGGGGAGACCACTCTCCAAGCCTAAGTACTCGTGCATGACCGATAGCGAACAAGTACCGTGAGGGAAAGGTGAAAAGCACCCCGACAAGGGGAGTGAAATAGAACCTGAAACCGGATGCCTACAAGCAGTCGGAGGCCGCAAGGCTGACGGCGTACCTTTTGTATAATGGGTCAACGACTTAGTGTAACTAGCAAGCTTAAGCCGGTAGGTGTAGGCGCAGCGAAAGCGAGTCTGAATAGGGCGATTGAGTTAGTTGCATTAGACCCGAAACCGAGTGATCTAGCCATGAGCAGGCTGAAGGTTGGGTAACACCAACTGGAGGGCCGAACCCGCATCTGTTGCAATAGATTGGGATGACTTGTGGCTAGGGGTGAAAGGCCAATCAAACTCGGAGATAGCTGGTTCTCCGCGAAATCTATTTAGGTAGAGCGTCGAGCGAATACCTCAGGGGGTAGAGCACTGGATGGGCTATGGGGACTCACCGTCTTACTGATCCTAACCAAACTGCGAATACCTGAGAGTACTACTCGGCAGACACACGGCGGGTGCTAACGTCCGTCGTGAAGAGGGCAACAACCCTGACCTCCAGCTAAGGTCCCCAAGTCATGGCTAAGTGGGAAAGGATGTGAGGATCCCAAAACAACCAGGATGTTGGCTTAGAAGCAGCCATCATTTAAAGAAAGCGTAACAGCTCACTGGTCTAATCAAGGGTCTTTGCGCCGAAAATGTAACGGGGCTAAAGCCATGCACCGAAGCTGAGGCTTATGATCTTCTAACGAAGACATAGGGGTAGCGGAGCGTTCCGTAAGTCTGTGAAGGCGGACCCGTGAGGGCTGCTGGAGATATCGGAAGTGCGAATGTTGACATGAGTAACGATAAAGAGGGTGAGAGACCCTCTCGCCGAAAGACCAAGGGTTCCTGCTTAAAGTTAATCTGAGCAGGGTTAGCCGGCCCCTAAGACGAGGCAGACATGCGTAGTCGATGGGAACCACGTTAATATTCGTGGGCCTGGTGGTAGTGACGGATCGCGAAAGTTGTTCACTCTTATTGGATTGGGTGGGCAGCGGGGCGGTTCCAGGAAACAGCTCCACCTTATAGACCGTACCCGAAACCGACACAGGTGGTCAGGTAGAGCATACCAAGGCGCTTGAGAGAACGATGTTGAAGGAACTCGGCAAATTGCACGCGTAACTTCGGAAGAAGCGTGACCCCAGATTGGGCAACCATTTTGGGGTGGCACAGACCAGGGGGTAGCGACTGTTTATCAAAAACACAGGGCTCTGCGAAGTCGAAAGACGACGTATAGGGTCTGACGCCTGCCCGGTGCTGGAAGGTTAAGAGGAGGGGTGCAAGCTCTGAATCGAAGCCCCAGTAAACGGCGGCCGTAACTATAACGGTCCTAAGGTAGCGAAATTCCTTGTCGGGTAAGTTCCGACCTGCACGAATGGCGTAACGACTTCCCCGCTGTCTCCAACATCGACTCAGTGAAATTGAATTCCCCGTGAAGATGCGGGGTTCCTGCGGTTAGACGGAAAGACCCCGTGCACCTTTACTATAGCTTTACACTGGCATTCGTGTCGGCATGTGTAGGATAGGTGGTAGGCTTTGAAGCGGGGACGCCAGTCTTCGTGGAGCCATCCTTGAAATACCACCCTTATCGTCATGGATGTCTAACCGCGGCCCGTCATCCGGGTCCGGGACAGTGTATGGTGGGTAGTTTGACTGGGGCGGTCGCCTCCGAAAGAGTAACGGAGGCGCGCGATGGTGGGCTCAGAGCGGTCGGAAATCGCTCGTCGAGTGCAATGGCATAAGCCCGCCTGACTGCGAGACTGACAAGTCGAGCAGAGACGAAAGTCGGTCATAGTGATCCGGTGGTCCCGCGTGGAAGGGCCATCGCTCAACGGATAAAAGGTACGCCGGGGATAACAGGCTGATGACCCCCAAGAGTCCATATCGACGGGGTTGTTTGGCACCTCGATGTCGGCTCATCGCATCCTGGGGCTGGAGCAGGTCCCAAGGGTTTGGCTGTTCGCCAATTAAAGCGGTACGTGAGCTGGGTTCAGAACGTCGTGAGACAGTTCGGTCCCTATCTGCCGTGGGTGTAGGAATATTGACAGGATCTGTCCCTAGTACGAGAGGACCGGGATGGACATATCTCTGGTGGACCTGTTGTCCTGCCAAGGGCATAGCAGGGTAGCTATATATGGACGGGATAACCGCTGAAGGCATCTAAGCGGGAAACCCCCCTGAAAACGAGTATTCCCTATCAGGGCCGTGGAAGACGACCACGTTGATAGGAGGCGTGTGGACGTGCAGCAATGCATGAAGCTTAGCCTTACTAATCGCCCGATCGGCTTGATCGTTCTCATTGACCATGCTCATCAAGCGGAGCTCGATGATGCTTTTGTTCAGCGCTCACGCGCGTACGCCCTTCGGGCTGCGCTCCGCGGGGGCGCCGGACGACCGGCGACGGACTAGCGTCCTGTATGGGTGCCATACGCACCGCAGTACGAAATCCGTCCCAATCGACGTGTTCATAAAAACCAATCACTACCGACAGTTCACCAATCACTGTCGGAGTGAACCAGCTTCTCAACAATCTCCGGCCTCAACGGCCGGAGCATTGCCCTTAGCCGACCTGGTGGTCATGGCGGGGTGGCTGCACCCGTTCCCATTCCGAACACGGCCG
>NZ_JPYQ01000033.1:0-700 GCF_000757525.1 Rhizobium sp. YS-1r | reverse complement strand
CCAAAAGCTTCAAGGTCCACCGGGCGCAGCCCTTGGGTGGATCCGAGCAAGCCAGGGCGACCAGTCGCACCTCGTCCTTGCCGCTCAGCTTTCGAGCCGCCCCGGGCCGCGGCTCTTCACTGAGGGCGGCCTCCAGGCTGATCTCCACAAAGCGCTTCCTGGTGCGATAGATGGTGGAGCCGCTGGTCTGCACCGAGGCTTCGATGGCCTCATCGCTGACGCCGGCGTCAGCCGCCAGCAGTATCTGCATTCGCTTGAGCCGTCGGACTGGTTGCTTGCCACCACTTACCAAAGCGCCAAGCTCGTCGCGTTCGATCTGGCTAAGATCGACTCGATATCGTACGTTCATCACAATATCCCTCATCATCGAGGGACCTTGGATGAATCCGAAATGAATCAATTGCTTGACCAAAAGAAGCCGGGCGGACCAACCCCCTTCACCGCAAAGCAGGGCCAGTATCTTGCCTTCATATGGGCCTATTCACAGATCAATGGCCGTGCCCCAGCCGAGGCAGACTTCCAGCGATACTTCAAAGTCACCCCACCCTCGGTCCACCAGATGCTAAAGACACTTGAGAAAATCGGATTGATCCAAAAGCAACCAGGTGTCGCGCGCAGCATCCAACTGCTCGTCCCCCCGCAAGACCTGCCAATTCTGGGCATAGAACAACCCGTCATAATCTCTGAGACGTCACACTAG
>NZ_JPYQ01000032.1:0-201052 GCF_000757525.1 Rhizobium sp. YS-1r | reverse complement strand
TGGAACTATTTTCGGCAAGCCGGATGCGTTGCATATTAATCGCCCGACGCTCTAAGTTGGCGATAGGGCATAGACAAACCGCGGACCACGGCAGCGAAGAGATCGCCTTCTTCCGCACGTCCATGAAAGTCGATTTTGTGGGGTTTGGGGCAGTCGCTCAACGCGCTGATCCGACAAGACAAGGTATCCCCATCGGCGGTGCACTGGCTCACGTAGGGTCGGACCGTGGAACTTAGAACATCCGCCAACCGAATTCCAGGCATTGATGTCTCATATCGACTTCAGCGCCCAGTCGACGATCTCGGCGCCGACCTTGGCAAACGCTCTGTCGAGCGCCTCGATGAAATCGCGGTTCTCCTGGCCGGAAACGGGCGCAGTTGCCGTGAAGACGCTCTGGGCGCGTACCGTGCCGTTGCGGTCGTTGAGAAGCTTTGCGGAGATTTCCACATTCGCTACGCGCGGGCTGGTCGCTGTCACTTCAAAGGCGCGAATATCGGTGACGACCTGATAGTCGATCGCAAGCCCCTGCCCCGGCTTGCCGACGCCGCCAAGGCGGCCGGAATTCTCGAAGGCCTCGACGAGCTTCGATTGAACGAGAGCCGGCAGGCGGTCGCCCCAGCGGGAATCGGCGAGATACTGGATCTCCGACGGCGAAACGCGCACGACGACCTGCTCGCTGTTCAGCAATTTCAGCGCCGTCGGCTCCGGCACCAGGATCTGGCGGTTGCGGGCGGCCGGACCCTGCCCGGAAGGCGTGATCGACAGGTCGAATGTATCGTTGTTCGCCTTGCTGCCGCAGCCGGTTACCAGCATGGCCACGAGCGGCAGCGCCGCGAGCAGAAACGGACGGCGGTCCGCACGTTGTCCCAGGAACTCCGAACCGGTCATCAAACCCCCATTCTCCGACATGAACGTCCCGCTTACCGCCGTGTCCTGCCGTCATATTGCTTTACTGTCTCGCCGCCGAAGATCAGCCGCTGCGGATTCTGGTCGAAATTGCTGATCGTCTGGTCGAGTGACTGCACGGTACGTCGAGCGTCGTTCACGAGCGTCTGGATATCCCTCAGACCGCTCGACGAGAAACGTGACAGATTGTCTGCTATCGGGCCAACGCGCGCATTGATGTTGTCGGCGACGGTGCGGAAGGATTCAAGCGTTCTGCGGGCCTCTACGAAAAGACCTTGTGAATCGTCGCTGGAAACGAGCCCATCGACCTTGGCCAGGATACCGTCTACGCGGCTGGAGGCCTCGTTCAGCTTTCTCGCCAGTTCCGTGAAGTCGCCAATGGCGCGGTTGATATCCTCGCGGCGCTCGGTGAAGCCATCCACCACATTGCGCGCCGAGCTGACGGTCTGCCGGGCATCCTCGGAGGCTGCGGTGATGTTGGCAATGGTCGTCTTGACCTGATCGGGATCGACGGAATTCATCACCGTATCGACCCGCTTGAGAACGTTCTGGGCCTGCACTCCGGCCTGTTCGAAGCTCGCGGCGGCATTCTTCACATTCGTCACGAGGTCTCCGAAATTGTCGGAAGCATTGGCGATGTTGCGGGTGGCGCGTTCGGTGTTGGAAACGACGGCGTTGATCTTTTCCGCGTCGATCGCGCTGACCAGTTTCTCGGCGGCTTCGAGCGTCGAATTCAGCGTTCCGGAGACGCTGTCGATCGTCACCGAGAGCGTCGAAAGGCTGTTCAAAAACTTGTCGATGCTGTCGGAGTTCTGGGCGAGCGACGACGTGAAGGTCTCGACGTTGCGGATGGTCTGGGTCAGCGGCCCGCGTGCATCCGCGGCAAACCCCTGAATATCGCCGATCGCTTCATCGGCGCGCTGGAGGATCTTGTCGGCGGTCGCAAGCAGGTTCGTCACGCTCGATTGTTCGGCAATCAGCACCGCCGGCCGGCCGGTCTCCAGCGATTTCTGGAGGATATTCTCCTCGCCCTTTGCGCCGCCGGAAAGTTCGATATAGGCGGCCCCCGTCAGCCCCTGCACTTCCAGCCTCGCCTGGGTTGACTGGTAGACCGGCGCGTCGGCCCTGACTTCCGTGAACGCGATCGAATAGCGCGGATCGTCCGGGTCGATCGTGAGGCCTCGCACGGAACCGACGGGAATGCCGTTGAAACGGACCGGCGAACCGACGGAAAGGCCGTTGGCCGAACCCGGGATGCGAATCGCCAGCTCGGCCGTCGGCCCGCCACGGCCGGATTGGGCCATCCAGTAGACAAACCCGAAAGCGGCTGCGATCACCAGAAGTGTAAAGAAACCGACAAGGGCGTAGTTGGCTCTGGTTTCCATGGATTACGTCTTCTCTACTTCTGCTGTCGGCTGCTTTTCGTGAGCCACGACCGACCGCGCCCGTTTGCCACGGAAATAGGACTGAACCCATGGATCGTCACAGGCAAACATATCCTCAAGTGTTCCTTCCACCAATACCCGTTTCTGGCCAAGGACGGCAATACGGTCGCAAACCGAAAAAAGGCTGTCCAGGTCATGTGTTACCATATAGACGGTCAAGCCCAGCGTATCGCGCAGCTTGGCGATGAGCGCGTCGAAATCGGCCGCACCGATCGGATCGAGGCCGGATGTCGGCTCATCGAGGAAGACGAGGTCCGGATCGAGCGCGAGCGCCCTCGCAAGCGCGGCACGCTTGATCATGCCGCCTGACAGTTCGGAGGGATATTTGTCTGCCGCATCCGGCGACAGGCCGACCATCTCGACCTTCAGATAGGCAAGCTCGTCCATCAGCGATTGCGGCAGGTCGAGATATTCGCGCATCGGAAGCTGGATGTTTTCCTTGACCGTCAGTGCCGAGAACAGAGCACCGTGCTGGAAAAGCACGCCGAGCCGCATGTCGACCAGCATGCGCTCCTCTTCCGAAGCATTGTCGTAATCGACACCGAGGATTTCGATCGTGCCGGACCGATGCGGCAGAAGGCCGAGCACCGTGCGCATCAGCACCGACTTGCCCGTCCCGGAAGCACCGACAAATCCCAGGATCTCACCGCGATAAACGTCGAGGTTCAGGTGATCGAGCACAAGCTGGCTGCCGAAGCCGACCGTTACGTCGCGCACCGAAAGCACGACCTGCCGGCCATCCGCATTGACCTCTCCCTCTTGCTTCACCGCTTCCAAACCCTTCTCCATCAGAAATCGATCGCGGAATAGAAGATGGCGAAAACTGCATCCATAAGGATGACGACGAAGATTGCCTTTACGACGGATGTCGTGACGTGCTGGCCGAGGGATTCGGCGCTGCCGCCGACCTTCATGCCCTCGACAGCCGCAACGATGCCGATCGACAGCGCCATGAACGGGGCCTTGATCATGCCGGATGCGACGGACGTGTGGTCGATCGCCTCGTGCAGGCGTGACAGATAGGTATCGAAGGTGATGCCGGAATAAGCCCAGGCAACGACCGCCGCTCCCGTAAGCGCGGCGAAGTTGGCAACAATGGTCAGGAGCGGCAGCGCGACCGTCAGCGCCACGAGGCGCGGGAAGATCAAGACGCCCACGGGGTTGAGGCCGATCACCGTCAGCGCGTCGATCTCCTCGCGCATCTTCATCGAGCCGATCTCGGCGGTGATCGCGCTTCCGGATCGGCCGGCGATCATGATTGCTGTCAGGAGCACACCGATCTCGCGCAGCTGCAGGATGCCGACGAGGTCTACGACGAAGATTTCGGCTCCGAAATAGCGGAGCTGGAAAGCGCCCTGCTGCGCGATGATTGCACCGATCAAAAACGACATCAGCACGATGATCGGCACGGCGCGCACGCCCATGCGGTCGATATGGGTGACTACGGAAGCGGGCGAGACGCCGGCGCCGCGGCCGAGCTTCATCTGCGCGCCGCGAACCGCGGAGCCGAGAATATGCATCGCCGCGTAGAAATCGCTGCCGAGTTCCGCCATGGCCTTGCCGGTCGGCGCAAAAAGGCGCTCGAAGAGCGTGCCCTTGTCGCCCTGGTCCGACGGCGGTGCCGGCGCCTTTTCCGGCAATACCCCGATCAGCTCGCGAATTGGTCCTTCACCGCCGATCAATACGGCTTCGCTGCCCTGCTCGCCCTTCGCCGTCATCAGCCGGCGGATCAGCCAGGCTCCGGCCGTGTCGATGCCGGCTATGCCGGAAAGGTCGATTTCCACCCTGCCCCGGCTCCGGACCTGCTCCAGATGTTGGAACTCCTTCAGCATCGACAGGATCGTCTGGCCGCGCCAGTCGCCGGACAGCAGGTAACGCTCACCGTCGCCGCCGGGCAGATCTTCGGCCTTGATTTCGGCAGACCTAAACGTCACAGGCTTCTTTCGTAACAGCGGCTAAAAAAGGTTTCATACGATACAGTTGATCGCATTTTTTGCGACGGGCAATATAGCCACCTCGTAAGTATTTGCCACAACGGGAAGCGTAAAACCATGAGCCGTCACCTCGAAGCCACAATCGAATCATTCCCGATCGCCGGCAAGTTCACAATCTCGCGCGGTTCCAAGACGGAAGCGGACGTCATCACCTGCATGATTCATGAAAATGGCCGTTCCGGCCGTGGAGAATGCGTGCCCTACAAGCGTTATGGCGAAACCGTGGAAGGGGTGATTGCCGATATCCGGTCCATCGCCGAGGCGATTCGCGACGGTTTGACGCGTGAAGAGTTGCAGGCGCGGATGAAGCCGGGGGCTGCCCGCAATGCGGTGGATTGCGCCCTCTGGGACCTCGAAGCCAAGCGGACCGGCCGGCGTGTCGCCGATATGATCGGCGCTTCGAATTCCAAGCCCTTCGTCACGGCCTTCACGCTTTCGCTCGGCGAACCGGAGGCCATGGCGGCCGAAGCGCGGAAGAATGCGAATCGCCCCCTCCTCAAGATCAAGCTGGGAACCGACAATGACGAGGTCCGCCTCCGCGCCGTCCGCGAGGCAGCGCCGGATTCCCGCATTATCGTCGATGCCAACGAGGGATGGACGGAGGACAATCTTACCCACCATATGGCGATTGCCGCCGAAACCAACGTGTCCCTGATCGAGCAGCCGCTCCCGGCCGGCAGGGACGCCGCACTCACCGGCATCCGTCATCTGGTCTCGGTCTGCGCCGACGAAAGCGTGCATGCGACCAAGGATTTGGAAAGCCTTCGCGACCGTTATGACGCGGTCAACATCAAGCTCGACAAGACCGGTGGTCTGACTGAAGCACTTGCCATGAAGGAGGAAGCGCAGCGTCTCGGATTTGCGGTGATGATCGGCTGCATGGTCGGATCCTCGCTTGCCATGGCACCGGCCGTCCTGCTCGCCCAGGATGCCGATTATGCCGATCTCGACGGTCCGCTGCTCTTGGCCCGCGACCGGCCGGGCGGATTGCGCTACGAGGGCTCGCTCGTGTATCCGCCGGAAGCCAGCCTCTGGGGCTGAAGCTTCGCCGCGAGCGCGATGATCGCAAGGCCGACAAGCGCCAGGACCGACATCGCAACATAGCTCGTCAATCCGAACTGCCGGTAGAGCATACCGGAGAGTAACGTCGAAAGTGCCAGAAAGACGCCGTTATAGAAGACATAGGCGCCCTGCATCGAGGTCTCCTGGTCTTCGCGCACGGTTTCCACCAGCCTGTGCTGCAGCCCGATATGCACGAAAGCGAAGGTGAAGGCGTGCGCGACCTGCAGCGCCATATAACCCCAAAAGCCCAGCGGCAACGGGAACAGCGTCCAGCGGACAACGGCAACCGCGCAGCCGATTCGCATCAGCGACCAGGGTGAAAGGCGTCTCGCAATCCGCCCGGCCGCAAACAAGACCAATATCTCGGAAAGAACCGCCGCACTCCACAGCACACCGATCGAACCGCTCGAGAGCCCGATCTGCTGCCAATGGATGGTGCCGAACGTATAGAACATTCCATGGCTGGCCTGAGCCACCGACGCGCCGATCATCAATACATGCAGATCGAACCGTCCGAGTGAGCTCGGCTGCAGAGCCTTGTCTGTTCCGGGTCGGATTGCCGCCCGCCCGAGCCTGGGTGCTGCGAAGGCGACGGCGACCGTCAGCAGGAAACCGATCACCATGGCCGAAGGTATGGCCTGAACGCCCCAGACGCCGCGCAACTCGCCGACGAGAAGGGTCGCGGCCACGAAACCAATGGAACCCCAGACGCGCATCGATCCGTATTGGAACCCCCAGCGGCGCACTCCGGTCACTGCGATCGATTCGACGATCGGCGGGTAAGGCGCAAACACAGCCGCCTGAATCCCGATGACCAGAAGGACCGACCAGAAGTCACGAACGAAGAACATGGCCAGGGCCGTCAACAACGACAGCGCGCCGGACCATGCAAGAATCAAAGTCCGCTCGCTCAGGCGGTCTGCGAAAACCCCCGATACCGGCGCTGCAAGCACGCGCAGGAGAAGCTGCATCGCCAATATGATGCCGATTTCGAATTCCGTGAAAGCCAGTGCGTCGAGCCAGACGGGCAGATAGGGCAAGATAATGCCATTGACCCCGAGCGGCGCTCCGTAGGCAAGGGCACAGCGCAGTTGGAATAACCGGGGCGCTGGAGGCGCCGTATGGGGAGGAATCACGACTTCACGGGCAGGTTGCTGAAATTTCCAGCTTACCTAACACAAGCGCCCCGACCCTGCCTATGGCCAGAAATAGCCATCTGATACGATCAGCCATCTACGGGCCGCTTCTCAAGCGGCCTGCATATCCTCGACCGACTGCGGCTTCGGCAAAGCCTTGATCTCGGCCGTGTTGCCGATCTTCTGCCACGAGATCATTTCGAGCGTGCCGTCGTGGTTCTCGGCAATCGCCGTGCAGCTTTCCACCCAGTCGCCGGTGTTGACGTAATGGATGCCCTCGATATCCTCCATCACCGCGTGATGGATATGGCCGCAGATGACGCCGTCGACATTGTTGCGGCGGGCTTCCTCGGCCACGACACGCTGGAACTCGCCGATGAAGTTGACCGCATGCTTGACCTGCAGCTTCGCCCAGGCGGAGAAGGACCAGTAGGGCATGCCGAGGCGGCGGCGGACGGCGGCAAGCACGACGTTGATGGCGATCGCCGCGTCATAGGCCCAGTCGCCGAGATAGGCGAGCAGACGGGCATTGCGTACGACCACGTCGAATTCGTCGCCGTGCAGGATCAGGTATTTCTTGCCGTCCGCCATTTCGTAGATCGCGCGTTCGGCCACTTCGATGCCGCCGAAGTGCATTCCCGGAAACGAACGCAGGAACTCATCGTGATTGCCGGGAATATAGACGATGCGGGCTCCCTTTCGCGCCTTGCGGAGGAGCTTCTGCACGACGTCATTGCAGCCTTGCGGCCAGTACCAGTTGCGCTTCAGGCGCCAGCCGTCAACGATATCGCCGACCAGAAAAAGCGTATCAGCTTCATGATAGCGCAGGAAATCGAGGAGAAAATCGGTTCGGGCGGCCTTGGAACCCAGATGCACGTCCGAGATGAAAAGCGTTCTGAAATGCCTTGTATCCACTTGACCGGTCACGAAGTCGTCCTTTCGCTGCCGCCTCTCGCGATTTCCAAAACCAGACTCGTGTTTCAGGATGATGACAAAACATGGAAAAGCCGCTCCTGCGGGCAGCCGAGCGTCATTCCAGCTCTCCTTCCGATTTCCGCCACGACCGCAAATTAGCTGCTGTTCCGTCGGGTCGATTGATGTAAGGAGGACTCTCTCCTTTCGATCCAGCCGAGACAGAACAAGACAAGCCAGGAGGAACCATGAACGCGCAAGAAAAACCGAAATCGTCCGCCATGCCAGCCAGCGGCGATCTCGATGAACAGGCGCTGTTCTTCCACCGCTATCCCCGCCCCGGCAAACTGGAGATCCAGGCGACCAAGCCGCTCGGCAACCAGCGCGACCTGGCGCTCGCCTATTCGCCCGGGGTGGCGGCACCCTGCCTTGCGATCCGCGACAATCCCGATATGGCGGCGGATTACACCGCCCGCGCCAATCTTGTCGCCGTTATCTCCAATGGTACTGCCGTACTCGGCCTCGGCAATATCGGACCGCTCGCCTCGAAGCCGGTGATGGAAGGGAAAGCCGTTCTCTTCAAGAAATTTGCGGGCATCGACGTCTTCGACATCGAAATCGACGCAGCGAGCATCGATGCCATGGTCTCGACCGTCTCGGCGCTGGAGCCGACCTTCGGCGGTATCAACCTCGAGGACATCAAGGCGCCGGAATGTTTCGAGGTGGAGCGTCGGCTTCGCGAAAAAATGAACATTCCGGTCTTCCATGACGACCAGCACGGTACCGCGATCATCGTCGCCGCCGCGATCCTCAACGGACTGGAGCTTGCCGGCAAGAATATCGCCGACGTGAAGATCGTCACGTCGGGCGCCGGTGCCGCGGCTCTCGCCTGTCTGCATCTCCTCGTCTCGCTCGGTGCAAGGAAGGAGAATATCTGGGTCCACGATATCGAGGGCCTCGTCTATGAAGGCCGCACCGAACTGATGGACGAATGGAAGGCGATCTATGCGCAGAAGAGTGACAAGCGCGTACTTGCCGACAGCATCGACGACGCCGATGTCTTCCTCGGGCTTTCCGCCGCGGGTGTGCTCAAACCGGAACTGCTCGCCCGCATGGCACCGAAGCCGCTGATCATGGCGCTTGCCAATCCGACTCCGGAAATCATGCCTGAGCTTGCGCGCGCAGCCCGCCCGGACGCGATGATCTGCACCGGCCGCTCGGATTTCCCGAACCAGGTCAACAACGTGCTGTGCTTCCCGTATATCTTCCGTGGGGCGCTCGATTGCGGCGCCCGGACGATCAACGAGGACATGAAGATGGCGGCGGTCAAGGCGATCGCAGCCCTCGCGCGCGAAGAAGTCTCCGACGTTGCCGCACGCGCCTATTCCGGCGATACGCCGGTCTTCGGTCCGGATTACCTGATCCCCTCGCCCTTCGATCCACGCCTCATCCTGCGCATCGCGCCGGCCGTCGCCAGAGCTGCCGCTGAAAGCGGCGTCGCGTCGAGGCCGATCCAAGATTTCGATGCCTATCTCGACCAGCTGAACCGTTTCGTCTGGCGCTCCGGCTTCGTGATGAAGCCGATCTTCAACGCCGCCAAGACGGCCGAAAGGAAGCGAGTCATCTTTGCCGAAGGCGAGGACGAACGCGTGCTGCGGGCAGCCCAGGTGCTCTTGGAGGAAAAGACGGCAACGCCGATCCTGATCGGCCGCCCGTCGGTGATCGAAGCCCGGCTCAAGCGTTTCGGCATCCGCATCCGCCCGAATGTCGATTTCGCCGTGGTCAATCCGGAAGACGATCCGCGCTACCGCGATTATGTTGACGATTATTTCGCCCTGGTCGGCCGCAAGGGCATCAACCCGGAAAGCGCCCGCACCATCGTGCGCACCAACAATACGGTGATCGGTTTATTGTCGGTGAAACGCGGCGAAGCCGATGCGCTGATCTGTGGCGTCGAGGGCGGTTATGACCGGCACCTGAAGGACGTCGACCAGATCATCGGCCGGCGTCCGGGCGTCTGCGCCTTCTCGGGGCTCAGCCTCGTGATCTCTCAGCGCGGCGCGCTCTTCCTCGCCGATACGTTCGTCAACTACAATCCGTCGGCGCAGGAGATCGCCGAGATCACCATCCTGGCGGCCGAGGAAGTCCGCCGCTTCGGCATCCTCCCGAAGGCAGCGCTGATCTGCCATTCGAACTTCGGCTCACGGGATTCCGAAAGCGCCCAGAAGATGCGCAGTGCCCTGAAGCTGGTGCGCGAACAGGCTCCTGGCCTGGAAGTGGACGGCGAAATGCAGGCCGGTTCGGCGCTTTCCGAAACGGTGCGCAAGCGTGCTATGCCGAACAGTTCACTGACTGGTGACGCCAACCTGCTGATCTTCCCGAACCTCGATGCGGCGAACATCTCGCTCGGCGTCGTGCGGAACATGACCGACGCGCTGCATGTCGGCCCGGTCCTGCTCGGCGCCGCCATGCCGGTGCATATCCTGTCGCCCTCGGTCACCTCGCGCGGCGTCGTGAACATGGCTGCGCTCGCGGTGGTGGAAGCATCGCAACCCAATCTGGAGATTCAACTTTAAATTTTATATATAACCATATGATAATTAAATAATAATCGTTGGGCAGCCGATTTTATGATATTATCAACCGGCTTGCTCCATGATGCGATCATGTGATTGGAGAGAGCCGGACAACACCTCATGCGCCTTTGCGGCCTGATGATCGCCCCGCTGCTGCTTGTTCCCGCCGTGGCCTCCGCGCGGGATATCGCGACCTGTGCAGCCCTTTATCGGCAGCTCAACAACGCACCGCAGATCATCGGCAACACGGCCGAGATACGGCGCTATGCGCGGGAACTCAGCGACCAGAACAGCGAAATCCGCGGGCTCAGGATCGAGATGCGCCGGGCGGGCTGCGGCACGGGCAGTGTCGTTGTCCTCGGCGGCCCGAAGGGCGAAGTCTGCGATCAGATGCGGCAGACGCTCGATGCCATGGAGCAAAGCCGCGACGCGCTTGTTGCGGAAAGAGACAATGCCCGGCAACTGGTTCGCTCCTCCGGCGAGCGCGGTGCGATCCTGGCTGCAATCCGCTCCAACAACTGCATTCCTTCCGATATGGAAGAGGACCGCAAGGAGAGAATGAAGCTGCAGGGTATCGAGTTGCCGAAGGAGGAGCCCTACTCCGGCATCATCGATCTGCGTGTCAAACAGCCGCAGGCGGCTGCCGCCCAGCCGAACCTGCCGGGGCCGGAACGTCCCTACGATCCGAACAAGAAGGTACGTATGGTCGGACCGACATTCCTGCCTGAGGAAAGTATAGACCTCGCCCATCCGAAATCCAGCGGGCCGCAGCCGCAGCAGTAGCCGTCAGCACTCGCCCCATCGATCGGTGAAAACCAGATCTTCGAGCGGTAGCCGCTCGCGCCAGCCCTTCACCGCCAGTTCCGGCTCCCGATAAAGCTGATCGACGTAGCCGACGCACAGCCAGGCGACGATCCTGATCCTTTCGGGGATGCCGAGCAGCGCGCGCAGATCCTCCTCATGAAAGATGCTCACCCAGCCGACGCCGACCCCTTCGGCGCGGGCGGCAAGCCACAGGTTCTGCACGGCGCAGACGGTCGAATAGACGTCCATGCGCGGATTATGGGTACGGCCGATGACGACCGGCCCGGCGCGATCCGGATCGCAGGTCACGCAGATCGACAGCGGCGCCTTGCGGATGCCTTCGAGCTTCAGGCTTCGGTATATGTCGCGGCGCTCCTCCGGAAACATTTCCGCCGCCTCATCATTGGCTCGCGAAAAGGCACTCCATGCCGCCTGGCGTATCTCGGGATCCCGCACGAGGATGAAATTCCATGGCTGCATGAACCCCACCGAGGGCGCCGAATGTGCGGCGCCGAGCAGCCGCATCACGAGGTCGTCCGGAAGCGGGTCCGGCAGAAACTGGTCGCGCACGTCGCGGCGGGTTTCGATCACGCGATAGACCGCAGCGCGGTCGCGTTCCGGAAATTCGCCTGCAGATATCAAGGCATGCGCAAAAGGATCGGGTTGCATCGTCTATCCCCAACAATGCTGACGCCGCCTGCGCGAACGCGCAGGAGCATCAAGAAACCTCGCCGCCGTCCGCGCGGTTCGATCTATCTTGCCAGGCCGGTCTTCTGACTTGGCTTCATCCGCCCCTGCCGCCGCCTTCCCGGAAATTCCAGTGGCTTTCGAATTGCGGCCAAGCGTCCGCCTCACAGCGTTGGGCACGTTCCGGTTTCCCACCGGATTCCCGATTCTCCTGCGCAAGGCAGGCACCTGACGGAGGCGTTATGCCAAGCCATGATCAGCGTTTCAAGTGGAGCCGCCCGATCTTCCCGTCTCACCCGGTCAAATGATCGGTCACCTATCGGTCCCGGAACCGGTTGGTGATCGGATAACGCCGATCGCGGCCGAAATTCTTCCTGGTGATCTTGACGCCTGGCGCCGATTGCCGCCGCTTGTATTCGGCCAGATAAAGCAGATGCTCGATGCGGTGGACGGTCGTGATGTCGTGGCCGCGCGAGACGATCTCCTCCGTGCCCATTTCCATCTCCACCAGGCATTCGAGAATGTCGTCGAGGACGGGATAAGACGGCAACGAATCCTGGTCCGTCTGATCAGGCCTGAGTTCCGCCGACGGCGCCTTGGAGAGGATATTCTTCGGGATCACTGCGCCCGACGGTCCAAGCGCATCCGGCGGCAGGTGCTGGTTGCGCCAGGCAGCAAGCGCATAAACCTGCATCTTGTAGAGATCCTTGATCGGATTGAAGCCGCCGTTCATGTCGCCGTAGAGCGTCGCGTAACCCACCGACATTTCCGACTTGTTGCCGGTCGTCACCACCATCGAACCGAACTTGTTGGAGATCGCCATGAGAATGGTGCCGCGCGCCCGGCTCTGCAGGTTCTCTTCGGTAACGCCCTCGTCCGTGCCATCGAAAAGCTCCGAGAGCGCCGACGAAAAACCCTCGACGGGCTCGGCGATCGGCACAATATCGTAGCGGCAGCCGAGCGCACGGGCGCAATCGGCGGCATCCTTCAGCGACTCCTCGGAGGTGTAGCGGTAAGGCAGCATCACGCTGCGCACCCGCTCCGCACCCAGTGCATCGACGGCGATGGCCGCGCACAATGCCGAGTCGATGCCGCCGGACAGGCCGAGGATCACGGATTTGAAGCCGTTCTTGTTGACATAATCGCGGAAGCCGAGCAGGCAGGCGCGGTAATCCGCTTCCTCCTTTTCCGGGATGCGCGCCATCGGCCCATCGGTGCAGCGCCAGGTATCGTGGACCCTGTTCCATTCCGTCACCGTCACCGCCGGTTGGAATTGGTCCATCTGGAAGGCAAGTGTCTTGTCCGCATTGAAGGCAAAACTCGCGCCGTCGAAGACCAGTTCGTCCTGGCCGCCGACTTGCGCAGCATAGATCATCGGCAGGCCGGTCTCGATGACCTGTTTCAGCACCACCTGATGGCGGATATCCATCTTGCCGCGATAATAGGGCGAGCCGTTCGGCACGAGCAGGATCTCCGCGCCGCTTTCCGACAAAGTCTCGCAGACGCCGAGTTCACCCCAGATATCCTCGCAGATCGGAACGCCGAGCCTGACGCCGCGGAAATTCACCGGCCCCGGCATTTCGCCGGCAATGAAGACGCGCTTTTCATCGAACTCGCCGTAGTTCGGCAAGTCCACCTTGTCGCGGATGGCTATCACCCTGCCGCCATCGAGCACGGCGATCGAATTGTGCCGGCCCTCCCTGCCCTGGCGTGGAAAGCCGATGACGACGCCCGGCCCGCCGTCGGCCGTATCGGCCGCAAGCTGTTCGACGGCATCCAGGCAGGTTTTCAGAAAGGCCGGCTTCACCACGAGGTCCTCCGGAGGATAACCGGCAATAAAGAGTTCGGTGAAGAGAACAAGGTCGGCCCCGTTGCGGGCGGCGTCCCGACGTGCTTCACGGGCGAGCGCCAGATTGCCGACGACATCGCCGACGGTCGGATTGAGCTGGGCTATGGCGATGCGGAGGGTCTGGCTGATGTCCTGGGTCATGGTCAGGATTTAGCGCCGGCCGAAGATGGCGGCAACGTGCTCCAGGGAAAATTTTTATGACGTTTCAAGCAGATGTGGGCCTACCGCCGGGATGATGGGGTACGCCATCCTCGGGAATGTCGTAAAAATCCCCCTTATCGGCGCAATAGATGTGTTCACCCATGACAAGCCCGCTCGGCTGATCGAATGCACCGGCCATGATCGAAATCTGATCCACCCCGTCGGCCTGCCAGAAAAGCGCGGATCCGCATGTGGAGCAGAAACCGCGCCGGGCCATGTCGCTCGCGCGGTACCAGGAGAGCGTCTCCTCCCCTTGAATGCGAAGGTTCTGAGGCCGCACGGCGGTTGCGACATAGAAGAGCCCGGTCTGCCTGCGGCATTGCGAGCAATGGCAGGCCGTCGCCGTCCGCAGGGCCCCCGTCGTCTCAAACCGGATGGAACCGCATAGACACCGGCCGCTGTTCGTCTGCTCCACGGGAGCCTCCATTCGAATATGCCCGAATGCAATGTCGCGGGCATGATAGCGCAGGTCAAATCGATTTCGCTTATCCTTATTGTGAGCTGCAGCCATGAGATAACGAAAAGGCCGGCATCGCTGCCGGCCTATCGTTGTCTCGACATGAAAAATGTCAGCCGTTGACGGCCATGCGCTTCTCGTCGCGGCCGCTTTTCATCCGCTCGGCGAGCAGGAAGGCCAGTTCCAGCGCCTGATCGGCATTGAGGCGCGGATCGCAATGGGTGTGGTAGCGGTCCTGCAGGTCGCCGGCCGTCACCGCGCGGGCGCCGCCGGTGCACTCCGTCACGTCCTTGCCGGTCATCTCGACATGGATGCCGCCGGGATGCGTGCCTTCGGCGCGGTGAATCTGGAAGAAGCTTTCCACTTCCGACAGAATACGGTCGAAGGGCCGCGTCTTGTAGCTGTTGAGCGTGATCGTATTGCCGTGCATCGGGTCGCAGGACCAGACGACCTTCTTGCCCTCGCGCTCGACGGCGCGGATCAGCTTCGGCAGGGAGTCGGCGACCTTGTCGTGGCCGAAGCGGCAGATCAGCGTCAGGCGGCCAGGCTCATTGGCCGGGTTCAAGGCATCGATCAGCTCGATCAGATTGTCGGCCTGCAGCGACGGGCCGCATTTCAAACCGATCGGATTCTTGATTCCGCGGAAATATTCCACATGCGCGTGGTCGAGCTGGCGGGTACGGTCGCCGATCCACAGCATGTGGCCGGAGGTCGCGTACCAGTCGCCCGAGGTGGAGTCGATGCGGGTGAAGGCCTCTTCGTAACCGAGCAGCAGCGCTTCATGACTGGTGAAGAAGTCGGTCTCGCGCAGGCTGGGCTGGTTTTCGGAGGTGATACCGATCGCCTTCATGAAATCCATGGTCTCGCTGATGCGGTCGGCAAGCTTGCGATAGCGCTCGCCCTGCGGGCTATCCTTCACGAAGCCCAGCATCCACTTGTGCACGTTTTCCAGGTTGGCATAGCCACCCATCGCGAAGGCGCGCAGCAGGTTGAGGGTCGCCGCCGATTGACGGTAGGCCATCATCTGGCGCTCCGGATCCGGCGCGCGGGCCGTCTCGGTGAATTCCGTGCCGTTGACGATGTCGCCGCGATAGGTGAGCAGCGTCTTGCCATCCTGCGTCTCGTGGGAATTGCTGCGCGGCTTGGCGAACTGGCCGGCGATACGTCCGACCTTGACCACCGGAAGCTGAGCTCCATAGGTCAGCACGACGGCCATCTGCAGGAACGAACGGAAGAAGTCGCGGATATTGTCGGCGCCATGCTCCACGAAGCTTTCGGCGCAATCGCCCCCCTGCAGCAGGAAGGCATCGCCTTCCGCCACCTTGGCGAGTTGGCTCTTCAGGCGACGGGCCTCGCCGGCAAAAACGAGCGGCGGAAAGGTCGCGAGCTGAGCTTCCGTCGCGGCCAGCGCGGCCTGGTCCGGATAGTCCGGCACCTGCTGGATCGGTTTTTTCCGCCAACTGCTCGGGGTCCAATTCTGTGCCATCTCACTCACCTGTTTTCACCACGGCGATCGCCTGCCGGGCAGCCTTTCTCGAAATAGACGCGGCTTATAAACCTTAACGGAGCCCTTGCATAGCCGCCTTTCCGGCATTGATGCAGCCATGTTTCACCGTTTCCGGCGTCGCCGTCAGTAGGGCTGTCCGCCGCGAGTGCGTCAGATGCGCTCGCCGTTCCGGACGCGATAGCTCGGGTTATACATGGTGACGAATTCCTCCGCCGCCGTCGGATGGACAGCCATGGTGCGGTCGAAATCGTCCTTGGTGACGCCCGCCTTCAGCGAGATGCCGAGAAGCTGCGCCATCTCGCCCGCATCGTGGCCGAGCACGTGAGCGCCCACCACCTTGCGGCTTGCCGCATCAACGACCAGCTTCATGATCATCTTTTCCGCGCGGCCCGACAGCGTCGCCTTCATCGGCCGGAATTCGGCGCGGTAGATTTCGAGCTCCGGATAGCGTTTTGCCGCCTCTTCCTCCGAGAGGCCCACCGTGCCGATCTCCGGCTGCGAGAAGACCGCGGTCGGGATCAGTTCATGATCCGGGGCCGTCGGATTGTCCTTATAGACGGTTTCGATGAAGCACATCGCCTCATGGATCGCCACCGGCGTCAGCTGCACCCGATCGGTGACATCGCCGAGCGCATAGATATGCGGCACGCTGGTGCGGGAATATTTGTCGACGACGATCGCGCCGCGTTCGTTCACGTCGACGCCTGCTGCTTCAAGGCCCAAACCGTCTGTGTTCGGGTCACGGCCAAGCGCCAGCATCACCGTATCGACGGCTATGGTCTCACCGCACATCGTCTTGGCGACCAGTCCGCCAGCCGGCGCCCTGGTCACGTCCTCGATCACGTCGGTCAAGATGATGCGGATGCCCTTCTCCACCATCGCCTTGTGGAGGCCCTGGCGCATGTCGTGGTCGAAGCGCGAGAGAATTTCCTTGCCGCGGTAGATCAGCGTCGTATCGACGCCAAGGCCGTGGAAGATGTTGGCGAATTCGACCGCGATATAGCCGCCGCCTGCGATCAGGATCGAACGCGGCAGTTCCGGCAGGTGGAAAGCTTCGTTGGAGGAGATGCAGAGTTCGTGACCCGGCAGGGCCACGTGAGGGTTAGGAGCGCCGCCGGTCGCGATGACGATCTTCTCCGCCGTCACGGTCTTGCCGGTTTTCGTGAGCCGGATCGTATGGGCGTCGACCAGTTCGGCACGGGTTTCGAGGATTTCGGCGCCGTTGTTCTCCAGACCTTTCCGGTAGAGGCCTTCGAGGCGGGTGATCTCCTTGTCCTTGGCGGCGATCAGCTTCTTCCAGTCGAACGTACTTTCACCGACCTGCCAGCCATAACCTGCGGCATCTTCGAAATGCTCGGCGTATTGGGAGGCATAGACGAACAGTTTCTTCGGCACACAGCCGCGGATGACGCAAGTTCCGCCGAAGCGGTATTCCTCCGCGATCGCCACCCGCTTGCCGAGAGAGGCGGCGACACGGCCCGCCCTCACCCCGCCGGATCCGCCACCAATCACGAAGAGATCATAGTCATAGGCGGCCATCAAAATTCTCCTTCAGGCAGGCGGCGGGATGTGGCCCTCATATAGTGTTTCGAGCCGGCAAAGGAAAAGCCCGGATCGCTCCGGGCTTTCACAAAATTATTGGTCTGTATCGCGATCAGGGTTTCGGCGCGGGGGTCGGCGCCGGCTTGGCTGCAGGAGCAGCAGGCTTGGCCGGCGCGGGTGCCGGCGTTGCAGCCTGGACGTCCGCCGGTGCGGGATCGACGACGGGCGCCGGAATCTGAGCCGCGTCGATGATGCCGCGCAGTTTTGCGGTGCTCTGGTTGGTGAGGTCGCGGGAAATGCCGTTCGCCCAGATTTCGGCTGCCTTGACCAGTTCGCGGGTCACGAGCGGCTGGGTATTGAGCAGCTTCTTGCCCGTGTCGGTGTTGAAGAAGGTCGAGATCGCCTTCAGCTCGTCGGTCGAAAAACTCTTGGCATAGATGGTCGCAGCCTCCTTCTCGAGATCGGCACGGCGCGCCGCAAGCGCGAGTGCCTGCTCATCGACCACATTCGAGATCTGTTCCTGGAAATTCGGAGAGGCCTGGATGAACTGTGCCTTCAGGCGTTCCGCCAGATTGGGCAGAATATTATCGTAACGGTCCGTGACGTTCAGCGAAGCGATCGCTTCCCGTGCGGCAGCAAGCTGGGCTTCCGACACCTCCTGCGCGCGAGCCGATACAGTGAGGGCGCCGGAGACGAGAAACGCCAGGGCGGCGGCACGGCCGAGAACCGCGAATCTGATCATGAGTAGATTGCTCCTAAGTTACGTCTTCGCCTGAAGCGTCCGCGCTCCCGCCTTGCCGGCGATGATCGCAAGGGACGCCATATGGATGAACAGCCCGTGTTCCACGACACCGGGAATGGAATTGAGTTCCGCAGAGAGAGCCTCTGCATCAGGAATGCGGCCAAAAGATGCGTCGAAAATATGGTGGCCGCCATCCGTCATGAAGATATCGCCGCCGGATTTGCGCAGCTTCAATTCGCCGCTCAAGCCCAGCTTTGCCGCAGCCCTCTCGATCGCGATGCGGGTCGCCGCCTCGCCGAAAGGATTGACCTCGATCGGCAATGGGAAGGCACCGAGTACGCCAACAAGCTTGCTTTCGTCGGCAATCACGATCATGCGGCTCGAAGCGGCCGCGACGATCTTCTCGCGCAACAGAGCGCCGCCGCCGCCCTTGATGAGGGTCAGATCGGCATCGACTTCGTCGGCGCCGTCGACCGTCAGGTCGAGTTCGGGAAGTTCGTCGAGCGATTTCAGCGGAACGCCGAGTTCGAGGCAAAGTCTGGCCGTCCGCTCGGATGTCGGGACCCCCTCGACCTTTAGGCCCCCATGAACCTTTTCAGCCAGGAGCCTGACGAATTCCTCAGCCGTCGAACCGGTGCCGATGCCGAGCCGCATGCCGTCCTCGACATATGCCAGTGCAGCCTTAGCCGCCTCGACCTTCATTTCCCGGGCGTCCATCCGCCAAAAGCTCCCGCTGTTTCGTCGAACCGCTGTTTACACGCCTCCTCCCGCAAACGAAAGTCCCCCAGCCTGTGTTTTAAGCCGGGTTTTGCCAAGGGCGCGAATCTCGCATATTTGCATTTCGCGGCTACATTCCTTAAGCCGGAAGATATCCCGAAGAGCCCAGCGAGGTTTCATTGACCGCTCCCCTCGTCATTTTCGATCTCGATGGTACGTTGATTGATACCGCACCGGACCTCATCGACAGCCTCAACCATACGATCGCGGCAGCCGATCTTGCTCCCGTCACATTCGATGATCTGACCCATCTCGTGGGCCAGGGTGTGCGTGTGATGATCCGCCGCGCCTTCGAACTGAAGAAAGCGCCGCTGGACGAGCGGACAGCCGACCGGTTGTTCGACCGGTTCATCGAGCATTACGAGGGGCATATGCCGGGCAAGAGCCGCCCCTACACCGGTGTCATCGAATGCCTCGACCGGCTGTCGTCAGCCGGCATGCTGCTTGCGGTCTGCACCAACAAGGCTGGCCAGCTCGCCTTTCCGCTCATTGAGAAACTCGGCCTTGCCGATCGGTTTGTGACCATGACATACGGGGATACCTTCTCCGTGCGCAAGCCAGACGCCCGCCACATCCTGGGCACGATCGAACAGGCCGGTGGCGACGCCTCGCGGAGCGTGATGATCGGCGACAGCGTCAACGACATTCTCGCGGCCCACAATGCTCGCATCCCCTCGGTCGCCGTGACATTCGGCTATTCCGACGTCGCGGTCGAAACACTTGGCCCCAATCATGTCATCGGCGGCTACGATGAACTGACGACAGACCTGGTGGAAAAGCTGATGTCCCGCAGCATGCCCATAGCCGCAGCTGCGAAATAAAAACGGAGATCAAATTTCAGGAGGGAATGCGATGCGCTTTGTGAATCCCATCCCTTTTGTCCGCGACATCAATCGCTCCAAGGAATTTTACCAGAAGAGGCTCGGCCTGAGAATATTGGAGGATTTTGGCAACTTCGTCCTTTTCGAGACCGGTTTTGCGATCCACGAGGGAAGTTCGCTCGAACAAACAATTTGGCGGAGAGTGTCTGTTGCGGAAGAACCCTACGGACGAGGAAACCTGCTGTTGTATTTCGAACATGAGGATATTGAGGCGGCCTTCGAAAAGATTGCGCCCCATGTGGAACTGATCCACCCCATTGAGCGGCAGGCATGGGGACAGCGGGTGTTTCGATTTTACGATCCAGACAGACATGCCGTCGAGATTGGCGAGCCACTAAGTCTCGGGCCTTCTGGCAATTCGCAGAAATCCTAGACTAAATTTCAGGAACGGAACGGCATCCCTGAATTCACAAGGAAATAGCTCTCGCGAAATCCGCTCGCAAAACTCCGAGTTATGCGGCTGATTTCGCGACAGCAAGCATTTCCACGTTCCGGCTGAGACCGGACGGATCACCCTTTCTCCAACAGAAAAACCAGACTTAACTATGGGCCGCGCGAGCCTTGGTCGTTGCCTCGAAAGCCTTCATCACCGCAGCATCGCGGCCATAGACGTCGTCGAAATATTCCACCTTGCCGTCCTTGTTCGGCCAGGCCGTGAAATAGGAGACGTAGACCGGAATCCTGACCGGCACCTTGGCGGCCACGTTCTGGCCGGCGGCGATACGTGCGTTGATGTCCTCGACCGTCGTGCCCATTACGGCGGCCGCCATCATGCGCGGCTCGGCAAGACGCACGCAACCGTGGCTCAGCGCACGCATGTCGCGCTGGAAGAAGCTTTTCGACGGCGTGTCATGCATGTAGATCGCATGGGAGTTCGGGAAAAGGATCTTCAGGTCGCCAAGCGCATTGTCGCTCGACGGCGGCTGGCGCACGGAGATGTTCTGCGTCGAGCCGTACCAATTGACGCTGCTCGACGAAACGGCCCGACCATTGACCGATACCTCGTAACCCAACCGGTCGAGATAGCTCGGGTCCTGGCGCAGGTGCGGCAGCATCTCGTTGATGATGATCGACTGCGGCACACCCCAGTAGGGATTGAACTCCACCGTCTCGATCTGATCCTGGAAGAAATAGGTCTGGTTCGACTTGGAGCCGACGACCACCCGCATGGAAAACTGCTCGGCACCATGGTCATGATAATAGACCCTGAAGGCCGGCTGGTTGATGAAGACGTAACGCTGGCCGAGATCGTCGGGCAGCCAGCGGGCCTGCTCCATGGCGACGACGACCTTCTCGATCTTGTCCTCGGATGTGTGGCCGACCAGTTTGCGAACCGTGGCAGCGCCGACCACGCCGTCCGGCTTAAGCCCGGCCTCGGACTGGAAGGATTTCACGAGTTCGACGAGATCCGGCGTGTAGTCCGGTGTCTGCTGATATGCGGCGAACGTGGCCGCATGCGTGGTCCTCAGCTCTTCCGAACCGAAGTGCTCGATCGCCGCGACGACATTGGCCATGTCGGGGTTGCTGCTGCCTGGCTTCAGCAGAAGATTGTCCGGTAGCGACACCTGCATTCCGTCACTGGCGGCCTCGGCGCGCAGCTTCGCGAGCTCTGCCTTCAGCGTCTGGAAATGCGCACTTTGCGGCGTCAGTCCCTCCAGATAGGCGGCGGCATCCGGCCCGTTCTTGGCAAAAGGCAGAACCAGCGAAAGCTTGACGTCCTTTCGCTTGAAATCGTGGTAGCCCGACACCCTGTTCGGATCGATGCGGCCGCGGATCATGTCCTGAGCGAATATCAGCACCTTTTCGGACAGTGCGAGCTCGAACTGCATCAGAGCCCGGTCATGCGTATCCGAGGGGGAAGCTGACGCAGCCGTGACGGAAGCATCCGTCGCGACAGCCGGATCTGCGGGCACCTCAACGCTGGCGGTCGTCAGAGCCGGAACCGGCAGCAGATAGTCGGCCGGCTCAAGACCATATTCCCCGGCCCGCTCGAAAAGAGCCAGCACGCCCCTCGCTTTTTCATTGGCATCACTGTCGGAAACCCAGATCGGCTTCGCATTCTTACCGTAGAAGGCTTCGAGAGCGGCGGCGATTTCGGCCGGGGCCGATACCTTCGCCTCGGCCAGGAACCGCGTGCCGTCGGTCGCTGAAGCCGCGGCAAAACCGGCGGTCTTTACCGCACGCTCGGCATCCGGCTTATAGGTGTAGTAACGCGGGCCGGAGACCTTCGGCAGCGGCTCGGGGTCGGCGAGCGCCCGTTCGCTCGGCATGCCGGAACGCCCGGTCGCAACGCCCGGAAGCCCGTTGTCGGCCTGCCTGTTCCTGTTGGCGCCGGGGCCACCGCGGAGGATATCGAGCAGCGTTATGGCATGGGCAGGAGCTGCAGCTCCCGCAAAAACCGAAATGCCCGACACGAGCGCCAGCGCGATCGAAGTTTTCTTGTGTTTGTGCTGCAAAGTCGTCCCCGTCACCTGCTTCCGCGTATGATCCGCGGGCTCGAAATATATCACGCCATCTAACCGATCGCGTAAGGGATGGAAAGAAACGCTCAGCTGTCCCGACAGGTTCGCACCCGCCGGAAAAAAGCGTCAAAGCGCAGGCAGAAGGTTAAGAAAATATTCGTTAAATTTTTACTGACGCCAGACAGGTGACGGAGAAGAACGTAACAGAACCGGTGAAACAATTCTCTGGTCCGTGTCATAAAAGGCACGCCAAAAGTCGCACCGAAAGCGGGGCATGCCGTCTTGCGGACGCATAACAATCGTATAGTAATGCCGCCGGCCGGCGTTCACGCGATAACGCGTTGTTGATCATCGCGACCGGCAGCGAGCAAGAACAGACAGAGGCAGCGAAGATGGCATCGACCCGCACCGAAACCGATACGTTTGGCCCGATCGAAGTGGCAAGCGACCGTTATTGGGGCGCTCAGGCGCAACGTTCGCTCGGCAATTTCAAAATCGGCTGGGAAAAGCAGCCGCTTGCGGTCGTCCGTGCTCTCGGCATCGTCAAGCAGGCCGCGGCCCATGCCAATATGGCACTCGGCGGTCTCGACCCGGACCTCGGCAAGGTGATCGTCGAGGCAGCACAGGAAGTCATCGACGGCAAGCTCAACGACCATTTCCCGCTCGTCGTCTGGCAGACCGGTTCCGGCACTCAATCGAACATGAATGCCAACGAAGTGATCTCCAACCGCGCGATCGAAATGCTCGGTGGCGTCATGGGCTCCAAGAAGCCGGTGCATCCGAATGATCACGTCAACATGAGCCAGTCGTCGAACGATACTTATCCGACGGCCATGCACATCGCCTGTGCCGAGCAGATCGTCCGCCATCTCGTTCCGTCTCTCAAGCACCTCCACGCAGCCCTCGACGTGAAGGTCAAGGCCTTCGCTCATATCATCAAGATCGGCCGCACCCATACGCAGGACGCCACGCCGCTCACCCTCGGCCAGGAATTCTCCGGTTACGCAGCGCAGGTCGCCTCGGCGATCAAGCGCATCGAACTCACGCTTCCCGGCCTCTACGAACTTGCCCAGGGCGGCACGGCGGTCGGCACGGGCCTCAATGCCCCGGTCGGCTTTGCCGAGAAGGTCGCGGAGGAGATCGCCAAGATCACCGGCCTGCCCTTCGTGACGGCGCCGAACAAGTTCGAGGCGCTGGCCGCGCACGATGCGATGGTTTTCGCCCACGGCGCGATCAATGCGGCTGCCGCCGCCCTCTTCAAGATCGCCAACGACATCCGCTTCCTCGGCTCCGGTCCGCGTGCAGGCCTGGGTGAACTCGCTCTGCCGGAAAACGAACCGGGCTCGTCGATCATGCCGGGCAAGGTCAATCCGACGCAGTCGGAAGCCATGACGCAGGTCTGCGCCCATATCTTCGGCAACCAGGCCGCGATCACCTTCGCCGGCAGCCAGGGCCATTTCGAGCTCAACGTCTACAATCCGATGATGGCCTACAACTTCCTGCAGTCGGTCCAGCTCCTCGGCGATGCCGCCGTCTCCTTCACCGACAATTGCGTGGTCGGCATCGAGGCCCGCGAAGACAATATCAAGCGCGGCGTCGAGAACTCGCTGATGCTGGTTACCGCGCTCAACACCAGGCTCGGCTATGACATCTGCGCCAAGATCGCCAAGACCGCCCACAAGAACGGCACGACGCTGCGCGAGGAAGCGGTCGGCGGCGGATATCTCACGAACGAGGAATTCGACCAGTATGTCCGCCCGGAGAACATGATCGGCCCGAAATAGGCAGCTTAGGCCAGCAAAAGAACAACAAGGCCCTGCCCTTCAAACGGCAGGGCCTTGTTGTTACAAATATAGATCAAGAACGATATTTTATGACAATGTATCGCATTTACAGACGCGAACCACTGTCCCGAATTGGTACTGTAAAAACCCTTTGTTTCTAGGGGAAATAAGGTATTCCTGAAATGCAAAATGATTTTAAGAACAAGCTCTTCGGTGTTTATCCTTAATTCTTTTCCAATATCTTTCACATACTAATTCCGCTAAGTATATATACGGACGGGATTGAGTGGGGATCGTCGATGACGACGGCAATGGCGCCGAAGGCGCAATCTAGCGATCTGATCGGTCAGATCATCTACGCTGTGCGGTCGATGGGCGTCGCGCCGATCCCGCGCAACTACCAGCTCTTCTACGAAGCCTATATCGGCTCCAATCCTGACTTGACCCGGGAACTTGCCTCGCTCGGAAACCGGGCAACCCAGGAGGAACTGGACGAGTTATCCCATCGCCATCTCGGAACAGGTCAGGCTGTCGTCATCGAGAATGCACATGCCAGGCTTGCGGGTGAGCTCGACTCGCTTCTGAAGCTTCTGCGCCAGGAGCAAAGTTCGCTGGAAAGCTACAGCAAGCTGCTGGGCGAAACCGCCCAGCGGATCAATTCCAAAAGCAATTTTTCGGTCGATCTCCTGAGCAGCGCCATCTCGCTTCTCAGCGAAGCGACGGGCACGACGATTTCCCATGGTGAAATGACCGCTGGAGGCGTCGTGCAACGTTCGCAGGAGATGGATCAGGTCCGGCGGGAGCTTGATGAGTACAAGCGTATCGCCAACACCGATTCGCTGACGCGCATTGCCAATCGCCGGGCCTTCGACGAGCGGCTTGCAGGGGTCTACAATCATCCCGTTGTCCTGCCGCTCACCGCGCTGGTGCTCGCCGATATCGACAATTTCAAGAAGATCAACGACAGCTTCGGCCATCCGGTCGGTGACAAGATTCTCGCCACCGTCGCCTCGGTGATCCGCTCGAACGTCCGCAAGGATGTCTTCGTCGCCCGCTCCGGCGGCGAGGAATTCGCCATGATCGTCGAGGGCAACACGCCGGATGAGGTCATGATCATCTGCGAGCGGATCCGGCGGGCGCTTGAAACCCGCACCTTCCGCAATTCGCGTTCCGGCGTCGACTACGGCCCGATCACCATTTCGCTCGGCTTTGCAATGGGTTCGCAGGCCGATGACCCGGGCGCGCTCTATGCCAATGCCGATACCGCCCTCTATCATGCCAAGAATACCGGCCGTAACCGCGCGATCTTCTTCGAGGAGGGCATGAAGAAGGATTATGTCGGCAAGGGCTGGCTGATCTACAAGAATTGAAATCTTCCGGAACGCCGGCTCGATCCGAACCAACTCACCACATGGTCTTGGCAGCGCGGGCCGGCCATTCACGGTCGTAGGTTTCCTTGTCGAAATCGGCCTTGGCGGCTTTCAGAAGCGTGCCGGGCGTCGGCAGGCTCTTCGGATCGACGAAACGTTCGGGATTCCAGAGTTCGGCGCGCATCAGTGCCCGGGCGCACTGGAAATAGACCTCGTTGACGGTGATGACCGTGACGCTGCGCGGATGTCTACCGTCCATCTCGAAGCTGTTGAGCAGTGTCGGCTCCACCGACACCACGGCATGGCCGTTGATGCGCATCGCCGTGTTCGAGCCGGGGATCAGGAACATCAACGCCACGCGCGGATCGCGGACGATGTTGACAAGCGAATCGATGCGGTTGTTGCCGCGCCAGTCGGGCAGAAGCAGCGTCGCCTCGTCCTGAACACGCACCGCGCCACCCAGGTCACCGCGCGGTGAACAATCGAGCCCCTCCGGCCCGACGGTCGCGAGCGCCAGGAAAGGCGAGGCCTCGATCATCCGGCGGTATTCCGGCGTCAGGACCTTGGTCACCTTGACGAGCGAAGCCTCCGACACGCCGTCGTAGATCGCCTTCAATTCCTCGACGGATGTGATGATGGTCATGCTTCGCCCCTTTGCATCGTCGGCCCTAACCGGCGCAGGCGACAGTATGATGACAGATTTTGCCGATCAAGCGGCCGCGTCGCCACCCGAGGCTTCATGCACGGGCCTGCCATTTTCCGAAAGGAACGAGGCTATCGTTTCGATGACGCCGCGATCGCTGACGATACGGCGATGGCCCAGTCCATTCGCCCAATGAAGCCGCGCCGTCGCAAGGCCGTCAAAACGGCGGGCGTGGTCGGCTGCGACCTCCTTGTCTTCCTCCGCATGCACGACCAGCAGAGGCGTGCGGCCCCGTGCCGCCGCGGCAACCGTATCGAAATCTTCAAGCGAGGCGCCGGCCACCTGCTCCGCCCGCACGATCAACTGTTTCTTGACGCGCGGCGTGAGCCCGATCATCCGCGAAAACTCGTCGAACAGCCAATGGATATGGCTTGGAGAGCCTATGACCACCAGCTTGGAAGGGTTGATCGCACCCGCGCCCCTCATCACGCCGCCGGCGGCAAGCATCAGGGCCGCGCCGCCGAAGGAATGGCCGATCGCCGCATCGAACCTGCCGAAATGCCGCTCCGCCTCGACGACCGCATCCACCGCCTGGCGCATGTTCAGGCTGCGACCGCTGGAACGCCCATGACCCGGAAGATCGAGCACCACGACCTCAGCTCCCGTTTCGGCAAGTCCCGCCGGCAGGGCGGAGATATAGGCGGCGTTCGATCCCCAGCCATGCACCACCAGATAGCGCGGCCGGCCGGTTCTGCCGGAGCCATTGAAACGATAAGCCATGACGGTTGATTTCCCGACTGGAAAGGGCATCCTCTCGGCGGCCTCCAGCCGCTTTCGCCCCACCGCCTCGGCCGCCTGCGCCTTGCCGCCTTTCGGTCGTCGCGACGGCGTACGGCAGAAAAGCGCGAAGGCAAGCTTCGCCGAGGCTTTGGGGAACGGCCGGCCCAAAGTGGCGAAACCGAGACGGATGACCTTCAGTGCAAAGTTTGGCATAGTGAGGAAATCCCATAATGTTCAATGTTGAACAATAAAGTACAGGAATGAACAAAAATCAATCCCTCCCCTGGGACCACCCTCGTTTTCGAAGCTGGATCGCGGTAGCGCGTGCCTGCCAGCTCATGCAGAGCGTTCTGACCCGCGAGCTCGCGAGCCTGGACATCAAGCCGCCGCATCTCGATGTCCTCGTCAATCTCTACCGTTTCGAGGGGATCTCGCAGCAGGAACTGGCGCGCAAACTGCTCGTCGGCCGCTCCAACATGAGCATGACGCTGCCGCAGATGGAAAAGCGCGGCCTGATCGAGCGGCGCGGCGACGCGAATGACAAGCGCGTGCTGCGTCTCTACCTTACGCCGGAGGGCCGCCATGTCGCCGAGGAGGCGATGGCGATCCAGACCGCGCTCATCGAGCGGACGCTTTCGGCGACCCCCATCGAGCAATGTCATGCCATGGCCCAATCCATGGAGAAGATCATTCTCGCGCTGCAGGCGGAGAACGTCGAGGAAACCGAGTCGGCCTGACGATCAGCGCGACCGTTGCGGCGGATCGCGGCTCAGTCCTTTCGCGGCCAGCTCGCGCTCGTAGTCGGCAAACAGCTCGGCGCCACGTTCTCCGAGCTCCCGCAGATAGGACCAGGTAAAGATGCCGCTGTCATGCCCGTCATCGAAGGCGATGCGCACCGCGTAATTGCCGGTCGGCGTGATGGTCCGGATTCCGACATTCCGCTTGCCCGGCACCGTCACCTTCTGCCCCGGGCCGTGGCCCTGGACCTCGGCGGAAGGCGACAGGACCCGCATCGTTTCGGCGGGCAGCGGAAAGGCCGCGCCGTCGCTGAAGGTGATATTCATCGTGCGGCGGTCCTTCGAGACCCTGAGTTCCGTCGGCCAGATATCGCTCATCGTGAAACCTCCGCCTTGTCGTGCATCCGCCGCATGGATTATGAGCTTCACCGGTCGGCTGCAAGCTGTTTTCTGCTCGCCCCTGTTCTTGCCGGGCAGACTGTCATACACTTGACGCGAAGGTTCAAAATCCCCACGTTCGGCCAAAGGGAGATCATCACGTGAACGGTTTCGCAGGGCAGGTTGAAGGTGCAACGCCATTGGTTGCCGGCAAGGCGCCGATGATCGATCCGTTCGGCCGCACTGTCAGCTATCTGCGCGTCTCGGTGACCGACCGCTGCGATTTCCGCTGCACGTACTGCATGGCGGAAAACATGACCTTCCTGCCGAAGAAGGACCTGCTCACGCTGGAGGAGATGAACCGACTCTGTTCCGCCTTCATTTCCAAGGGCGTCCGCAAGATTCGTCTTACGGGCGGCGAACCGCTGGTGCGCAAGAACATCATGTTCCTCGTGCGCGAGCTTGGCCGCCATGTCCATTCCGGCGGGCTCGACGAACTGACGGTCACCACGAACGGGTCACAGCTCGCCCGCTATGCCGATGAGCTCTACGATTGCGGCGTACGCCGCATCAACGTCTCGCTCGACACGCTCGATCCGGCGAAATTCAAGGCGATTACCCGCTGGGGCGATTTCAGCAAGGTCATGGAAGGCATCGACGCAGCACAGAAGGCGGGCCTCAAGATCAAGCTCAATGCCGTGGCGCTCAAGGACCTCAATGCGGCCGAAATCCCTGAGATGATCCGCTTCGCGCACGGCCGCGGCATGGACCTGACGGTGATCGAAACCATGCCGATGGGCGAGATCGAGGAAGACCGCACCGACCACTATCTGCCGCTTTCAGAGCTGCGTGCCGATCTTGAAAGTGAGTTCACCCTTGCCGATATCCCCTACAAGACCGGCGGCCCTGCCCGCTATGTCGAGGTGAAGGAAACCGGCGGGCGGCTTGGCTTCATCACCCCGATGACCCATAATTTCTGCGAGAGCTGCAACCGCGTCCGGCTGACCTGCACGGGTACGCTCTACATGTGCCTCGGCCAGAACGACGCTGCCGATCTCCGCACGGCGCTGCGCGCCTCCGAGAGCGACGAATATCTTTATGCTGCGATCGACGAAGCGATCTCGCGCAAGCCGAAGGGCCACGATTTCATCATCGATCGCCAGCACAGAAAGCCCGCCGTCGCTCGCCACATGAGCGTCACGGGCGGTTAGAAACGGTCAGCGTTTTTCTTCCTCACGTCCGGCAGATCGATACGCCGCCGTCCGCGAGCATCGAGGCCCCCGTCACGAAGCTTGCCATGTCGGACCCCAGAAACAAGGCGGCTTTCGCGATCTCCTCCGGCTGGGCAACGCGTTTCAGCGCATGCAGGCCGTTGATGAAGTGGACTGTTTCCGGAAGCGCTCCGGGAAAATTGATCGGATTGGCATCCGTATCCACCCCGCCCGGCAGCAGCGCGTTGACCCGCACGTTATGGGGTCCGAGTTCCGCCGCCAACACCTGCACCAGGCCCGTAAGCCCGGCCTTCGCCGCCGCATAGGCGCCCATGCCCGGCATGCCGGCACTGTGACCGACGAATGTGGATGTAAAGATCATCGAGCCGCCGCCGCGTGCCATCATCGCCGGCGCTTGGTATTTCGCGGCGAGAAAACCGCTCGTGAGATTGAGCTCCAGCGTGGCGCGCCAGTCGTCCGTCGATGTCTCCGTCATCGGCCCGTAACCGACCGTGCCGCCCGCATTGTTGAAGGCGATGTCGAGCCCGCCGAAGCGCTCCACCGCTGTTTCAACCAACCGCCGATGCAGATCCTCGTCGCGGATGTCACCTGCGACGGCCGCGGCGCTGCCGCCTCCTGCCTCGATTTCCTCGACCAACATGCCGAGCAGTTCGCTCCGCCGGGCCGTAACGACCACGCGCGCGCCCTCATCGGCAAAAAGCCTTGCCGCGGCCCGGCCTATGCCGGCGCTCGCGCCGGTGACGATTGCAATCTTCCCTGCAAGGATTCTCATGGGGATCTCCGCTTTGCTGTTTGCATCAATGCGGCATCCAAATTTCAGATCAGGGCACCTTCGGCCACCCGTTTCCTGCTTCGCATCAACGCGATGTCCGCGCGTAGACATCCGGGCTGCAGGGCGAGCGGCCCGACCGGTCGCAGAAGGTCCGCTGAACGTCCCCGGCCTTTACGAAACCGTCCAGCATCGGCCGGGTGAACATGCCGTCGCCCGCGCCGGCGGCTCGATGACAGGTCGCACAGGGCGGATTCGGCCGGAATGCCTCCATACCTTCGCCCCGCCTGATCGAACCATAGGTCCAGCGGCCCGCTTCGCGACGCTTGACGAAGATGGCTGTCAGTTCGTCACCCGAAAAGCTTTCCATCAGGATCATCATCTCCTCTGCGGGCTTGTCTTCACGCAGTGCGGCAAGCGAGGCATTGTCGACCAGCATGTTGCGATAGCTCCCATCCGGCCGATCGACCCGTGCATAGCGGGTAAAGCCGTCAACCGTGATTGTCTGCGGCAACAGCGAAGACCGCGGCCATCGCGGAGAACACCCCCGTGACAGCCGTCAACATGACCGCCGATCGCGCCGGCCGTTTATCGCGAAAGAACGACATGATGAACTCCGTGCGGCAAGGCGACCCGCCCGATCCTTTCCAGCGAAGGAGCCTCCCCCTTCAATACCCGGAAAATCTCCAGCCCCGCCCCGGCGTCCGGCCCGGCGCCTGGATGCCCCTCGAACACCGTCGCCAGCAGATGGTCGCCCGTGAGGTCGAAAGTCCCACCTTCGGGAAGCACGCCCTCGAACGGATGGTCACCGGCCTTTTCCAGCCTGCCGGTTTGCGCATCGAACGTCAGCAGCGAGACTGTCGCCTCACGCTGATGGCGCGGTGATCCCGGCGGAAAGGCGGTTGCGCGCATGTTGATGGTGGCCACGAAGCGACCGTCCGGGCTCACGGCCATGCCCTCCGCCGAATTGCCGGTTTCGACGGCCATCAAATGCTCGTGACGGGCCTCGCCGGCGTCCGGATCGGCAAAGCGTATGACACTCATGGTCGAGGGCGTCGTGGGGATGCGTCCGTCGAGGGTCGTTGCGGAAAAATCGCGACCCCAGTTCGAGGTCAGATAGTGCCGCCCGTCCGGGGTGAAGCGCCCGACAAAGGGATCCCTGCCGACGTCGACGACATTGCCCCAGGGCTGCAGCGCAGGCCCTGATTCGCCGTCTGAAAATTCAAAAAAAGCCACGCGATCCTGCGTGTTGATGTTCACCGCAAGGAATCGTCCCGAGGGGTGCCAGTGCACGTTCGTTGCCGTTACCCCTCCGCGGGGTGCTTCGGCCGAGCCGGTGATCCCCAGGCCGGCGAGATCGGTACGGCTAATCTTGCCGAACCTGCCGCCTGTAAACTCGACGATCTGCAGCAGGCTTGCCTCGGCGGTATTGGACACGACGGCGATATATTGTCCGTCCGGGCTCACTGCCAGCGCCTCGGGATGGGTGCCGATTTCGATCGTATCAACAAGTCTCAGATCGGCGAAGTCGGAAAGATCGACTGCGAACAGGCGGTTGCCGGGCGGCAGGTCTCTGACCGTCGTGCCCCCTTCCGGCCCTTCACCGAGGCGTTCCGTCACGAAAGCGGTGTGCCCATCCGGCGCCAGTGCAAGGACCTCCGGCGCTGCGGTCACCGAATTCGAGATCGGCAGCGTGCTTTTCGACACGCGGCCATCGGCAATGGAAAGAACGGTCAGCATATCCCTGTATCCGGCCTCCTTCGGAGCCAGGATCGAACTGCCATAGGTCCCGGCGACAAAGTCGCCATCGGATATTGCGACAACCCGACCGGCTGAAATCGCGCCAAGGATGTCGGCGGATTGCGCCGACGCGCTGCCTGCGCCGCTTATCCCGAGAGCCAGCGCGACAGCCGTGCTGCCTAGAGGATGCGATATCTTCATGATCCAGATTCCTTCCTTCGCTGCGAGGGCAAAGCCCTTGTCTTCGAAAAGGATAAGGATCACTCTGATTGCTTTCCAATCGGAATATCACGATCTGTGATAGGCAATCCGCATCAGGAGACATGATGGATATCCGCTCGATGGCCTGCTTCGTCGCCGTCGCCGAGGAACTGCACTTCCGCCGGGCGGCTGAGCGGCTGCACCTCACCCAGCCATCGCTCAGCCAGCGTATCCGCGCGCTGGAATTCGAAGTCGGCACGGATCTTTTTGCCCGTGATCGCCGCAGCGTTGCTCTCACGCCCGCCGGCCAGGCGTTCCTCGAACCGGCTCGTCGGGCGATCGAGAATGCCAAGGTGGCCAAGGAACAGGCTCTTCGAGCCATGCGCGGCGAAGTTGGCCGGCTGCGGCTGGGCTTCACCGTGATCGCCTTCTACGGTGTTCTGCCTGAGGCGGTGCGGGCTTTTCGCCACCAATATCCGCAGGTAGAGGTCGAGCTCTTCGAGATGAATTCGCCGTCGCTTGAAACGGCGCTGATGACCGGAACGATCGATCTAGCCGTCCTGCATCCGCCGCTCGCCAATCCGGACCTTGCGATCCGCAGCCTGCCCGATGAACCCCTCGTACTCGCCCTGCCCTCCGGCCACCCGCTCGCGTCGCGGGCCGAGATCCGGATTGCCGACCTTGCGGAAGAACCGCTGCTGATCGCACCGCGCAGCATCGGCCCCAGCATCTACGATCGCGTCATCGCGCTCTTTCAGGCGGAAGGCATCAGCCCGCATATCGTTCAGGAAGTAACACCCATGACGACGCTCGCCGGGCTGGTCGCCGCCGGCGTCGGCACCGGTTTCGTGACCGCGGGGCTTTCCCGCCTGCCCCGGCCAGGCGTCAGCTACCGCCCGGTCACGCCGACGCCGCCATCGTTGCCAATGGCGGCGTCCTGGTTGAAACCGGCGCTTTCGGCGAGCGGGCAGCGTTTCCTCGAAACGGTCTCCACCCTGATCGGCAGGAGTGCCTAGGCGGCGTCGCTTTGGCGCATGGCCGCCCGGCGCTCGTAGGCTCCGGCGTGGAACGAGACGTTCGGATCGCGCGTCTTGAAGCGCTCGATCTTCTCCGACAGGATTTCCACGCGGCGGCGCAGGCCGTGTATCTCGGCATTGTTCTCCTCGACCATGGCGGCGTTGCGCTGGGTGATGAGTTCCACTTCCTGGACAGCCTTGGTCACCTCGTTGATACCCGTCGACTGCTCCCCGGCCGCCGCGGAAATCTCGGCGACCAGTTTGCGGACATCAGTGATGTGCGAGATGATCTCGGTCAGCGCCGTGCCCGTTTCCTCGACGAGATGCACCCCGTTGCTGACCTGATCCGAGCTTGCCGAAATGAGACCCTTGATCTCGCGCGCGGCACCTGCACAGCGCTGCGCCAGTTCGCGCACTTCCTGCGCCACGACCGCGAAGCCGCGGCCGGCATCGCCTGCACGCGCCGCCTCGACGCCGGCATTCAATGCGAGCAGGTTGGTCTGGAAGGCGATCTCGTCGATCACACCGATGATTGTCGCGATCTTGTCGGAGGAGCGACTGATCTCGCCCATGGCGTCGACCGCACGGGCCACGACCTCGCCGGAGCGAACGGCGAACTCTTCCGTCTCGTTCACCGAAACCGAAGTCTGTCTGGCGCTTTCGGCAGTCGAACGGACGATGTCGCTCAGATGCCGCAGCGCCCGCGAGCTTTCCTCCAGCGCCGCCGCCTGCTGTTCGGTGCGGCGAGCCAGATCGTCGGCGGAGGAAGCAAGATTGCCCGTGCCGCCGTCGATTTCCTCGGCGGTCGAGCGGACATCGGCAAGCGTCGCACGGAGCGCTTCAACGGCCTGATTGTAGGTGCGGGCCATTTCGACGAAATCGTCCGGCAGGTTCTCGTCCATGCTGCGCTCCAGATCGCCCTCGGCGAGCTGGCCGAGCACGTCGGACAGCGCAGTCAGCGCCTGACGCTGTTCGGCGGCGATCCGGGCGCGTTCTGCGGCGCGGCGTTCTGCCTCGGCATTGGAGAGGTCCCGCGCCGCGGCGGCTTCCTGCTCCAGGCGGACATTCTCGAGCGCCGCATCGCGGAAGACGGTGACCGACCGGACCATGTCGCCGATTTCGTCGCCACGTTCACGGCCTTCGATCCTCACTTCGAGATCGCCGGCGGCAAGTCGCTTCATCACCTCGGTGACGCGGCGCAACGGACCACGCAGCGTTTCAACCAGCATCAGGCCGCCGGCGATCGCAAGCAGCGTGCCAACCACCATGGCGACGACAGAAAGCTGGGCTGAACGTTCGCTGTCCTCCTTGCCGACTTCCTGGGCCTGTGCGACGAAGTTCTTGAGGCCCGCCATGCCGGCCGTCAGGGTTTCCGTCGCCGTGGCGCGGGCCTTGCTCCATTCGGCGGCGATCGCCAGAAGCTGGGCCGTCTCGTCCTCCATAGACTTCAGCCGCGGCTGCAGCATGGGCGCAAACTCGCGCATGGCGGGATTGCGGGCGAGTTCGGAAACCTCGGCGCTTGCCTGGCTCAGCTTCTCCATGACATCCAGGACGGTCTGCCGTGCCTCTTCGGTCTGGGTGGTGCGCAGACGCTCGACGTAGAGCTCCATGGCGTCGATGAGGCGCAGCGATTCTGCGCTGCGATCGAGGAGCGTGCGCAAGCTGGCAACTTCTCCCTCGATGCTGGCGAAGCGCGAAGCCGCATTGCCGGCCTTGTTCGTAACCTCGGCCTCCATCTCCGACTGATACTTCATGAATGCGCTTGCGGCGAGCCTGATCGCCTGCGCCTTCTGCGGCACTGGCTGGTCGCTCTTGAGAAGCGCGGTCATTTCGTCGATCGCGCCACGGATCGGCTTCAGCTGCTTCACGCCGTTCGGCGTCAGCATGGGCTGCACTTCCTCGAAGGTCTTGGCCAGGATGCCGAGATACATGTCGGCGGTACCGATCGTGCCGTCATCCGTGCCGGTCCCGCGAACATTGTTGCGAAGCTCGCCGATCTGTTCGGCGATCGCCTTGTAGGCATAGGCTTCGAGCACCATGCCCTTGGCGAACTTTTCCTTGCCTTCGAACTGCTTGCGGACGTTGGCAACCTGATCGGCAACCCCGGTCGCGATGGTGCGGATATCTTCGACGTTGTAATCCAGTGCCGCCGCATTCTGATCGCGTTTCTGCTTGATGGCCCAGAGAGCCTCCGTATCGGCACGCAGCTTCGGGGCAAGGCCGGACACGACGGCGACGCGCTCGCGATCGCCATCGGTGACAAGCAGGCCTTCCAGCACGTCCACGCCGCTCGCCTGCCTGTCGATGCCAGCCTGCACGGCAGCCAGGGATGCGTCGTCAGGCTTGCTTGTGAAATCCTGGAGCACTGCCTGGAGGTTTTCGAAATCGCCGATATTGTCGATTGTCGCGCGCGTCACGGTCATGTGTCCGTTCAGCATGTTCGCGGTGTAGTAACCGGCAAGCCCGATGCCGGCGATCAACAGGACCAGCGGTACCACAAAAAGAAGGACCTTGGTGACAATCCTTCGGCTCTGAAGAAGACGATCGATGAAAGACATTTTTCCCCCACGGCAACCTGGCGCCGGTTTCGCGCCAGCGGCATTCGCGAAACGGTAACGGCATGATTCCAGCCTCATGCGGGAATGATTTCGCCTACAGTCGACAAATTCAGTTGAACAAGGGTTAATTCGGCACCCTTACAAATCGCTTTGCCACATCCCATTGCATATTAGATCCCCCTCCAACTCTACTCAAAAGAGTACCGCCCGGTGCATGATCGGGCTGGCGACAGGTAAGCCGTTGCTTTAAGAGAAGCGCTCGATACCGGAGGGAATCGGGAATGGCATCGTCGGAAAACTCGCGGGGAGCGCTCTTCATGGCGCTCGCCATGGCGGCTTTCACCTGTAACGATGCCATAGTCAAATCGATCACGTCCGAACTCGGCGTCGCCCAGATCATGGCGGTACGCGGTGTCATGGCGACTGCGCTCATCT
Organism: Rhizobium sp. YS-1r; assembly: GCF_000757525.1. Taxonomy (NCBI): domain Bacteria; kingdom Pseudomonadati; phylum Pseudomonadota; class Alphaproteobacteria; order Hyphomicrobiales; family Rhizobiaceae; genus Rhizobium; species Rhizobium sp. YS-1r. Next base: position 165,469 of record NZ_JPYQ01000032.1, on the reverse strand, counting down.
ACTGTGTCGCGCGTTACCTCGGCGTCACCCTGTCTCTCAAGATGGTCATGCATCCGCTGGTGCTGCTGCGCACCTTTTTCGAGATTGGGGCCACTCTCACCTTCCTCTCGGCGCTGGCTCATATCGAATTCGCCGCCGCATCCTCAATCATGCAGTCGCTGCCGCTTGCCGTGACGTTGGGAGCGGCCCTTTTCCTGGGTGAACCGGTCGGCTGGCGGCGCTGGACGGCGATCTCCGTCGGTTTCCTCGGTGTCCTCCTGATCATTCGGCCAGGGCCGGAAGGCTTCACACCGGCTGCCCTGCTCGCCGTCGCCGCCTGCTTCTTCACGGCAAGCCGCGATCTCACGACAAGGCGGATCACCGCGGATATTCCGACACTCACCGTTACACTCTTCACGTCGTTTGCCAACACCGTCGTCGGCGTGATCCTGATCGCGCCGATGGGCGGCTGGCAGCCGATCAGCACCCCCACGCTCGGTTATCTGGCGCTTGCCTCCGTCCTCGTCTTCGCCGGATATCAGGCGGTCATCAAAGCCATGCGCGTCGGCGAAATCTCCTTCATCGCACCCTTCCGTTATACCGGCCTGCTCTGGGCATTGGTGATCGGCATCTTCCTGTTCGGAGAGCATCCCAATGCCTATATGCTCACAGGTGCTGCCATCGTCATCGGCTCCGGCCTCTACACCTTCTACCGTGAACGCAAGCGGCGGAGTCGTGTAGCGGAAAAGGCAAGCGTGGCACCGCCGGTCTGACGGACGCCGGAAAGCAGTTTGACGAGAGGAAGGACGACGTGCAGCAAAGCCGATTTCTGGACAGACAGACCCCGCCCCATATCCTGACGCTGGTCGTCTGCGCGGGCCTTGGAGCGCTATCGCTCAATGTCTTCCTTCCGTCTCTTTCGGCCATGGCGATCCATTTCGGCACAGACTATGCCGTCATGCAGCTTGCCGTTTCCGGCTATATCGCCGGCACAGCACTGCTCCAGCTCGTGCTCGGGCCGCTTTCCGATATTTTCGGCCGCCGTCGCGTGATGATCGGCAGCATCCTCATCCTGCTCGTCGGCACGCTGATCTGCCTCGCCGCACCGAATGTCACCGTCTTCATGTTCGGGAGAATGCTGCAAACGGCGGTCGTCGCCGGTTTCGTGCTGCCGCGCGCCATCATCCGCGACACGGTCCCGATGGAGAGCGCCGCCTCGATGATCGCCTATGTCACCATGGGCATGTCGCTGGTGCCGATGATCGCGCCGACGATCGGCGGTACGCTCAGCGACCTGTTCGGCTGGGAAGCGAATTTCGTCCTCATATTGGGACTCGGGCTCATCACCCTGATACTGGTCTCCGTCGACCTCGGCGAGACGAACCGCACGCCGGCGGCGAGTTTCACGGCGCAGTTTAGAAGCTGGCCGGACCTTTTCCGGTCGCGCCGCTTCTGGGGTTATACGCTCACCTCGACCTTCTCCTCCGGCGTCTTCTTCTCCTTCCTCGGCGGCGCGCCCTTCGTCGGCACGGCGATCTACCATCTCACGCCTACCATGCTCGGCGTGCAGTTCTTCCTCATTGCCGCCGGTTACATGGTCGGCAATTTCATCTCGGGACGTTACACCCGGCGCTTCGGCACAATGACCATGATGATCTCCGGCAGCGTCGTCAGCCTGATCGGCGTCTGCATTACCACCGCCATTCTTCTCGGAGATGTCGCGTCGGCAACCGCCTTCTTCGCGCCGCTGGCGCTGACCGGCGTCGGCAACGGGTTGACGCTTCCGAGCTCGAATGCCGGCATCGTCAGCGTGAGACCGCATCTTGCCGGGTCCGCCTCGGGCCTCGGCGGCGCGATCACGGTCGGCGGCGGCGCCGCTCTTTCGACGCTTGCCGCGGCGGTGCTGAAAGAGGAAGGCGGGGCGATACCGCTCCTCGTGGTAATGGGCATCTCGACACTGCTCGCGCTCGCCGCGACCGCCTATGTTCGTCGGATCGACCTTCGTGAAGGTGCGATCGAAACCCGGGATGCCGACCGATGACCGGTCCCGCGCTCCCCCCCGGCCTGATCCTCGCCGGCGGCAAATCGAGCCGCATGGGTTCCGTCAAGGCGCTTCTGGAGGTCGGCGGCGACACCATTCTCAGCCATATCGTGCGGCGCCTCTCACCCCAGGTTTCGGGGATCACGCTCAATGCGTCCGACGATTTTCCCAACCCGCTCGGGCTACGTCTCCTTCCGGACAAGCTCGCCGGCCAACTGGGACCGCTTGCAGGCGTGCTCGCCGGCCTGCGTGACCTGGAAACCCGCAGCATCCCTGCAACCCATCTCCTGAGCGTGCCGTCGGACAGCCCTTTCGTGCCGACTGATCTCGTCAGCCGCCTTCAAACCGGAACCGACGATCCGGATGCGATCGTCATCACCGCTTCGGACGGACGCAGTCACCCGGTTTTCGGGCTCTGGCCGATATCGATCGCCGAGGATCTCGAAACCTGGCTCGCCGATCCGGAAAACCGACGCATCAAGGCTTTCCTGCAGCGTCACCGGGTGGCGACCGTCGAATTTCCGCGGATCGAGACATCTCACGGCCTGCTCGATCCTTTCTTCAACATCAACACGCCTGAAGATCTCGAAGAGGCCCGGCGTTTCGCGGAGGTTCTTCAATGAGCTCTCCCCGTGTCTTCGGCATTTCCGGCTGGAAGAATTCTGGCAAGACCGGATTGACAGTGCGGCTCGTCGCCGAACTTACCCGCCGTGGCTACCGGATCTCGACGATCAAGCATGCCCACCATGATTTCGACATCGACAAGCCGGGCGCCGATTCATTCCGTCATCGCGAGGCCGGTGCGTGCGAGGTGGCGATCGTCTCCGACAGGCGCTTTGCCATCATGCACGAGCTGCGCGAGGAGTCGGAGCCGCGTCTTGACGATATCCTGGCCCGGCTGGAGCCTTGCGATCTGGTCCTGATCGAAGGCTACAAGCGGGAACCGGTTCCGAAAATCGAGACCCGGCGCCTCGAATCGAAAAGCCGCGAACCGCTTTCGTCAAACGATCCGCATATCGTCGCCATTGCCGCCGACCATGCCGTGACGGACACGGCTGTGCCGGTCTTCGACCTCGACGACACGGCGGCAATCTCCGATTTCATCGTGAAGGTGACGGGACTTCCCAGACAATGAAAAGCCTGCGTGCCGACCGCTCACTCGTCATCCTCGTCCTCGGATTGAACCCGAGGATGAGGACAAGCTGAGCCGCCGGATCGCTCCGGCGGCTTTGTCTTGGGCAGCAGAAACCCTTACTGGTTCGAGGCGACCGGCTTCACCAGCGGCGTGATGCGGCGGATGGTGACGCGGCGGTTTTCCTGGTTCGGGCCGTCGGTCCGAACCTTGAGGTAACGTTCGCCATACCCCTGGGTCGCCAGGTTTTCCGGAGGAATGCCGAAGGCATCGGTCAGCACCCGGGCGACCGATTCCGCTCGCTCGTCGGAGAGGATGAGATTGCTCTCGTCCGAGCCGACCGCATCCGTATGGCCTTCGATAAAGAACGTCTCGGACGGATCTTCCTCCAGGACCCGGTTCATCGCCTCGGCGACCCGGCGCAGCGAACTCGCCTGGTTCATCGGGATCTCGGCGCTTCCGGTCGCGAAGGTGATCGTATCGAGGTCGATGCGCGGCACCTTGTCACGGATACGGGCCGAATAGCGGACTTCATCCAGCGAATAGACGCGCTCGACCTGTTCGACCGGCGGCTGTTCGAGGAACTCGTAATAATCCCGGTCCGGCTCGCTCGAGGTGTCGATGATATAGTTCTCGATCGGCACCGTGAGCCGCATCGGCGGCAGGTCATAGCCCGGATCGCGCCAGACATAGTCGCGGTCGCGGCGCTCGTCCATCAGTTCCGGCGCATAATAGAGAACGTATTCATCCCCGCCCCGGACGATGCGCGACCGCTGGACGATCTCGCCGTAACGGTTGCGGATCGTGACGATGCGGGTGCCGTCGTCACGGATGAAGACTTCGCGTACCCGGCCGTCGCGCAGGCGCTCATATTCCGGCTCCCGGCCGTCGACGTAGAAGCGACGGCTGTCGTCATGGCGGACGAAGGTCTGGTTGTCGATCGAAATGATCGTTCGCCCGCCGTCGCGATCCCGATCGCGGTCTTCGTCGCGGCTGACGTCCTCGCGGAACTCCCAGCCGCGCGGCCGGTCGAATCGCGGACGCCGGTCGAGCCGTTCGCCGCGTTCCTCGATCATGGCGCGAACCTGCTCCTCCTGCTCACGGCTGAACTGGGTATTGGCCTGGGCTTCGGCGTCGGACTTGGGCGGGGCGAGTTGCTGCTCGGTCTGCTGAGCTGGCCGGCGGCGCGGCCGCTCGCCTTCACGGGGCGGTCGCGGCTCTTCCTTGGCGCTGTCGAGCACCGCAGCACCGTTCTCGACGGGCAGCAGGACCTGCTCGCCCTCGCGGGCCGAAGACGGGTCGCGGGCGATCTGACGGGCCCGTTCGATCTGCTCGGGTGTGCGCGGCGGTTCGGGCCGGGCCTGCTGCTGATCTTCCAGCGGCTCGCCGGGAGCGGGTCGGGCCGGGCTGGCCTGGTCGCGCGGGGTCTCTCCCCGGGGCGGCAGCAGCGGCTGGCCTTCCGTTGTCTGACGGCGCGGCTGTTCGCCCCGGGCAGGTTGCCCCTCGGTGGTCTGGCCTTCCCTTGCCGGCGGCCGGGGACGCGTGTCCTGCGCAGTACCTCTGCCGGAATCCTGATCCCGGGCATTGCGGCGGGTCGGCGCCTCCGGGGCAGCTTCAGGCGCCGCCGCACGGTCTTTCGCGCGCGGCCGGGGTGTCGGGGTTTCAGCCTGATTTTCCGTAGGGGCCGCGTTGCGATCCTGGGCATTGCGGCGCTGCTGGCGGTCACCGCCTTCCGGTGCAATCTCGCGCTGCGGCTGGGCTTCTCTCGTTGTCGGCCGCTCGGTCTCCGGAGCCGCCTGTTCACGCTGGCGGTCCCGGCGCTGCGGGCGCTCGCCGCCCTCGCCCTGTCCGGTCTGCTGTTGCTGACGACGCAGCAGACGTTCTGCGCCACCCTGGTCCTGGTCGGCCTGCTGCTGGCGGCGCTGCGGACGCTCTGCCGGTGCTTCCGCAGCCGGCCGTTCCGCCTGAGGTTCGCGGCGCGGTGCGGCTTCGCGCGGAGCTTCCGGCTCCGCCTGACGCTGGGCGCGCGGCGCCTGTCGCCGTTCGGCACCACCCTGCTCGCGGTCACCGCCCTGCTCGCGCCGCGGCCGCTGCTGTTCTCCGCCGCCTTCGCCCTCCTGCTGCTGCCGCCGCTTCCTCAACAGCAGCGGATCTTCTTCCTGGATCTTGATGATACCCGGCATCTGGCCGGCCTCGATCATGGGTTTCGGCGGCATGGCCGCCGCCGGCTGCATCATCAGCGGCAGCGAAACGAAGGGCGCTGCGACGCTGGCGAACAGTCTGAATTTCCTCGACATGGACATTTCCTCTTCTCGGGGTGCTATCCCTTTCACGCGTCCTTTATTGCCTTTTTTCAGGCGGACTTACGCTTCGGCTGAATGCTATCCAGCCGGAGATGGTTCCGTTCAAGGCTGTGCCAGCCGGTCTGAACCTCGCGTGAATGTGTTGTTCATGTTTCAGCGGCAAGTGAACGTGCACGTAAAATGCCGTTGCAATTTCGTCCGAGCCGGTATCTATAAAATCCAGAGGGGGCGAAGCGCCCCGCTCCTGACGGCAAAACAAGATGAACCATGCCGTCGGCGCTGCCAACAGAGAGGATCATCATGAATATCTCCACCCGCTTCTTCGCCGCCGCTTCGATCGCCGCGCTGTCGCTCTTCGCCGGCTCGGCGATCGCTCAGGAAAAGCTCGTGATCGGCACGGAAGGCGCCTATCCCCCCTTCAACAATCTCGAAGCCAATGGCGAGCTCACCGGCTTCGACGTCGATATCGCCAAGGCGCTCTGCGAGGAGATGAAGGTCACCTGTACTTTCGTCACCAACGACTGGGACGGCATCATTCCGGCACTGCAGTCGAAGAAATTCGACGCGATCATCGCCTCCATGTCGATCACGCCGGAGCGCGAGGAACAGGTCACCTTCTCCAAGAAATATTACAACACGCCGCCGGCGATCGCCGTGCCGAAGGATTCGCCGATCAAGGACGTGGCCGGCCTCAAGGGCAAGACGATCGGCGCACAAGGGTCGACCACCCACTCCAACTATGCCGAAAAGCACATGCCGGATTCCGAGCTGAAGCTCTATCCGACGGCTGACGAATACAAGCTCGACATTGCCAACGGCCGTATCGACGCCGTCATCGACGACATCGTCGTGCTCTCCGAATGGCTTAAGTCGGATGCCGGCAACTGCTGCAAGATCCTTTCGCCCCTGCCGATCGATCCGGAGATCAACGGCGCAGGCGCAGGCGTCGCGGTGCGCAAGGGCGAAACCGCGCTGGCCGACAAGTTCACGACTGCGATCGCCGCGATCCGCGCCAACGGCAAGTACAAGGAAATCAACGACAAATATTTCGACTTCGACGTTTACGGCGACAAGTAATCGTCTGAATAGCCCTGACAATCCGGCGGAAGGCTTGCCCTTCCGCCGTTTTTCTTTTTAATGAGACCAACATAACATCAGCGGCGCGACAGAAGCCGCGGGGGAAAACGACCTTATGAGCGGATTCTTTTCCGCCCTCTTTGGCGCGCTCGATCCGCTTTGCGGTCCTATCGGCCTTTTTTCACTGTTCGGTTCGGGCACGCTTGTCGCCTGTGGTGAAGCCGGCTGGGGCGACGAAATCGCTTTTGGCGTAAAAGTGACTATCTCATTGGCGCTTGCCACGCTTCCTGTCGGGCTCGTGATCGGCTTTCTGATCGCGCTTGCGGCGCAATCCGAGGAAAAGCTGCTGAGGCTTGCCGCCGGCATCTACACGACGATCTTCCGCGGTCTGCCGGAACTCCTCACCCTCTTCATCGTCTATTACGGCCTGCAGATCCTCATCCAGTCGGTGCTTTCCTCCCTCGGCTACGAAGGGCGTATCGAGATCAACGCCTTCCTGGCCGGCATGGCGGCGCTGGCGGTCGTCTTCTCCTCCTATTCGTCCGAGGTGCTGCTGTCGGCCTTCCGGGCGATCCCGCGCGGACAGTACGAGGCGGGCGACGCTCTCGGCCTGCGGCGCTGGCGCACCATGCGGCTTATCATCCTGCCGCAGCTCATCCGCATCGCCCTTCCGGGCCTCACAAATCTCTGGCTGATCCTTTTGAAGGATACGTCCTACGTCTCGGTCATCGGGCTTGCCGATATCCTGCGCCAGACCGGCATCGCCGCGCGCGTCAGCAAGGAGGCCTTCTTCTTCTATCTCATCGCCTGCATGCTTTACCTGATTCTGGCGATGATTTCGTCCTTTGGCCTCGGTTTCATCGAGCGCTGGGCCAAACGTTCGGAGGTCAGCCGATGACCGCCGTTACGGAACTCATCCCGCCTCAGCCTGCCCCCGCGGCCGTGAAACGAAAACTCGGCGCCGCCAGGATCGCCGGCATGGCGGTTCTTGCCGTTTGGGTGCTGCTGGCCATCGCACTCGCCGGCATGGTCATCGGCGGCTGGGATCAGGCCAAATTCCTGCGCTACGGGCCGCGCTATCTCCATGGCCTATGGGTGACCATCTCGCTGGTCGGGCTTGCCGTCATCCTCGGCGCGATCCTGTCGTTGCCGATCGCTTTTGCACGCATGTCGAAGAACCGTTTCCTGAACGGCATCGCCTATGCCTATGTCTATGTCTTCCGCAGCACGCCGCTGCTTGCCCAGCTCTTCCTGATCTATTACGGGCTCGGCAGTTTCCGCCCGCAACTGGAGGCCGTCGGTCTCTGGTGGTTCTTCCGCGAGGCCTGGTATTGCGGCCTCTTCTCGTTCGTGCTCAACACCGCCGCCTATCAGGCGGAAATCCTGCGCGGCGCGATCGAGAGCGTGCCCCGTGGCCAGCATGAGGGTGCGGCGGCACTCGGCATTTCGAAATATATCACCTTCCGCAAGATCATCCTGCCGCAGGCGCTCATCGTGGCACTCCGCCCCTATGGCAACGAGATCGTGCTGATGATGAAAGGCTCGGCGGTTGTCGCCATCGTCACCGTCTACGACCTGATGGGCGAGACGCGTTATGCCTTCTCGCGCACCTTCGACTACCAGGCCTATCTCTGGGCGGCGATCTTCTATCTTGCCATCGTCGAGGCGTTGCGGCACGTGTGGGCCTTCCTCGAAGCCCGCCTGACACGCCATCTGAAGCGTTAGCAGCACTCGCCGAAATTCGCTGCTAACATACTGAATATTTTCACGAATACCTCCTTATGAAGCAATTGTAAAGCCTCGGTTAACCGTGGCATGCTCCCCTTGTCGGGTGACGTGAAAGCGTCATCCGGAAAACAAGAAATGGGAACTGCTGATGTCTGAAATGGAAATGATGCTGAAGGGCTACGGCCTCACCACGGCGCAGATTTTCTACCGCCTGCCCGATCCCCCCGTGCTGCTGCAAAGCTATGTCTGGCAGGACTACGATCTCGCGCCCGATTTTCCCGCCATGAAGGATTTCCTGAAGTTCTGGCAGGAGAAGCTCGACGGACCGCTGCATTCGGTCCATTACGTCCACCGCAAGCTGATCTCGGCCAGCGAGTGGCGCTCGGTCAAGGGAGAGATCGTGGTCCACTGACGGAGCGTGGACGCCTACGGCCTAGACATGCACCTCGCCGTGGGCGAATTCGCCCTCATCGGGTTCGCGATGCATGGCGGCATATAGGATGGCGCCGTAGAAAAGTGCGACGACCATTGTCACGCTCCACCCCGGCAGCGGCCCAAGCGCCGCGTTCTGCACCGCCTCGGAAATCGTAGAGACGCCATCTGTCGCCGGTTGATCAGGCAGGAGCTTGGGCGTCGATATCTTCAGGAACCATGCAAACAGCAGGATGAGGTACATCCAGACGTAGTTGCGCCGGATACGCCGGAACAACGCCTCGCGATAGCTGATGATGAAGCGGGGATTGCGCAGGCTTCCGGCAATGCCCGCCGCCCAATCCGGCCTGAGATCGGCCTGCGGATCGAGCGCCTGCGCGAAATAGTGCCGCTCCAGCTTGCGCACCCTGGCGCGGTAGACATCGAAGAAGCGGTAGCGCCGCGCCTCGATCAGCAGAAGCAGCGATACCAGCAGCATGGCGAAGATCACCACGCCGTGATGCGAAGTCGGCGTCGACAGCGAGATCGACAAGAGTGCCGCCACCATTGTGATCGCCCAGTTGGAGGTGCGGTCGATGCGGTCGCGCCAGCTCGTCATCCGGCCCAGCTCGCCGCGGTAGTAGTGGATGATCATATTGGCCTTCTCACCGGACGTGATCGGCAGCATGGGCGCCCGCCGCTCGACATTCTTCTCCAGTACACTCGGCTCCTCGACCGCGGCCATGATCCTTTCCTCCCAAGGTTTTATTTGCTTTATCTTTCAACGAACGAACCGGCACGGCGTTCCGTCTCATGGACAAACGCCGGCCGGCGGCTTAAAGCCGCTGCCAAACGAGGAATGCGACCATGAAGAAGATCGACGAGGAAGCGCTGGCAGAGGCCTATAACCGGGCGCTCGCGCTGGAAAAGGCGGGCGACGTCGACGCCGCCGTGAACGCCTACAGACAGGTGCTGGAGATCGATCCGGAAGACCACGGCGGGGCTGCCGTTCGCATCGCCGCCATGGGCCGTGGCGAGACGCCGCCAAAGGCGCCGGACGCCTATGTCGAAACCCTCTTCGACCAGCATGCAGGAAGCTTCGAGGACATCCTGGTCGAACAGCTCGGTTACGCCGTGCCGGTCATGGTGCGCCAGCGCCTGCAGGCATTGGAGCTCGGGCCTTTCAAACGCATGCTCGATCTCGGCTGCGGCACGGGCTTGACCGGCGGCACGCTGCGGGACATGGTCGACGATATCACCGGCATCGACCTTTCCGAGAACATGGTCGAGATCGCCCATGAGAAGGATCTCTACGAAACGCTCTACGTCGCGGAAGTCGAGGATTTTCTCGAAGATAACGACGACGAACCGTTCGATCTCGTAACCGCCACGGACGTACTTCCCTATCTCGGCGCACTCGAACCGCTCTTCTTCGGCGCGGCGGAGAACATGGTTCCCGGCGGCATCTTCGTCTTCTCGTCCGAAACCCTGCCGGCATCCGACGGTCGGCCCTATGTCGTCGGGCCGCACCAGCGCTTCCTTCATTCGGAAGCCTATATCCGCACGCGGCTCGCCGACACCGGCTTCGAGATCGTCGAGATTTCGGAGATCAACGTACGCATGCAGGACGGGCATCCGAGCCCGGGCCATCTGGTCATTGCGCGGTTGAGGGGTTAGTTTTCCCGCCGACAGAGGGAGGAATCGCGATGAGCCCGCAGCGCTATCTTCTCGCGCAGGCCTATAACAATGCCTGGGCCAATCACCGGCTCCTGAAAGCCTGTGGCCGGCTTTCGCCGGAAGAAGTCGCCGCAAAGCGTGTCAGCTTCTTTCCGTCGATCATCCATACGCTGAACCATATCCTGACGGTCGACTGGCTTTATATCAGTGCACTCGAAGGCAACTGCATAGGTGCGGCGGCCTTCGATCCGGAAATCCCTTTCCCCTTCTTCGCTGATTTGGAACGCGAGCAGCGGGCCGCCGACCGACGCCTCATCGATCACTGTCGTGGCCTCGATACCGAGACGCTCACACAAGAGGTTCGCATCCCGCGCCAGACCCATGTGCAGGTGGAGAACACCGATCGCGTGTTGCTGCATCTCTTCCAGCACCAGATTCATCACCGCGGCCAGGTTCACGCCATGCTGTCGGGAACATCCGTCCCTCCGCCGCAGCTCGATGAATTCTTTGCCGCCGACGAGGAACAATTGCGAAAACAGGATTTTGCCGAACTCGGTTTCACCGAAGCCATGATCTGGAGTTGATCTGAACCATGCTTTATTTCGTCATCAAGGCCCTGCATCTCCTTTCCGACTTCCTGCTGATCGGCGGCATGCTGATCAATGCCTTCGTCATCGGCATGGTCCCGCCGGCGATCCGCGTGGGCGTCATCTCGGCGCTGCGCAGGTATGACCGCATCGTGACCACCGCAGCGCTGGGCGGCGCATGGATCTTCGGCCTCTGGCTCGCCTTCGGTTACGGTTTCTACACAAGCGGCTGGTTCGGCTTCAAATTCCTCATCGTCGTCGTGCTGTCGGCCCTGCACGGCATGCAGGGTGGCTGGATGCGTCGCATGGAGGCCGATCCGAAACTCGATCCGCCGGCCTTCGTACGCGCCGGCATGCCGATCATTCTCATCTCGGTCGTGCTGATCGTGGCACTGGCAGTGATCAAGCCGTTCTGATCCCGGCGATGTCTCCGCCCCGCACCGCGATCAGGACAGATCGCCTGGTCCTTCGTCCGACCTTTGCCACCGACGCGGAACGCGCATTCGAAATCCAGTCGGACTGGGAGGTCACGCGCATGTTGCGCATGGCCTCCTTTCCACCCGACCGGCAAGCAACCTTCGACTGGTTCGCCGACCATGAACGGGAATGGTCGGCCGGTGAGGCCTACCGTTTCGCCGTCGAACTTGGCGGTCGCATGGTGGGCCTTGTCGATGTCGATGAGATCAAAGATGGCGAGGGCGACCTCGGTTACTGGCTGGATCGAGCTGCCTGGGGGCGTGGCTATGCATTCGAGGCCGCGAACGCGGTGGTCCGCTTCGCCTTCGGCGAGACCGGTCTTTCGACGCTGAAATCCGGGCATGCAGCGGACAATCCCGCCTCCGGGCGTGTCCTGGCCAAGCTCGGCTTCGTCCCGGTCGACATCGTGGAACGCTTTTCCCGGCCGCGCGGCGAAACCATCCAACAATGCCGGTATGTGCTCGCGTGCCGCTAGAGGTCAGGTTTTCGGCAGTTCGGCCGGCGGTTCGACATCGGAGGGCGCTGCCGGCTCATCATGAGCCTTGTTCAGTTCAACTCCGCTCAGCTCTGAAGACACCGCAGGCTGCTCGCCTGCGCTCTCCTCGGCGGCGACCTTCTCCAGTATCTCCGCTTCCTCTGTCCGGTAATGCACTTGGTCGAGGCTGCCGAGCATGCCGTTGGCGATCTCCCGCTCGCCCATGATCGTCCTGTCGGCGCCGAGTTTTTCCAGATACTCGATCTCGGCATCGGAATTCGCGCGGCAGAGGATGAGCAGCGCCGGGTTTACCTGCCGCGCCTGCATGACCACGTTACCCGCTTCGAAGGCGTTCGGGATCGCCACGACAAGGCTTTTGGCCGCACCGAGATTGGCAAGCTCCAGCACCTTGGGTGAAGCGGCATTGCCGACGATCACCTCGATGCCCTTTTTCAACAGTTCCTGGACGCGGTTTTCGGAATCCTCGATCACCAGGAACGGAATGCCGGAGGATTTCAGGTTGGCGACGACGATGCTGCCGACCCGTCCGTAGCCGACCACGACGGCATGGCCGCTCAGTCGCGTTGCGGCCACCTCGCCATCCTCGCCGGCCGTCGTCAATACGGGCTCACTCTCCTCCAGCCTGGCGGAAGCCTCCGCCTCGGTCATCGGACCGCTCCCTTCCATAGCTACCTCGGCATCGCTCGGAGTCTCGGCCGGCGCGCGATAGATGCGCGCCTCAAGCCCCGGCCTGATCTTGTCGCAAAGATAGAACATGACCGGGTTCAGGATGATCGAGATGATCGCGCCGGCCAGGATCAGGTCGCGCCCCTCTTCCGGCAGCATGTTCAGGCCGACGCCGAGTTCTGCAAGAATGAAGGAGAATTCGCCGATCTGCGCGAGGCTTGCTGAAATCGTCAGCGCAGTGCCCGCCTTGTGGCCGAATGCCATCACGATCAGGAAAGCGGCGATCGACTTGCCGATAACGATGATGAACACCGTGCCGAGCAGGGTCAGCGGGCTGTTGAGCACGATCGACGGATCGAACAGCATGCCCACCGACACGAAGAAAAGCACCGCGAAGGCATCCCGCAAGGGCAGGCTTTCCTGTGCGGCCCGGTGCGACAGCTCGCTTTCAGACAGGATCATGCCGGCGAAGAACGCGCCGAGCGCCAGCGACACGCCGAAAAGTTTTGCCGCGCCGAAGGCAACGCCGAGCGCGATCGCCAGCACGCCCAGCCGGAAGAGTTCGCGCGAGCCGCTATGGGCGATGCGATGCAGGATCGCCGGGATGACCCGTCTTCCGACCACCAGCATCAGGCCGAGGAAGGCAGCGACCTTCAACAGCGTCACGCCGATGATGCCCGTGATCCCGAGGTCGATGTTGAGGAGTTGCGCGACGGCGATCGCCACCGGGTCCGAATGCGTCGCCTCGCCGCCGATGCTCGCCAACGCCGGGATCAGCACCAGTGCCAGAACCATGGCGAGATCCTCGACGATCAGCCAGCCGACGGCGATCTTGCCACGATCTGTCTCGACCAGGCGGCACTCCTGGAGCGCCTTCAGAAGCACCACGGTGGAGGCGACGGACAGGGCAAGGCCGAAGACGAGGCTGCCGCCGAGCGGCCACCCCAGCAGCGTTCCCATGCCCCAGCCGAGCAGCGTGGCAAAGCCGATCTGCACGATCGCCCCGGGCACGGCGATACCGCGCACGGACAAGAGGTCCTTGAGCGAAAAATGCAGGCCGACGCCGAACATCAGCAGGATGACACCGATTTCAGCCAATTCCGGCGCAAGGCTCTGGTCCGCCACGAAACCGGGCGTATGCGGACCGACAAGGATGCCCGCGAAGAGATAACCGACCAGCGGCGGCAAGCGGAAACGATTGGCGATGGCGCCGAAGATGAACGCAAGCACAAGACCGCCGACGATCGTGGAAATCAATGGCGTCTCATGCGGCATCGACGTCTCCCTCTGGAAATCTCCTGACAAACCTGCCATATATGGCTTATGTTGACCAATATGGGCAGCTTTGACACATGGGTCAAGACGCAAGGCAGATGATTTTGACGCCGGCTTTGTGCCGCGCGGCCAGAGGCCTTCTCGATTGGACGCAAAGCGATCTCGCGGAGCGTTCGGAAGTCTCCCGCAGCACGATCCGCGACTTCGAAGGCAGCCGCCACGACATTCACCGCGCGACCGCTGCGCAGCTTCGTCGCGCCTTCGAAGAAGGCGGCGTGATCTTCATGGACGTGGATGGCTGCGGCATGGGCGTCTGCCAGAGGAATGGCAGCCTGCCGCAAGCCTGATATCTCCCGGCAGCGGGCAAAAAGACAGGACTGCCGGCAGACTCTGCTTTTCGAGACGGTCGCATTGCTCTAATCCTCCCTACCGCACACAAGGAGATTCAGCATGGCGAAGGTGGCATTCATCGGTCTTGGGGTCATGGGGTTCCCGATGGCGGGGCATCTTAAGGAAAAAGGCGGCCATGACGTCACCGTCTATAACCGCACCGCGTCCAAGGCTGCCGAATGGGTCAAGAGATATGGCGGCAAGGCTGGCGCCACGCCCGCCGAAGCGGCGAAGGATGCCGATTTCGTCTTCACCTGCGTCGGCAATGACGAAGATCTCCGCTCGGTGACATTGACCGAAACGGGTGTGCTTGCCGGCATGAAGCCAGGCTCGATCCTGATCGACAATACGACCGCCAGCGCCGAAGTCGCCCGCGAACTGGAAGCCGCCGCCGGGGAAAAAGGCATCGGCTTCATCGACGCCCCCGTCTCCGGCGGCCAGGCGGGCGCAGAGAACGGCGTGCTCACCGTTATGTGCGGCGGCGATCCGGCGACCTTCGACAAGACAAAGCCGGTCATCGACGCCTACGCCCGCATGGTTGGTCTGATGGGGCCGGCAGGCAGCGGCCAGCTCACCAAGATGATGAACCAGATCTGCATTGCGGGCATCGTCCAGGGGCTGGCGGAAGCCGTCCATTTCGGCAAGCAGTCCGGCCTCGATATCGAGAAGGTCATCGAGGTGATTTCCAAGGGAGCCGCCGGCTCGTGGCAGATGGAAAACCGCTACAAGACGATGATCGCCGGCAAATATGATTTCGGCTTTGCCGTCGACTGGATGCGCAAGGATCTCGACATCGTGCTCACCGAGGCCCGCCGCAACGGCGCGAAGCTGCCGCTGACGGCGCTTGTCGACCAGTTCTACGGCGACGTACAGGCGATGGGCGGCAATCGCTGGGACACGTCCTCGCTGCTGGCAAGGCTTGAAAAATGAAGCTGGCGCCGGATTCTCCTGCCGAGGATATCGTTGCGCATCTTCAGACGCTGCGCAACGAGGCCAATATCGCCGGCATGAGCCGCTTCGGCATCGATACCGCCACTGCGCTCGGCATCACCACGCCGCAGATGAAGGCGATCGTTCGCCAGGTCAAGAAAGATCACGCCCGCGCGCTGAAGCTCTGGAATACGGGGCTTCGCGACCCCCGTATGGCTGCCATCCTCACAGCCGATCCGAAAATGCTGACCAGGGCGGAGGCCAAGCTCTGGGCGGACGATTTCAATTCGTGGGAGATCGTCGATACCGCCGCCGACCTCTTCACCAAAACGCCGTTCTGGAAGGAACTCGTCGCTGAATTCGCGGAGGACGAGCGGGAATTCGTGCGCCGCACCGCTTTTGCGATGATCGCCGGCGCGGTCGTGCACAACAAGAATGAGCCGGACGAGACGTTCATCACCTACCTGCCGCTGATCGAGGCCCATTCCGCCGATCCGCGCAATTTCGTGAAGAAGGCGGTCAACTGGGCGCTGCGCAATATCGGCAAGCGCAACCGGACCTGTCACACCCCTGCGCTTGCCTTGTCACAGAAGCTCGCCGCGGCTGCCGACAAGACTGCCCGCTGGATCGGCAAGGATGCCGTGAGAGAGCTGTCGAACGAAAAGATTCTGGCGCGGCTGAAGTAGCCTTTAATCCTCTCCCGACTTCTGGTTGTCGAGCACCATATAGTCGAGCGGCAGTTCGGTCGTGTATTTGATCTGCTCCATGGCAAACGCCGAGGAAACGTCGCGGATCTCGATCTTGGCGATCAGCCGCTTGTAGAAGGCGTCATAGGAGCCGATATCCGGCACGACGACCCGCAGAAGATAATCGACGTCGCCGCTCATGCGGTAGAATTCAACGACTTCCGGGAAATCCACGACGACTTCGGAAAAGCGCTTCAGCCATTCGATCGAGTGGCTGGCAGTGCGGATCGACACGAAGACGGTGACCTTGGTGTTGACCTTGACCGGATCGAGCAGCGCGACGCGGCGGCGGATGACGCCGTCCTCTTCCATCTTCTGAATGCGCCGCCAGCAGGGCGTGGTCGACAAGCCCACCTTCTTCGCGAGGTCCGCGACGGCGAGAGTGGAATCTTCCTGCAGAATGCGCAGGATCTTGCGGTCCAGGCGGTCCATTGACAGTCCTTTCGAAATGATTTTTCGTTATACACATAAATCATAGCAGTTAACCGAATTTTGTTTCAACGGATCAGGCTATCCACATTCTGTCGCAGAACCGGCAGCACCTCGGCCTCGAACCAGGAATTCTTCTTCAGCCAGCCGGTGTTGCGCCAGCTCGGATGCGGCAGCGGCAGAACGCGCGGCGCCTCGTTCACGAAGAAATGTTCGCGCCAGTTCCGGACCGTTTCCGTCATGCCCTTCTTTGTGCGGCTGCCGAGATGCCAGCCATGCGCATAACCGCCGACGGCGAGCACGAGCTCGATCTGCGGCATGGCGGCGATTGCTCTTTGCCTCCACAATGGCGCGCATTCCCGCCTCGGCGGCAGGTCGCTGCCCTTGTCGTCGTAGCCGGGAAAACAGAAACCCATCGGCACGATCGCGAACCGGTCGGGATCGTAGAACTCCTCGCGGCTGACGGCCATCCAGTCGCGCAGCCGATTGCCGGAGGCATCGTTGAAGGGAAGCCCGCTTTCGTGCACGCGCAGGCCCGGCGCCTGCCCGGCGATCAGCACCCGGGCCGTTCGCGAAAGCACGGCCACCGGCCGCGGCTCGTGGGCCAGGCGGTCGCCCTCGCCTTTCGCCGGCGTGTCCCGACAGACGCGGCACGCGGCGATCGCGGCCCGCAGCGTCTCGATCTCCTCATCACGATCGACAATCCGGTCCATGCCTATTCCCAATAGATCACCTGCTTCACCCAGTCCATGAACGTCTCCAAAAGGTTCGGGTCGTCCATCATGCCGCGGGATGTGCGCCAGTCCCGCGGGTCTTCGAATTGTCCGGCCCAGAGCCCCCGCCGTTCCCGCCGGGCGGCCGCCTGTTCCTCGGCATAGCGGCCGGAGGCGATCGCCAGCCCCTGCCGCACCAGCGCGGCGTTGATATTCGACGTGCCCGCATGGCAGCGCACGAGAAGCCGGCGATAACGGTCGCGCTCGCGTCCGAGGCATTCCGTCCCGGGATCGGCCGCGAGCCTCGCCAGAAGCCGCCTCGCCTCGTCTCCGCACGCCCATGTCATGCCGCGGCCGTCCTCGCAGGTCTGACGGAGTTCCGGTGCGTCGATGCCGTTCAGCCGCAGGCGTTCACTACCCGCAGACAGCGTGTCGCCGTCTATGGCGTAGAAAGGTCCGCGGACCACGCTGTCGGCCGCCTCATCCAGCTTCGTAATGATCAGCATTAGAAGGATGAAGAAGCATGCGAGCACCACGCCGTCGCGAAGAAACCTGAATATACGCGCCACAATCCGGCCTTATTGGAAAACGGAAACTTCAGAGAAATGGCAAACAAAACCTTTCCCGGCAGGACTCTCTTAAGGATTTGCCCCTAGTCTCTCAAGCACCCGGGTAAGTAGTTCAGTAGCCATGAGTAACGGCGTCAGCACCTCGACCGACAAGATCATCGTGGATCGATCGCGCAGCCATCGCAACAAGGCTGTGTCGAAAGCCGTACGCGCCACCCGGGAACGCCTGCAGTCCAGCGCCAAGGGCAACCAGATTTTCGACCGCGACATGCTCGCCATGCATGTCAACGCAGTGCTGCAGAGCGCATCCATCATGCCGCTCTTCATCGTTCTGGTGACGGCAATCGGCGTATACCTCAATCCGGATACAGGTCTTTTCGCGTGGGCGCTCCTGATGCTGAGCGTCCACGCCATCAACGTACTTCTGGCGCGGCGCGCGAGCCGCAAGGAAATCACTGCGATCGAGACCAGGAAATGGCGCAACAGGCTGCTTGCCGCGCAGGTGCTGGTCGGTTTCGGCTGGGCGCTTTTTTCGTTTCAGAGCTGCAATACCTGCGCCGGTGACAGCTATTATTTCTACAAGGGGGCTGTTCTTCTCTTCGCGATCTCGATCACGGCGATGAGCGGCTTCATGCTGCGGCTCGGCGTGCTGTTCGGCTTCCTGCCGATGATCGCGGCCCTGCTTGCCACTGCCATTCTCTCGCGACACGTGCTCGATATCGGCCTGACGGCCATATGCGCCGTCGCTGTCGTCTTCTTCCATTACATTGCCGACCGGCTCTATCGCTCCAATCTCACGCTGATGTCCTACCAGTCGGAGAAGGACGACCTGATCGCCGAGCTCGAAGTGGCAAAGTCGATGTCGGACGAGGCGCGCCGACGCGCCGAAGAGGCGAACCTCGCCAAATCCCGCTTCCTCGCCTCCATGTCGCATGAGCTGCGCACGCCGCTCAACGCCATCCTCGGTTTTTCGGAGGTGATGAATTCGGAAGTCCTCGGCCCGCTCGCCAATCCGACCTACAAGGAATATGCGGGCGACATCCACCGCTCCGGCCAGCATCTCCTGAACCTGATCAACGAGATCCTCGATCTTTCGCGCATCGAAGCCGGCCGTTACGAGCTGAGCGAGGAGGCGCTTTCGCTTCTGGAGATTGCCGAGGACTGCATCGGCATGGTGCAGCTTCGCGCCCGCGCCAAGAACATCACCATCCGCGAACAGTTCGAGCAGCAGTTGCCGCAGGTCTGGGCCGATGAGAAGGCCCTGCGCCAGGTGCTCCTGAACCTCCTCTCCAACGCGGTCAAGTTCACGCCGCAGGGGGGCGAGGTAACCGTCAAGGTCGGCTGGACAGCCGGCGGTGGCCAGTATATGGCGATCAAGGACAATGGGCCCGGCATTCCGGAAGACGAGATTCCGGTCGTTCTCTCGGCCTTCGGCCAGGGTTCGATCACGATCAAGAGCGCCGAACAGGGCACCGGTCTCGGCTTGCCGATCGTGCAGGCGATCCTCGCCAAGCACGACGGCCAGTTCATCCTGCGCTCCAAGCTGCGCGAAGGGACCGAAGCGATCGCCATCCTCCCCGCGACCCGCGTGTTGCAAAGCGTCCCCGCCGTCGCCGATGCGCCTGCGGTCGAACGGCGGCGCCGGAGCTTTGCGTGAGGTTTGAACGCAGCCGGGCCTTTTGCATGTGCACCGATTGGTGCACAATGCACACATGACAAAACTTCTCGACCGTGCCCTGAAAATCGTTAGCCAGCTTCCTGCTGAGCGGCAGGATGAGATCGCTCGCGTTGTGCTCACCCTAGCAAGCGAGGAGGAGCTGCTTTATCAGCTTACGCCTGAGGAAGAGGCTTCCTTCGCGAAATCGCTTGATCAAGCTGCAAGACGTGAGTTCGCCAGCGAGGAACAGGTCCACGCCGTCTTTTCAAAATACGCGTCGTGAAGATCCGTTTCACGCCTGAAGCGCTCGATGAACTCCAAAAAGTCCTAGACTATATTGGAGATCGATCACCACAAGGCGCTCGGAACGTAAATGCGCGTATTCAAAGAGTCTTGGCCAATCTCTCTAGCCACCCCCTCACCGGAGCGCCAACCCAGTCTTGAGGGAATGCGGCGTGTCGCGGTGCCGCCGTATTATCTGTCTCAAGATGAAGAGATTGTCGTCGTCGGCATCCGCCACGCGGTGCGAAATCCGTCGTCCATGCCGGATCAGGAGTGACGGCAAAGTCACCCCCACACGCTGCGTACCACCACATAAAGCGTAAACAGCCCGTTGGCGCAGAGCAGGCAGAAGACGGCAAAGGAGCCGAGATCCTTGGCATGCCGGCCGACGGTGGAGATTTCCGGCGAGATGCGGTCGACCAGTTCCTCGACCGCTGTGTTGAGCGATTCGACGCTGAACAGCACCAGCATCAGGACGAGATAAACGAGATAGTCGGTCAACGTGGCGCCGACGATCGCGAAAAGCACGAGACCGGCGACGAAGGCGATCACCTCATGGCGGAAGGCCTCCTCGCGCCAGAGCCGTCTCAGCCCCTGCATCGAATAGCGCGTCGCCGCGATCAGCCGGCGGATGCCGCTCGCCCTTTCGATATCGCTGTCGAGCGGCGTCTTTTCCATGAGGCTCAGTTGCCCTTGTTGCTGACGCCGGCCTGCTCGAAGGTCGCCATGCCGGAATGGCAGGCTGCTGCGGCCTTGACGATGCTCGCAGCCAGCGCCGCGCCCGTCCCCTCACCGAGCCGCATGCCGAGCGCCAGAAGCGGCGTCTTGCCGAGCCTCTCGATTGCTCTCAGATGCCCCGGTTCGCCGGAGACATGGCCGATCAGGCAATGATCGAGCGCGGAGGGATTGGCGGCCTTGAGGATCGATGCCGCCGCCGTCACCACATAACCGTCGAGCAGCACAGGAATCTTCTCGACACGGGCGGCTAGGATTGCGCCGGCGATCGCCGCGATTTCGCGGCCGCCCAGCCGCCGCAGCACTTCCAGGGGATCGGAGAGATGATCCTTGTGAAGCTCGACGGCCTGTTTCACTACGGCGATCTTGCGTTCCAGAAGCTCCCCATGCGAACCGGTGCCGGGGCCGACCCAGTCTTCCGCCTCGCCGCCATAGAGCGCAAGGTTGATCGCGGCGGCGATCGTCGTGTTGCCGATGCCCATCTCGCCGATGCAGAGAAGATCGGTGCCGCCGGCGATCGCCTCCATGCCGAAAGCCATGGTCGCCGCGCAATCGCGCTCGGAAAGTGCGGCTTCGGTGGCGATGTCACCGGTCGGGTAGTCGAGCGCCAGGTCGAAGATCTTCAGGCCGAGATCGTAGGTCACGCAGATCTGGTTGATCGCCGCGCCACCGGCCGCGAAATTCTCGACCATCTGCTGTGTCACCGACGAGGGATAGGGCGTAATTCCGTGTTTCGTCACGCCATGATTGCCCGCGAAGATCGCCACCAGCGGCCGGTTGACTGCCGGTGCTCTTCCCGTCCAGGCTGCGAGCCAGAAGGCAATCTCTTCAAGCCGTCCGAGCGAACCCGGCGGCTTCGTGAGTTGGGCGTCGCGCTCGCGGGCGGCCGCAAGCACCCGCGCATCCGGTCCCGGAAGGTTGGCCAGCAGGGTACGGAAGTCGTCGAAGGGAAGGCCGGTCACGCTCATCTGCAGTCTCTCTCGTCTTTACGCCGGTCTGCTTGTCTTTCCCGGCAAATCGCGCTTCTGTGCGCTTCTCATAGTCGGGGACTCATGGAGGGACAACTGCCAAACGCAAGCGAATTCGTCGCAGACCTCGCCCGGTCCGTGGGTTTTTTAAGCCGCCTGCCGGTGCCGGACCGTTTTTTCCGCGGCCACGACGGCTCGATTTCTCGCGCCGTGCGTGCCTTTCCGGTCGCCGGCCTCGTCATCGCGGCACTCCCCGCATTCATCCTTTTGTTCCTGGCGTCCGGTGATGCTCTGCTCGCTGCGCTGATCGCGCTTGCCCTCA
Source organism: Rhizobium sp. YS-1r (assembly GCF_000757525.1). Taxonomy (NCBI): domain Bacteria; kingdom Pseudomonadati; phylum Pseudomonadota; class Alphaproteobacteria; order Hyphomicrobiales; family Rhizobiaceae; genus Rhizobium; species Rhizobium sp. YS-1r. The sequence continues at coordinate 143,879 of NZ_JPYQ01000032.1, read as the reverse complement.
TGAGCTTGATGACCGGCGCTCTGCACGAGGATGGATTGGCAGATACTGCCGATGGGCTCGGCGGCGGGCGCGACAGGGACCAAGCGCTTGCGATCATGAAGGACAGCCGCACCGGCGCCTATGGTGTCGTAGCGCTGATCCTTTCCTTCGGGCTCAGGGCCGCCGCGCTTGCCGCCCTCGCCCGCCATGCCCCCCCAGCCGCCGCCCTGGCCTTGCTTGCCGCAGCCGCCGTCAGCCGCGCGGTTATGGTCGCCCATTGGCAGGCGCTTCCGCCCGCCCGCGAGAATGGCGTCGCAGCCGGCGCCGGCCTGCCGGAGGAGAGCGCCCGCAACCTCGCGCTCCTTATCGGCGGTGTCGTGGCGCTTCTCCTGCTGGTGCCGGCGCTAGGCCTGCCCAAAACGCTCCTGGCGCTGATCGTGGCGGCGCTTGCAGCGTTCGGTTTCACCCGTCTTGTCCGCAGGAAGCTTGGCGGTCACACGGGTGACACGATCGGTGCCACGCAACAGTTCTCCGAAATCGCCATGCTGGCCACCCTTGCTCTCGTCATCTGAACCCACGATATAGAACGTCATGATATCGCCCTGCATCCTCGTCTGCTCCATCGACATGAAGACCGGCTATTGTTTCGGATGCGGACGTACGCGCGACGAGATCGCCGCCTGGATGGACTATACCGACATGGAGCGCCGTATGCTGATGGAGATCCTGCCCGCCCGCCTCGATACCGTCGAACGCAGGCCGCGGCGGGAAACACGGCGCCGGCGTCTCGCCCAGGAGCGGGACAACGCATGAATCCGCTGACGATCATCCTCCTCATCCTCGGCATCGGCCTGGCGCTCCTCATCTTCAATCACGATAACGGCCAGACGTTCGGCATTGCCAACGAAGACTTCGGCCAGATCATCTATCTCCTGCCGATCGCCGGCCTGCTCTCGGTCGGCATCCTCGCCGGCCGGCGCGGCAATTCCGGCCAGGTGCTGCGCAATCTTGCCATCTGGCTGCTGATCGTGCTCGGCCTCGTTGCCGTCTATCTCTATCGCGACGACGCCCGCGGCGTCGGCGCACGCATGGTCGCAGGCCTGCTGCCCGGCACCGCCGTCGTCGTGACGACGAGCGAGGGCCGCAACGAGGTCATCATCCATAAGACGAACGGCGGCCATTTCCAGACCAATGTCCGCGTCGAGGGCCAGGTCCTGCCGATGCTGGTCGATACCGGCGCAAGCACCGTCGTGCTCTCCTATGACGACGCCCGTGCCATTGGTCTCGATCCCAAGAATCTCGCCTACACGGTCAGCGTGATGACGGCCAACGGCCGGGCCCTGGCGGCGCCTGTGCGGCTCGACGAGATCGCCATCGGCCCGATCGTGCGAAACAATATCCGGGCGATGGTGGCCGAAGACGGCCGCCTCCATGAAAGCCTGCTCGGCATGAGCTTCCTCTCCACCCTTGGTTCGCTGCAGATGCAGACGGACGAGCTCAGGCTGAGGGACTGAGATCAGCCGAAATCCTGCGCCGCCTCGCCGTCGCCCTTCTTGCGGAACTGACTGGGCGGTGCGCCGATGATGCGTTTGAAGGCGCGGCTGAAGGAGGCCTCCGCATCATAGCCCAGCCGGTCGGCGACGACGGATACCCGCATCCCGTCCTTCAGCCATTGCCGCGCCTGGTGCATGCGCACCCGCGCCACGTAGCGTGCCGGCGTCTCGCCCACCACCTTCAGGAAGCGCTCGGCAAAGCCGGACCGTGAAACCCCCATGATCCGCGCCAACGCCGCCACGCTCCAGTCCCTGTCCGGCTGCAGGTGAATGGCGGCAAGCACCCGGCCCACCTCGGGATTGCGCACCGCGGCGATCCAGCCGGTCGTGTCGCCGCAGCCGTGCTCCACCCAGGTGCGGATCAGCGTGGCGGTCAGCACGTCGGCGAGCCGGGCCAGAATGCCGCCGGCGCCGACCCGGTCCATCTCCACTTCGCGCGCCATCGCGTCGAGAAGATGCGGGATGGCCGGTTCGTTCTTCGCGAGCGCGCTGGTCAGCATCGCTTCCGGCATCATCTGCAAAAGCGGATGCAGTCTGTCGAGGTTGAAGCGCATGGAAGCGGTAAACGCCAATGTGCTGCCGGGAGCATCGGCGCATTGCACGTCGAAGACCCCCTGACAGACTTCCTTGCGGCCGAACCGATCGAAGGGCTTCGGGTCCACCCCTTGCGCGCTTGCCAGCACATGCGCATTGCCGCGCGGCAGAAGCACCGCGTCGCCCGCCTGCAGCGGCAGCCATTCGCCGCACGGCGTCTGGAGCCAGCAACTGCCGCAGCCGATGAAATGGAACCGCGCCGCCTCCTGCGCGGGAAAGAATGTCGCCCAGGGCTCGGCGAGCCGGCAGCGCCCGTATTCGACGCCGTCAAGCCTCAGCCCGCGCAGCATTTCGCTGAGCGGGTCGCTGAAAGCTTCAGATTCTTTTCTGGACGATCTGTCAAGCATATCGGATTTTCTAGCATAGAAACGACAGCCTGTCACGCCTAACTCTAAGACGATCTCCCAAGATTCCTCCCAACATAGGAAACGACCATGACAGATTACACCTTGGAACGGGACAATCCGTCGTCAGGGGCCCGCGGCAAGGCCGCGTGGGACGCGGTATTTTCGCTGTCGCTCGGCGTCTTCGGTCTCGTGACTGCGGAATTTCTGCCGGCGAGCCTGCTCACCCCCATTTCGGCCGACCTCGGCATCAGCTCGGGCACAGCGGGGCAAACCGTCACCGTGACCGCCGTGGTCGGCGCGATTGCCGGCCCTGCCGTCGTAATCGGCACGCGGAGCTTCAACCGGCGCTGGACGCTGTTCGTGCTTACGGCATTGCTCGTTATTTCCAGTGCTCTTGCGGCACTTGCGAACGGCCTCCCTCTCCTTCTCCTGTCGCGCGTCCTGCTCGGCATCGGGCTCGGCGGCTTCTGGGCCATGTCCGCGGCGCTTGCCATGCGCCTCGTGCCGATGGACCTCCTGCCGCGGGCAATGGCCGTCATCTTCACCGGCGTTTCGGTGGCGACCGTCTGCGCCGCACCGCTCGGGGCCTATATCGGCTCCACGCTCGGCTGGCGGGCGGCCTTTGTGCTGACCGCCGCGGTCGGCCTCCTGGCGCTCCTCGTCCAGGTCGTCACAATGCCCTCGCTGCCGCCCACGGGAAGCGCCGGTTTGGGCACGATGGCTGCGGTGCTGAGGAGACCGAAGGTCCGCATCGGCCTTTTCACCACGCTCCTCATCGTCGCAGGACATTTTGCGGGCTTCACCTATATCCGCCCCTATCTGGAGGAAATCCCGCGTCTTGACGTGGAAATGATCTCGCTTGTCCTGCTCGCCTACGGTATTGCCGGCTTTTTCGGAAACATCGTCGGCGGAATGATTGCCGAGCGCAGTGCGAAACTCGGCGTCGTCTTCGCATCCAGCCTGGTCGCGGTTACCGCCGTCATCCTCGTCTCCACCGGCCAGTCGTTCGCAGCCTCGGCCGTCGCCGTCACCATCTGGGGCTTTGCTTTCGGCGCACTCCCCGTCAGCATCCAGAGCTATGTGACGCGGGCCGCATCGGACGAGGCGGAAAGCGTCGGCGCCCTTTTGCTGACAACCTTCCAGATCGCGATTTCCAGCGGAGCTGTGCTCGGCGGCCTCCTGGTCGACCTGCAGGGGCCGCTCGGCGTCATGTCCTTCCTCGGCGTGGCCGCGCTGCTTGGCGGCTCGGTCATCCTCGCCCGCGGCGGCAGGCAGATGCAGCTGAGCGAAGGCTGACCGCCTTCCTGCTCCGACAATCGTACCCCGGCTGCGGTCAGCTCCGCAGCCGGTATCCCGTCTTGAAGATCCAGGCGAGAACCGACAGGCAGATCGCCAGGAACAGCCCGATCATGCCGAGGCTGATCAGCGGGTTGACGTCAGCGATCTCATAGAAGCTCCAGCGGAAGCCTGAGACAAGGTAGAGCACCGGATTGAAATGGCTGACCGCCTGCCAGAAGGGCGGCAACATGTCGATCGAATAGAAGCTGCCGCCCAGGAAGGTCAGCGGCGGCACGACCAGCATCGGCACGATGTTGAGCTGTTCGAAATTCTTCGCCCAGATGCCGATGATGAAGCCGAACAGGCTGAAGGTCACCGCCGTCAGCACCAGGAAGACGACCATCATCACCGGATGGGCGATCGAGATGTCGACGAAGAAGGAGGCCGTCGCCAATATGATCAGGCCGATGATCAGCCCCTTGGTCGCCGCGGCGCCCACATAACCGATCAGGATTTCCGTCATCGCCACCGGCGCCGACAGGATCTCGTAGATCGTGCCGGTGAATTTCGGGAAATAGATGCCGATCGAACCGTTGCCGATGCATTGCGTCAGGAGCGTCAGCATGATCAGGCCCGGCGTGATGAAGGAGCCGTAGGAAACGCCCTCGATCGTCTGGATGCGCGAGCCGATCGCGGTGCCGAAGACGATGAAATAGAGCGATGTTGTTATGACGGGCGAGATGACGCTCTGCAGAAGCGTGCGCTGCATGCGGGCCATCTCGAAGATGTAGATCGACTTGATCGCCTCGAAATTCATGCCTTTTCCCCCACCAATGCAACGAAAATGTCCTCCAACGAACTCTGCCGTGTGGAAAGATCGCGGAAATGGATGTCCTCGGCGGCGAGCGTCGCCAGAAGCGAGGCGATACTGCCCTGCCCTTCCTCGCTCTGGTATTCGTGGACCAGCGCCGCGCCGCCGTCCGCAAGCGTCAGGTTGTAGAGCGCCAGGCTGTCCGGCAGCGCCGTCAGCGGCTCGGATAGTTCAAGCCTGAGCTGTTTGCGGCCGAGCTTCTGCATCAGCGCCTTCTTCTCTTCGACCAGCAGCAGCCTGCCGCCATTGATGACGCCCACCCGGTCGGCGATCTCCTCCGCCTCCTCGATATAATGCGTCGTGAGGATGATGGTGACGCCGTTTTCGCGCAGCCTTTCCACCACCTGCCACATCTCGCGGCGCAGGTTGACGTCGACGCCGGCCGTCGGCTCGTCGAGAAAGAGAATTTTGGGCTCGTGCGCCAGCGCCTTGGCGATCAGCACGCGACGCTTCATGCCGCCCGAAAGCTCGCGCAGCGTGTTGTCCTTCTTTTCCCAGAGCGACAGGTCCTTCAAAATGCTCTCGATCAGGGCCGGGTCCGGTTTCTTGCCGTGCACGCCGCGGGAAAAGCTCACGGTGTTCCAGACCGTCTCGAACATGTCGGTCGTCAGTTCCTGCGGCACCAGCCCGATCAGCGCCCGTGTCGCGCGGAAATCCTTCACCACGTCATGACCGGCCACCATCACCTTGCCGGAACCGGGATTGACCAACCCGCAGATAATCGAGATCAGCGTCGTCTTGCCGGCGCCGTTCGGCCCGAGCAGAGCCAGTATTTCGCCCTCCTCGATGTCGAGGTCGATGCCTTTCAGGGCCTCGAACCCGTTGCCGTAGGTCTTGGTGAGTCTGTGTATGGAAACGATAGGTGCCATGTGGAAGCGGGTCTTTGCGAAATCGATTTTCGGAATTTGCCGCGAATATAGGTATCGAGGCCTGTGAAACTATCCCCGCTGGAAGAATATTGCGTTCGCTTTTTGCGACCAATCGCGTCAGATCAGGATCGTCAGGAAGAACTGCAGCGAGATGACGATGAGAAAAATGCCGAAACCGGCTTCGAGCTGGCGCTTCGACATGGCATGTGCGAGCCGGGCGCCGATCGGCGCCATGTAGAGCGTGACCGGGATCAGCAGGGCCATCGCCAGCCAGTTGATATAGCCGGTGGAAAACGGCGGCAGGCCGGGAACACTCCAGCCGCCCCAGACATAGCCCGCAAGCCCCGGCAGCGAGATCAGCACGCCGACGCCGGAAGATGTCGCGACCGCCTGGTGGATCGAACGGCCATAGAGCGTCATGAAGGTATTGTTCAACACGCCGCCGCCGATACCCATCAGGCCCGAGAGCACGCCGATGCCCGTTCCCACCATGAATTTCAGCGGATTGCCGGGCAGGTCGTCGCCGAGTTTCCAACTCGCGCGGTTGAAGATCATCCGGAAGGCGAGCGCCAGCGCGATTACCGCGAAGATCAGACGCAGCTCGACGCTGGAGGCCTTGGCGGCGATCACGGTGGCGATGAGCGTGCCGAGCGGCACGGCGACGATCCAGCCCCTGAGCAGCGCGGTATCGACCGATCCCCTCTGCCTGTGCGCCATGAAGGAACGGATCGACGTCGGCACGATGATCGCCAGCGACGTGCCGAGCGCGAGCTGCATGCGCACGTCCTCGGCAATGCCGAGCAGTCCGAAGACATGGAAGAAGATCGGCACCAGGATGGCGCCGCCGCCGATGCCGAACATGCCGGCCAGCAATCCGGCAACCATGCCGCCGGCGACAAGCGCCAGGATGAAGGGAAGAATCTCAGCGGCGAAATGCAATCTGCTCTCCACTCCGACACCGGGTCTGAAGAAGGAGAATTCATCCACTACCGCTGTCATTTTTCCGTGACGTTCTTACAGCATTGTTCCCGCCAGGCAAGCAACGGTCCCGCCTCTACGCCGCACGTAACCTTCGCGCGACCGTCATCACCAAAGCGTTTCAGCTTCTCTTATTTCCGCTTGCCTCGCATGGACTGCTTTTGAGTATGAGTTTCTCGTTTCGGAGGCCCTGGCTTCTCCCCGCGAGCCCCGCCCCCGCCCTCGCCGGCCGCAGCGCCGGCTTTCTTTTTTTCAAATCGGGCATCATATGCATGAAAACGGCCAACCCGTTCCGTCGCTGGGATGATGAACCTTCGTCAAAGCACACCTGTAGCGGAGAGCCATGCCCTTTAGAGTAAAGGTATGCGCCTTTTTTTGCCATTGCCGCATGACGCGCTTTTTGTTTTCCTTTCTGGTGAGGCGTGTGTCGTCCCTCGCCCCGCCTATCCCAACGACGATGCAGCTTCAGCGGCCGGGTCCCCTGCCCGGCCGCCTCGCGTTGATGCGGGGAGGGGCGGGCATTCGGCGACCAGCCGCTATTGCCGTCGCGTTCCAGGCTGCGCATGTTTCCAGGCCATTTCCAGCGCGTCACGAAGATCGGCCCGGTCGAGCTTCGACAGGATGCCCGTCGTCCAACCCTGCCGGCCCCAGGCGTTCTGAACAGGCGAGAAGGCTTCCGGAAGCATCATGCACTTGAACTGCTGCTCGTCGGGCGTGAACTTGAAGTTCGCCGTCAGACCGTCGGCGGCAAGTGTCACGTAGGTGCGCCTGACCTTGAAGGCCGCACGGTCGAAATGCGGCGCTTCAACTGTTCCCTCGAGGGAAAGGGCCAGGCTGCGCAGCATCTCACCTGTCGCCATCGTCAGACCTCAATCGCAGTAACGCCTGCCGCTCTTGCGCGAGCGAAGGTCGAAGTGGAAATGGTTCCAGTGTTCCGCATTGCTGCCGGGGCCGAGAACCGTGCTGAAATACTTGCAGCTATCGTTGCGCACCGATTTCAGGAGCCCGCCCTCGCGGAAGGAGAAAAGCCCCTTCTTGCGCACATCGATATCGTGGCCGTTCTTCAGCACGATCCGGCCGATATCGATCGCATTGCCGCGCGCGTGTTCCGACATCGGATTGTAGCGCTGGCGGCTGTTGTTCATGCGGCGGCAGGAATAGCCGCCCATCGGCACGATCCTGCGGACCCCGGTGAGATAGCGGGTGCGCGCCGAAACGGCGAGTTCGTTCTTGACCCATTTGGCGAAAGCGAGCGTCGTCTGGCAGTTGAGCGTAACGGCCGGTTTGACGTCGATATTGCCCGACAGGCCGGAAAGCTTGACCGGATAATCGATGCCGCAGCTCGGACCTTGGGAAATGCGCGGCCGGTCCTCGAACTCGACGCCGAGGCGGCGCAGTTCGGCGCGGCAGCTTGCTTCCGACCGGGGCATGGCGCCCCTGAGCGAGGGCTGTTCACGCTCGCTCATCGGCCCCCTGTTGTTCGCCGGATTGTCCGGACGGATCATCGCCACCTGCTGCGCGCCGGCAGCGGGCGCGCGGCCTGGCGGGATGACGCGTGATCCGTCACTCCAGGTCATGCCCTGGCCGGCCATGCTTCCGTTCGTCAGGTCCCCCTGCAGGCCGGCGCCCTGGCGCTTCGGCGGAACGATTACACGATCGTCGGAGATCGGCTGGCGGCGCGGCTGCAATGCGACGGGATTGTCGGTGCCGATGCCGTCGACCACCGGCTGGTCGCCGACACCTTCGGCGATATCGCTGTCTTCTTCCTCGGCAAGGCCGGTAACGTCGCTCTCGTCGGGACCGAAGCCGAATTCGGAATCCATGTTGACGCCCTCTTCGGGAATGGCCGTCGGCCCGGCGCCTGCCGCAGGCTGCCCCAACGACATCTGCTGCATCGCCTCGTCGCTGTCGATCATCGGCAGGCGGCCCTGGCGCGCGGCGGCAGGGGCAGTCCCGCCGAGCGGCGCGGACTGTACCGATCCCGGCGCCCTCAGATACTGCCCGGCATGACCTGCTGTGTCGGTCCCTGCAGGATTCGCGGTATTCCTGTAATCGACGGCGCTCGCCTGCGAAACGGGCGCGGGGCCGACCGGATAGGCCTGTTGGGATACCGGCTCGCGCGGCAGGGAGCGCATCGGTTCGATCGCGCCGACGCGCGTGCCGCTGTCGATCGGCGCAGGCGGAACGAGGTCCACCGCGGAACAGGCAACCAGCATTGTCGAAATCATCAGCGAGGTTACCGCCCGCCGAGAAAGGGAAGCATACGCCATACCAGTTGCCACTCTTCCGGTGCCGAAATGGCACACACGGAAAGTTTAGGCAAAGCCGGTAAACGAAAGCTTGAAGAAACAAGGCCATTTCGGGGCGTTATGGGCCTCTGATCCCGGGTTTTGCGGCTTGGGAGCCGTTGACACCGCCGATACGACAATGCCGATCAATGGAGCACGCCCGGCAAACCGGCGAGAATGACTGATCCGTGCGAATGAGGACGGGAGCGTCCGATAGAAAAGCCGCCGGGCTTGTGAAATCCGGCGGCTTTTTCCTGATGGGCGTCGATCGTTACGCGGCGCGGGAACGCGACGGAGCGCCGTACCCCGCCTGCCTGCCGCTGCCGGCGAGCTGGAACGCCGAAAGCAGGGCCTGCAGGTGCACGCTCTGTTCGGCGAGCGTCTGGCTTGCCGCCGTGGTTTCCTCCACCATCGCCGCATTCTGCTGGGTCATCTGGTCCATCTGGTTGACGGACTGGTTGATTTCCTGAAGGCCCGTCGCCTGCTCGCGGGCGGCGGTGGCAATCGTTTCCACATGCGCGTTGACCCGCTCGACCAGCGTGGCGATCTCCACCAGCGCGTCGCCGGTGGAACGCACCAGCGTGACGCCGCCTTCGACCTCACGGGCGGAATTGCCGATCAGCGTCTTGATCTCCTTGGCCGCATTGGCGGAGCGTTGCGCCAGCTCGCGCACCTCCTGCGCCACAACCGCAAAGCCGCGGCCCGCCTCTCCGGCCCGTGCCGCCTCGACGCCGGCATTCAGCGCCAGCAGGTTGGTCTGGAAGGCGATCTCGTCGATCACCGAGATGATCTGACCGATACGGTTGGACGATTCCTCAATGCGGCCCATGGCGTCGATCGCATTGCGGACGATCTCGCCCGAGCGGCTGGCGCTGTCCTTGGTTTCGTTCACCATGGCGCGCGCCTCGTGCGCCCGCTCCGATGCGGTGCGGACCGTGGCGGTGATCTCGTCGAGCGCGGCAGCCGTCTCTTCGAGGGAGGCCGCCTGCTGTTCGGTGCGCTTGGAAAGGTTGTTCGTCGCGCCGGAGATGTCGGCAGCGCTGTCGCGGACCACGAGGCCCGTTTCGGCGATCGCCTCGACCGCCCGATGCAGCGAGCCGACGGCCGCGTTGAAATCGTCGCGCAGCTTGGCGTAGTCCTCGCCGATATCGCCGAGCGAGACGGAAAGGTCGCCGCCCGCCAGCGCCTCCAGCGCCAGCCCGAGCTCGCCCATCGCCCGGGTCTGGCGTTCGGCAGCGGCGGCCATCGTCCGTTCGTTGCCGGAGCGCTCGTCGGCAAGCGCACGCGCCTGATCGGCCTCGCGGGCCTGCAAGGCGGCGCGTTCCTCGACCGAATCCCTCAGCACGGCCACCGCGCGGGCGATATCGCCGATCTCGTTCTTCTCGTCGGTGCAGGGGACGGCGCCGCCCGTCTCGCCGGCGGCGATCGACTGCAGCACCTGATTGACCTTGCCGATCGGCCCCGTGACGGTTCTCACCACGAAGGCCGCCCCGCCGACCAGCACCAGCGCGCCGATGCCGAAGATCGAGGCGAAGTTGATCAGGTTACGCCGGAACATGGCATGCAGGTCGTCCACATAGACGCCGGTGCCGATGATCCAGCCCCAGGGTGCAAAGCCGGCCACATGCGAATATTTCTCGACCGGCTCCTCGAAACCCGGCTTCGGCCAGTAGTAGTCGACGAAACCCTTGCCTTTGGCCTTCACGACATCGGCGAATTCCACGAACAGGAACTTGCCGTTGGGATCCTTGTCATTGGAAAGATCCTTGCCGTTCATCTCCGGCTTGATCGGGTGCATGACCATCCGCGGGGTCATGTCGTTGATCCAGAAATAGCCGGTCCCGTCGCCGTAGCGCATGACGGAAATGGTCGCCTTTGCCTCGGTCTGCGCCTCATCGCGGGTCATGGCGCCCGAGGCTTCGAGCGCCTGGTATTTCTTCAGCACCGTCAGTGCGGCGTCATTCATCTGCGCGAGGCCCGCCTTGCGCTCCACCTCGGACGACCGGTAGCTCTGGAACAGGCTGAAGGTCATTGCGCCGCCGAGAATGATGAGCGACAAAAGCACAAGACAATAAAGCCGCCAGGAAATGGTAAGACGTTTCATGACCCCCTCCGTTTGAAATTCGTCAAACTCTAACCGTGGATAGTTACCAGGTAGTGAAACGCCCACCCATCGCGCACAGCGCGAATTAGAACCGTCTAATTCCTTGATCGAACGACTGTTTCGGCAGCCGAGGCATGAAATTCCAGCATGAAAGCATGACGAGAACGGCATGGGCTTTTTCGGTCTTTGGCTCTAATTTCCCGTTGGGAGGAGAATCGATCCCCGGATGCAAAGGAACCCATGCGATGACCGACGAGACCAGGCCGACCGGTGAACTGACGCTGCGCACACTCGCCATGCCTGCGGATGCCAATGCCGCCGGCGACATCTTTGGCGGCTGGGTCATGGCGCAGATGGATCTTGCGAGCGGTATCCGCGCTGCCGAGCGCGCCCGCGGCCGGGTGGTCACCGCAGCGGTCAAGGAAATGGCCTTCCAACTGCCGGTAAAGATCGGCGATACGCTCAACGTCTATACGGAGATCACCCGCGTCGGGCGCACGTCGATCACGCTCTCAGTCGAAGCCTGGGCGCACCGAGCCCGACACCGGATGCTGGAAAAGGTCACGGCCGCGACCTTCATCATGGTGGCGCTGGACGAGGACGGCAAGCCGACGCCGGTTCCAGCAGAGGAGTAAGACCTGTGGAAGCCGTGACCAGTGCCGAAGCGTTTACCCATATCCGCATCGTGATGGGCATGGTGGTCAGCCTCGGCCTTGCGCGGCTGCTCAATGGCCTTGCCGGCATCGTCCAGCATCCGCAGTCGGTCCGCATTTACGCCGTCCATCTCGGTTGGGTGGCGTTCATGTTCCTCTTCCTCGTGCATTTCTGGTGGTGGGAACACCGGCTGCACGCCGTGCCGGTCATCAGTTTTGTCGCTTTCCTGTTCCTGATCGTCTTTTGTGCGCAGTTCTTTTTCCTCTGCGCCCTGCTCTTCCCCACCTCGATGCAGGATTACGATGGCTACGAGCACTATTTCCTGTCGCGGAAGACGTGGTTCTTCGGCTTTCTCGCCGGACTGCTGGTCACCGATATCGTCGATACGGCGCTGAAGGGCCGGGACTATTTCCTGTCGCTCGGCATCGAATATCCGGTGCGCACCGTACTTTATATCGTGCTCAGTCTCATCGCCGCGGTGACCACGAACCGGCGCTACCATGTGGCGCTGGTGATCTTCGCGCTCGCCTATCAGTTCTACTGGATCTTCCGCATCTACGATTTCATGACCTAGACGCTTCGGTCCCGATCATCCTTTGAGATAAACCGACGATTCGTCGAAGGTAAGCCCCGGAAAGACCTTGGCGCTCAGGTTGCCTGGCTTGATGCCGAACTGCCTGTAGAGCATGGCGGCGGCGACCTCGCGCACATCGCCGGTCGGCATCAGGTCGCGCTGCTCGAGCAGCTTGTCGTCGGCCAGCCCCGGCCATTGTCCCAGCACCTTGCCGCCGGAGATGGCGCCGCCGGCGACAATCGCAAGCCCGCCGGTTCCGTGGTCGGTGCCGTTGGTGCCGTTCTCACACGCCGTGCGGCCGAACTCCGTCATTGCCAGCACGACGGTCTTCTTCCAGGCCTCGTCGCCCAGCGCTTCCTTCAGCGTGGTGAACGCGGTCGAAAGATCGCCGACGGCCTTCCTGAACTGCGTCCGCTGGCCTACATGCGTATCCCAGCCGTTGATCGAGAAGCTGGCGATCCGGTATTCCTCGCGCAGCATGCCGCCGGCAAGCCGCGCCATGTCGGCGATGCCTGCGCCGCGCCTGGCGTCGCCATAGAGGGAATCGGCCGCCATGTCCGTCATCTTCGCCTCCTGCATCGCCTTCGCGAAGGTTTCGTCGCCGGCATAGAGCCGGTCCAGAAAGGCGATCTCGTCTTCGGCGAGCGCGAAATTGCTCTGGCTCGACCAGGAATCCGCCTCGTTCGGGCCCGTCAGGATCAGTTCCATCGACGTGTTGATATCGATCGCCTTGCGGGAGGCCGAACGCGGAATGACCGCCAGCGCCCGGTTCAGCCAGCCGGTACGCTCGCTCTTGTCGTTGCCGCCGGTCTCCAGCATGTCCTGCCCGTCGAAATGGCTGCGCTGGTTGCGATAGGGGGTCGAGACGGCATGCACGAAGGACAGTTCCCCCGCCTGCCAGAGCGGCATCAGCGCGGAGGCGGCGGGATTGAGGCCGAAGAAGCCGTCGAGATCGAGAAGACCGGTGTCTGGCATCAACGCCAGCTTGGGCCGGAGTGCCTGATAGGCCGGGTCGGCGTAAGGCTGCACGAGATCAAGCCCGTCCATGGCGCCGCGCAGGATGATCGTCACGAATCGATTGTCCCCCGGCATGGCGGCAAAAGTTACGGGGGTCAAAACCGGTGCGGCGGCTGCGCAGCAGGCCCCGGCCAGAAAACCGCGGCGCGATAACAGGATGCTTTCTGGAAAGGTCATCGTTATCTCCTGTTGAATTCGGGGGATGCGAGCACCATTGTGATGCCGTGCACCTTGTTGGGCGCCTGCGAAATGATCTGCCGTGTCTCCGGGCGGGCGGCATCGCCGAGCGCCGCCTCCAGAAATTCCGAGGGTCCCATCTTCTGCCCGAAGATCCGGGCGATCAGGCGCGACCAGGCAATCCGCTCGCTGAGCTGGCCCGGAGCCAGCCAGACCCGCGCTTCGTCGGCGAAACCGGCCGGGCTCGGCGGCCGCCAGATCGGCTCTCCCATGCGCTGCAGAGCGCCAAGCGTGATAGCATTGGCCCGCCCTGCTCTGCGTCTTGCATTCTCCCGGGCCGCAGCGCCGCCGGCCATTTCCATGGCCTTGCCGATCGGGCTTTCGTCCTCATTATCCATGTCGCTGACGAGGGTTGCGAAGCTTTTCTCCGGCAGGTCGAGCGCGCGAAAACCGGAAACCACGAATTCGAAGGGCTTCTTGATCTTCTGCCCCGGATCCGACCAGGCGCGCGGATGTTGCAGCATGGCGCGATAGACGTCCGAAAGATTGCCCTGGCTCTTCGTCCAGGCGTCCACCATCGTCTGGACGACCTCGTCCGGTGGATCGTCCGCGATGAAATGGCGGACGAGCTTGCGCGAGACATGCTGGGCGGTCTTGGGATTGGCTGCGAGATCCTCCAGCATCAGGATGTGATCCTGACCGTCGCCTTCGTCATCCTGATATGTTCGGCCTAGAAGGCTGATCGGCCCGGCCTCCGCCAGGCGCGGCCGATAGACCACCTCGAGGGCCCGGTTATCGACCGCAAGACCGGTCAGGACGAGGGCTGCGGCGCGCACGTCGTCCTGCGTGTAGCCGCTGCCGGCACCGAGTGTATGGAGTTCCAGAAGTTCGCGGCCGAGATTCTCGTTCAGTCCGCGACCGCTTCTGCGCGCAGCAATCGAATCCGGCCCGACACTCTGGTTCTGGTCGAGATAGATCAGCATGGCTGGATGCAGGATTGCAGCCTGAAGCAGCTTCGAAAAAGACCCGCCGAGATTCGGCCGTATCGCCTGCGCTTCGTAAAGCGGAACGATCGCCCGCATGGGCAACGTTTTCAGCACGCTGGTCGAAAAATGATCGACCCAGAAGCTCGCCAGCCTTTCATAGAAACCCGCCGGAGAATGCAATGCCTGAGCGATGCGCGCCATGGCATCCTGACGGTAGATGCGCTGCGCCTCGCGCTGCACTTCCTTGCGGATGTCCTCGTTCGGCTTGCCGGCCTGCCGCGCCTTCGCTTCGGCAGCGAGCACGGCCTGGATGCGCGTCGCGGTTTCGACCCGTCCGGTCAGCCCTTCGCGCGGAAAGCGAGGCTTTTCCGACACCCCTTTGTCGATTTGCGCGAGCAACGCATCAGCGTCGCCCGACACGTCTTCGCCCGGGCGAAGGCCGTAGCCAAAGCGGATTGCGGCCAAAGTCGGGGGTGAAAGAACCATTCGATCATTCCTCGTTGGACCGTCGCTAGCGTCTGCGACAATTGTGGTGGAAACGGTCGAGAAATGCGGCCATTTTGCGACATGGACAATTTGTAATAACCGGCAACGGACGGCTCTCCCCTCTCGGAATCTGGGGGGGCGGGCCCCGTAAATTGAGCCGACGCTAGATAACGGCTTCCGGGGCCGAAGCGGTCATTGCATAGACTCAACGGATAGCATTGAGGGTTGCAACTTCAACCCCGGATGGTGACGCAACCCAGGATGCCGCGCAAACCGGCTTCTCGAACTGAGAGAAGACCGATGCATCGGTTATGTGCCGGCAGACTGCTTTCGGGTCGACGGCGTCAAAGTCAGCATCGACCTGTTCAATCCGCGGAAGGGGAAATTCATAGGTCGTGATATACGCGAGTTGGCCATGCGGGACCTCTATCGGCAAAATCGATAAGCTGGTGGCGGTTATGCTGCCGAGCCAAAGCTTGTTTTCCGCAAGGTCAACCAAGCCGCAGATTCGAGGCGTATCATGCTGGTCGAATTCACGGTCCAGGCCAACCAGCACGCTTACAATGGCATCTCGCGGATGGTTACCTGCATTCAGCCGCTCGTAAATTGGTCTGGTGTGAGTGCCGTTGCTGACAACGGCAAAACGAGGACTCCAGATCAGACATTCATAGACGATATACGGGCTGTCCGATGCTGCGTCCGCACTTCCTGGCTTGGCAACGATTTGCACGGTGTTGCCCAGCTTTTCCGCGCTCCTGTTAGGAAATGATCTGCTCGAAACCCTGTAGGCAGCGACTAAATCCCCTTGTCGACTGCGACCAACTCCAACAATCCGACCAACATACATCTCGATCTTCTCCAGCCTAATATGGTTGCCAACGTAGCAATCGATCACCAGGCTGCCCATATCGCTGATCCTGAATACACACCGACTTTTCGTGCTGTCTAAATGCTCCCGGCGACGCAAACGGTCGTTGCGAAACTTTCGTTCCGGTTTGGTAAATGCGTCCTGACCAGGTCTTCAATCGCATGATTACCGTGGATCCGTTAGGCGATGCCGTGGCAGCACGGCCGCCGCGCATAACAATGCTGCAAGTATTTGCAGGCCCTTAAAGGAATTTTATAAGAGACTGAAGCATCGTTCGGCGTCTGATGACCTCGTGACCCAACGGCCTTTATGGAAGCGGATCTGAAAACCGGCAAGACGGACCCCGCGCTTGAAGTCGATGTCAAGCGGGCCCAGGCTTCGACCATGCTCGAACACCTGCCGTCGACGCTCTTCACCAATGCCGGCATCTCTGCTTCCGCGCTTTTCGTGACGACGCTCAACCGCGGCCTGACGTTCTCCGCAAGCATGTGGTTCGCCGCCGTCATCGTCAGCCTCGTCCTGCGCACCGTCATGGCCGCAATCCTGAAGCAGTGGGAAACCGTGGAGCAGGAACCGCAACAGGCGCTCAATGTCATGGCCGTCGGCGCACTGCTCAGTGGCACCGCCTGGGCCGCCCTTCCCCTGTCTGTGCCGAATTTCGAACCGCTCGGCGGAGATAGCGGGCTCTATCTCATCATGTGCGGCACGGCGACCGGCGCGGTCCTGATGGGCGTCGGGCACAGTCCTCTCTCGCTTGCCTTCGCGCTGCCCCCGCTCGCAGCCGTCATGTTTTCACTTGCCGTCAGCGGTCAGGTCAGCGGCTGGCTGCTCGCCCTCAACGTCCTGGCGCTGACCATGGTCCTGATCCGCAGCAGCCGCACGAGCGAGGCCATCTTCATCAGCAATGTGCTCGCCAAGCTGAAGGCGACGGCGCTCGCCGACTCGCTGTCGTCGGCCAATTCCGATATCCTGCGTGCCAATCAGCGGCTGGAAGTGCTCGCCAATTGCGACCCGCTGACCGGCCTTGCCAACCGCGCCGCCTTCAACACGGCGCTCTCCGCCGGCATTTCCACGGCGGTCGCGAGGGAGGAGCAACTCGCGCTCCTCATCCTCGATCTCGATCGCTTCAAGTCCATCAACGATACGCTCGGGCACGGTGCGGGCGATGCGGTGCTCGTCGAGGTCAGCGACCGGCTGCGTTCGGCGATCGACGGCAAAGGCGTCATCGCCCGGCTCGGCGGCGACGAGTTCGCCGTCATCTTCGGCGGTCGGGATGCGCACGGCCTTGCCCGCGCGCAGGCCGAACGCATTCTCGAACACAGCCGCCAGCCGGTCATGCTCGAAGGGCATCCGACAATCGTCGGGACATCGATCGGCATCGCCATCTTTCCGGACCATGCCGATACCGCTGAGGACCTGTTCAGCTCCGCAGACATGGCGCTCTACCGCGCCAAGGATGGTGGCCGCCGCCAGTGGCGCGAATTCGAACCCGCCTTCCGCTCCCAGGCCGATCGCCGGCACCAGGTGGAGCAGGCGCTCGGCGATGCGCTGGCCGCCGGCGACATCGAGGCGTGGTTTCAGCCGCAGATCGACCTTGCATCCCGGGAGATCGTCGGTTTCGAGGCGCTGGTGCGCTGGCACCATCCTTATCTCGGACCGGTCTCGCCCCCCGAAATCGTCGCTGCCGCGCAGGCCGCCAATCTCCCGGACCGGCTGACGGCCACGGTCGCCGAGGCCGCCTGCCGGCTGCTTGCCCGGCTGCCGTCGCTGGGCCTGCCGCGCGCGACCGTCGCGATCAACGTTTCGCCCCGCGAATTCGACCTCTACTGCGTTCCCAGCCTGCTCGACCGGATCACCGCGGCGCATCATATCGATCCTGCCCTGTTCGAGATCGAGATCACCGAGGAGGCGATCCTCGATACGCTGGTCTCCGGCGAGCAGCTCAAGCATATCGAGCGCTCCGGCTACAAGCTGGCGGTCGACGATTTCGGCGCCGGCCATTCCTCGCTCGCCTATCTCGTTGCGCTCAAGGTCGACCGGCTGAAGCTCGACCGCCGCTTCGTCACCGGCATCCGGGCAAGCCGGCAGAACCAGGAGATCGTCGGAGCCATGGCCGGCCTCGGCCGGGCGCTCTCCATGCAGGTGGTGATGGAAGGCGTCGAAAGCGAGGAGGAGGCCGAGGCTCTCAAGCCGCTCGGCATCGAGATCGCCCAGGGCTATTTCTTCGGCCGGCCGATGCCCGCCGAGCGCATTCCCGGCTGGATCGAAAGCCGCCGCGCGGCCCTGAAGCGCGCCGTCGCATGAGCGTTTCGCCGGCTCCCTCGCCTCCGGAAATCCGTTTCCCTTTTGTACTCGTTTTGTGACCCCGCCCCCTTCCCTTTGGCGCGATTCCTCTCCATATTCGGCGCATGGCCAGATCACCGAAAAAATCCCCGACCTCGAACCCCGGTTTTGAGGAAGCTCCGCAATCGTCCTTCGAAGGCGCGCCCCTGTCGGGCTCCGTCGCCGACTGGGTGAAGCAGCTCGAAGCGGAGGCGGAGGCCTCGTCGGTCGAGACGCAGCGCGAGATCGCCTCCAAGGCGGGCAAGCACCGCAAGAAGATCGAGATCGCGGCGCGCGAAGAGGCGATCAGGCAGGCCGCGAAGGACGCGGGCAAATCGGCGCCCAAGACCGCCAAGAACACCACCGCCTCGAAGACCGCCCGCGGCGTGTCGATCGGCGCCTCGTCGGACCCGAAGACGCGCGCCCGCGCCGGGCTCAACCCGGTCGCCGGCCTCGACGTGTCGCTCGAGGACGCGCAGGCGCTGGCCCCCGGCGCCGTCACCGCCACGGTCGATGCACTGGCGAAACTGATCGAGAGCGGCAATCCGCTGTTCAAGCACGGGCAGATCTGGACGCCGCACCGGCCCGAACGCCCGCAGAAATCCGAGGGCGGCATCGCCATCGAGATGGTCACCGAATACGCCCCCTCCGGCGACCAGCCGACCGCGATTGCCGACCTCGTCTCGGGCATCAACGACGGCGACCGCTCGCAGGTCCTGCTCGGCGTCACCGGCTCGGGCAAGACCTTCACCATGGCCAAGGTGATCGAGGCGACGCAGCGCCCGGCCGTGATCCTCGCGCCCAACAAGACGCTCGCCGCGCAGCTCTATTCCGAGTTCAGGAACTTCTTCCCGAACAACGCGGTCGAATATTTCGTCTCCTATTACGACTATTACCAGCCGGAAGCCTACGTGCCGCGCTCCGATACCTATATCGAGAAGGAATCGTCGATCAACGAGCAGATCGACCGGATGCGCCACGCCGCGACCCGCGCCATCCTGGAGCGCGACGACTGCATCATCGTCGCCTCGGTCTCCTGCATCTACGGTATCGGCTCGGTCGAGACCTATACGGCGATGACCTTCCAGATGACGGTCGGCGACCGGCTGGACCAGCGCCAGCTGCTGGCCGACCTCGTCGCCCAGCAGTACAAGCGCCAGGACATCAATTTCGTGCGCGGCTCGTTCCGCGTGCGGGGCGACACGATCGAGATCTTCCCCGCCCACCTGGAGGATGCCGCCTGGCGCATCTCGATGTTCGGCGACGAGATCGACGCGATCACCGAGTTCGACCCGCTCACCGGCGCCAAGACCGGCGACCTGAAGTCGGTGAAGATCTACGCCAACTCGCACTACGTCACCCCGCGCCCCACCCTCAACGCCGCCATCAAGGCGATCAAGGAGGAGCTGAAGTTCCGCCTCGCCGAGCTCGAAAAGGCCGGCCGCCTCTTGGAGGCCCAGCGCCTCGAACAGCGCACCCGCTACGATGTCGAAATGATGGAGGCGACCGGCTCCTGCGCCGGCATCGAGAACTATTCGCGCTACCTCACCGGCCGCCGCCCCGGCGAGCCGCCGCCGACGCTGTTCGAATACATCCCGGACAACGCGCTGATCTTCATCGACGAGAGCCATGTCACCATCCCGCAGATCGGCGGCATGTATCGCGGCGACTTCCGCCGCAAGGCGACGCTGGCCGAATACGGTTTCCGCCTGCCGTCGTGCATGGACAACCGGCCGCTGCGCTTCGAGGAATGGGACGCCATGCGGCCGCAGACCGTCGCCGTCTCGGCGACCCCCGGCAACTGGGAAATGGAACAGGCGGGCGGCGTCTTCGCCGAACAGGTGATCCGCCCGACCGGCCTCATCGACCCGCCTGTCGAGGTGCGCCCCGCCCGTTCCCAGGTGGACGACGTGCTCGGCGAGATCCGCGAGACCGCCGCCAAGGGTTACCGCACGCTCTGCACCGTGCTCACCAAGCGCATGGCCGAAGACCTCACCGAATACCTGCACGAACAGGGCATCCGCGTCCGCTACATGCACTCGGACATCGACACGCTGGAGCGCATCGAGATCATCCGCGACCTGCGTCTCGGCGCCTTCGACTGCCTTGTCGGCATCAACCTCCTGCGCGAGGGCCTCGACATTCCCGAATGCGGCTTCGTCGCCATCCTCGACGCCGACAAGGAAGGGTTCCTGCGTTCCGAAACCTCGCTCATCCAGACGATCGGCCGCGCGGCGCGAAACGTCGACGGCAAGGTCATCCTCTATGCCGACACTATCACCGGCTCGATGCAGCGCGCCATGGACGAGACCGCCCGCCGCCGCGAAAAGCAGACGGCCTACAATATCGAGCACGGCATCACGCCGGAATCGGTGAAGGCGAAGATCTCCGACATCCTCGATTCTGTCTACGAGCGCGACCACGTCCGCGCCGACATTTCCGGCGTCTCCGGCAAAGGTTTTGCCGATGGCGGCCACCTCGTCGGCAACAATCTGCAGGCGCATCTCAACGCGCTGGAAAAATCCATGCGCGACGCCGCCGCCGACCTCGACTTCGAAAAAGCCGCCCGCCTGCGCGACGAAATCAAACGCCTCAAGGCCGCGGAATTGGCGGTCATGGACGATCCGATGGCGAAAGAAGAGGCCCGCGACCAGGAACGACGGCCGAAGGGCGGGAAAGCCGCGCCTCCTTCGATCTCTCCCCTTGAGGGGGAGATGTCCGGTAGGACAGAGGGGGGTAATCCACCCTCCGACACCGCGGCAACACCCCCCTCTGCCCCTGCCGGGGCATCTCCCCCTCAAGGGGGGAGATCGACTCGCGGCTCCCTCTTCGCCAAACCCTCGCTCGACGACATGGGCCCCGGCACGGACATGCCGACGCCGCTCTTCCGCAAGCCGCAATTGGACGAAATGGGCCGCGACATCGCCGAACCCGCGAAAGCATCACTGTTCCGGAAAAACACGCTCGACGAAATGACCGTCGGCCGCACGGAAAAGCCGGTCGACAAGAGGCGTGGAGTGCCGGAGGCGCGACAGGGATCAGAAGAAGGCAAGATGATGCCCTCGAAGCCCGCGAGCGCGCAGCGCTCTACCTCTCCCCTGGCGGGAGAGGACAGTTCGCCCCAAGAGGCGAAGCCGATTGGCGAGGCGAACTTGGTGAGGGGGTCGGACGACCCTCGCCCGTTGGTCCGCGGCAAGATCGGCGCCGGCTCTTACGAAGACGCCGGCGAGCAGAAGCGCAAGAGCCGCACCAAGGGCAAGACCGGCCGGCCGGGACGGTAATGACCACACGTTATTTTCCGATCGAAGTCTCGCCTAGATTTTTATGCACGGCGTCCGAGCTTTACGACCTTCGGCACAGCTATGCTGCCGAAGGTGGCGGCAATCCCCTGGTTGCGTATTTTTCGCTACCGGACCCGCAAACGTCTTTTCTGAAAATCAGCTTTACCCATGCCGATATCGTCCGGGTATTGGATGAGACTTATCTGTCAACCGAAGAGTATGGCGTCGAAAGCGTCGGCCTTGTCCCCTTCCACTTCGCGTATCGCATCGAAGGCAGCCGGTTCTGGAATTCGCAGTCAGAGTTTTACCGAGATTCCCGGCGCGACGCCGTGCACTACCGCTTTATCACCGGCGGAGCCTGCCTTGACGTGCTGACTACCGTCGAGCCGGAATTTGAAATCATCTCGTCAGCGGCGTTCGAAGCCGCGCCTTTCGTAGAAGGGAAAGTCTGAGCCCTCACCCGAACCTTTCATCGATATGCTGCACCTGCTCGGAAATCACGTTGTCGATCACCACGTGCGAAAGCAGTGTCGGACCGACGGCCCAGAGCGCCCGCATATGGTCGGTATCCTCGTGACGCCGATGCGCCTCCTCGCTGGTGAAGGCTTCGGCCAGCAATATCCTGTCCGGATCGTCCGGCATGGGCACGAGTTCGATGTAGAGACAATCCGGATCGAGCCGGCTCTTTTCCAGATGCTCCCGCGCCGCCTCCAGATAGTCCGCCCGCTTTCCCGGCTTGGTGGTGAAGAACCCGACGATGATTTTCATGGCGTGCTCCGGAGGTTAGAATTAAAGGGAAGTGGAGCAGATGCAGGGCGAGGCAAGGGTTGAATAGACGGCAAGACAGGCCGACCAGGACGGTAATCCGCCCCACCCGCAATTCCAGGCTGCATGTCTGCGGCCCGCCTCTCGACAATTGAAATCTTCGATGAAATACTCCCGGAAGTTGATATTACGGGGGTAAGTCAATGACGGGGCAGCAGGACGCAGCAAAGTGGGAACAGATCGCCGATGATCATGCGGCAAAAGTATCGGCCACGATAAAATACTACCTCAAGGAGATCGAAGGCTGCGCGAAATGTGACAGGCGATTGTCGGTCGTGGTCATGCTTCTCGGCATTCTGACGCCTGTGCTCGTCGCGCAGGTCGCGGTGTGGGACGGTATTGTGGGGCTTGTGCTGAAGGTCGGTTCGATCGTGACCGCGACGGCGCTCGCGGTCACCGAGGGGCTAAGGAAAATCTACGCCTACGACAAACGATGGGCGGCCAGTTACACGGCTCTACTGGCTTTGCGGCGCGCACGGGCCGACTACAAGATCAAGAGGCTCGGTCTGCCGCCCGGCAGCGAGGACTGGAAAAAGAATTTCATAACCTACCAGAATCTCTATCAC
This sequence comes from Rhizobium sp. YS-1r, assembly GCF_000757525.1. Taxonomy (NCBI): domain Bacteria; kingdom Pseudomonadati; phylum Pseudomonadota; class Alphaproteobacteria; order Hyphomicrobiales; family Rhizobiaceae; genus Rhizobium; species Rhizobium sp. YS-1r. The sequence continues at coordinate 121,262 of NZ_JPYQ01000032.1, read as the reverse complement.
GACACGATCGCCAAGGAGACGCAGGACTTTTTCACGCATCTCGGAAAGGCGGAAAAGGGGACCGAAGCCGGCAAACTCTAGTCTTGGGCGAGCTTTAGCAAGTGATCAAGAACTGGCGTAAACTTGACGAGATCGCTGATTGCGGTTTCCCTCTATTTTCTGAAACATTGGGTTGGGGGGTGAACTTGGTCAAATCAGTCCGGCTGACGCGGTCTCAACGGCTGCGGCGTTTTCTTGAAGCAGGATATTTTCCCGAAGAGTTACCCCCTCCATTTGTTTCTCATCCACTAGCGCGCTTCCGCAAGGCTTTGCTGGATGAATGGAAAAACGAGCCCGACTTCCCGAAGTTTCGTTCTAGACCTGAACAGTTCACCATTCCTCGTTATGGGTCTGCTCGGCGGCGAATAACAATCCCAAATGCCATGAATTTCTTTCGGCTTGCTCAGGCCATCACTGACGGATGGATTGAGATCCGGGATCACATTTCAGACTCAAAGATCACCGAGTTCAAACCGATAATTGATGCTGAGGGGCCGCGGGCGGTATTCAAACTCGATTTCGGGATTATCGACCGGAGGACCGCTGAGATTCTTGCTGACTATGATCATGCCTTCAAGACAGACATCACCCGCTTTTATCAAAGCATTTACACCCATTCGATCGCTTGGGCTTTGCATGGCAAAAGTTGGGTAAAGCAAAACTTACACGCAGCGGCTTTTAAGCAGTCGTTGGGTAATCGGCTAGATGTCGAACTGCGTAAGGGACAGGAAGATCAATCCATGGGCCTGCCCATTGGGCCAGATACCTCCCGCATTCTTTCCGAGATCGTAGCGGTTGGTTTAGAGCGGGAGCTGCAACCGTTGCTCTCGGCTCTCGACCGACGCTCTGTCCGTTACGTGGACGACTTTCTGATCGGCTTCGACGATCGCGAAAGTGAAGAACAGATTGCAGCAGCCCTAGAAGCCGCGATGTCGCATTATGAACTGGACATAAACATCTCTAAGACGTCCACGCTAGGAAAGCGTGGCACAGCATCCATCGCTTGGGTTCCAGAGCTTCAGGCCTGCCGAGTTAGACCATATGGGATTGAAGGACAGCGAACGGATATAGAGCGCTTCTTCACTCTTGCTCTGTTTTACGCTCAAAGAAATGAAAAAGATGCAGTTCTAAAGTGGGCTATGAAGCGAGCTCGCACATTCAAAATCAGCCAGGAGAACTTGGAGCTCTATTTTGATTACATGATCAGACTGACGCGGAAATCATCTTCAACGCTGCCTATTCTGGCTCAATCTTTGATCGAGGCTCGGAGCAATGGAATGCCTGTGCCGACGGGTCGTGTAGAGAAGTTCATCCTCGACATGATACGCGTTCATGCTCCTGTGGGACATTCCTTCGAGGTAACTTGGTCTTTATTCATCGCGAAAGGGCTGCGGATTAAGCTGAAGCGAAGCAGTCTTCTTGATGTATTCAAGATCGAGAGCAGTCTTTCAGCTCTGCTTTGCATGGATTTAAGTTCTCGTGGTCTGATCGAAGACGGCATAGATGAATCGTCTTGGCTCCCTTATGCCACCGCCGACGGGTTGGCCTCTCCAATGTGGCTACTATCATATGAGGCGGTTCGTAAAGGTTGGTGGTCTGATGGTCGGCATGCCTACGTTACTGACCACCCTCTGTTCGGCCCGATGCTTAAGCGAGGCATTTACTTCTATGACGAGAGACGAAACGTACCGAGACTGCGTCACGAATTGAAACAAGCTAAGACACAACGGATTCGGGCAAGCCTAATACTCAGCCGTTGGCTCGACTATATATAAACCATCTACATTCACTCCCTCACCTCGTGCTGCTCCCGTCCCGCATCGAATACATCAGGAGGCGTTCTGGCGAGGCGGGGCCGGCGCGGGCGTTGAGGGCAAGACGCGAAACCTCATCATCCGGTCCGCGGAAGGCGGTCTCCCTCCCGGCAACCTCCCCCCTTCCGCCCAAACCCACCCCGCGTTAAACCTCCCTCAACCGGCCCGTGGCTATATCTGCGCCGCGCGAACGGAAGGGAGAACCCATGGCGATGATCGGCTTCAAGAACACCCACAACCAGGATGTCTACGTCAATCCGGCGCAGGTGCTCTATGTGACGCCCTTCGAGGACGGCGTTTCGATCATCGCTTTCGCCATCGCCGGCAGCGGCGGCAAGCCCGTCGCGCTTTATGTCCGGGGCGGCGTCGATGCCGTCCAGCAGCGGCTGAGCGGCAAGCCGTCCCGCTGAACCGCGCCACGTCTCCCGCAAAAGACCGGCTTTCCGGACGCCGTCCGCGCCCCGCGGGCGGGGACGGTCCCGCGTGCCCGTTCCAATGGGATCAACGGCTTGCGCGAAATTCCGTCCGCGCCCGTCCCCGCCCCTCGGCCCCGTGCCTACAATCTGGCCGTCCCGCATCGGATACACCGGAAGGCGTTCTGGCGAGGCGGGGCCGGCGCGGGCGGTGAGGGTAAGACGCAAAACCTCATCGTCCGGGTCCGCGGAAAATGGTCTCCCTCCGGCGACACGGGGGAAGCGACAAGGTTGCGGACCGGCCTTTCGCTTCTGATGCCCGAACAGCGTGCCGGGCGTGCCTGTGCGGCACACATGGTGGCCCGACGGATGGTTTCGCCGGATTTTTGTCCGTCGATCCAATCGAAAGCCCGGCGGCAAAAGACCGTCCGGAAGGGCCAAGGCAGAGGGACTGGAGTCGCGGGCATAAACCGCCGAACGGGGCGCTGAGAGGTGCTACCCAAAACTAAAACTTACGAGGCAGCTTTCAGCGCTCCGTCCGAAGCAAAACAACCGAGATCGCCAAGGGATTACTATGTCCGAAAAGCCGCCCATAAAGACCTGGCTCGCCGCCCGCACCGCCGAAATGCTCGCCCTGCCCCACATGGCATGCCGCCGGCGCGACTGCCGTCGCAGGAATACCTGCTACTGGCATTTCAAGTCCAACAAGGAACCCTGCTGCCTGCGAAACCTGACTGCCGAGCAGCGAAAACTGTTCGATGTGGTCTACGAGGAGGCGCGGTTCGCGGAAGGTTTTTTCGGCTCCGACAGCCATCTTTTTGATGCGCGTGATGGCGGGCGGCGGATGCTTGCCGACATGGCGATCGAGATCGCCCGCACGTCACCCCACCGATGGAGACCCGAGATCTGGGATGCGGCGAGACGCAGGCGGGCGAAGACGCTGCCGCCGGCGGAGGGCGGGTGATAATCGATGTCGAGAGTGTGGAGATGGCGTAAAGAGGCCGCGTATGACGCACCGGCGTACCGGCCGCTCGCTTTGGGCTCGCGGCGTTCCTCGCTGCAATCGATTCACTGGATCGATTGCTCGGGCTGCGCCCGACCGCTCGTCACCCCACAAACGCTCTCTCGATGACGAATTCGGCGGGCTTGCTGTTGGCGCCTTCGGTCAGCCCCGCCTTTTCGAGCAGCGCCTTGGTATCCTTCAGCATGTCGGACGAACCGCAGATCATGCCGCGGTCGGTCTGCGGGTCGAGCGGCGGGACGCCGAGGTCGGTGAACAGCTTGCCGCTCGTGATCAGGTCGGTGATGCGGCCCCTGGTCGGGAACTCTTCGCGGGTGACGGTCGGGTAATGCTTCAGCTTGCCCCCGACGATCTCGGCCAGGAACTCGTGGTTCCTGATCTCCTCCACGAGGTCGAAGCCGTATTTCAGCTCGGCCACCTCGCGGCAGGTATGGGTGAGGATCACCTCGTCGAACTTTTCGTAGGTCTCCGGATCGCGGATGAGGCTCGCGAAGGGCGCGATGCCGGTGCCGGTCGAGAACATGTAGAGGCGCTTGCCGGGGGTGAGCGCATCGAGCACCAGCGTGCCGGTCGGCTTCTTGCGCATCAGCACGATATCGCCCGGCTTTATCTTCTGGAGATGCGAGGTGAGCGGGCCATCCGGCACCTTGATCGAGAAGAATTCCAGCTCCTCGTCCCAGGCGGGGCTCGCCACCGAATAGGCGCGGTAGACCGGCTTGTCGCCGACCATCAGGCCGATCATCGCGAACTCGCCGGAGCGGAAGCGGAAACCGGCCGGCCGCGTCATGCGGAAGCGGAACAGGCGGTCGGTGTAATGCTCGACGTCAAGCACCGTCTCGGCATAGACGCCGTCGGGGATCTTGACCGCAAATTCTTCTGTCTTCGCTGGAGCGTTCATGCCTGTCCGTCTCGTCTCAGTCTGTGGCCCATCTTTCGCACTAGCGAAATATACCATAAGGCCGTTCATTTGAAGGCACCCGCGTCCTCAAGTCGCGGGGCTTCAGGGAAAATATGTGCCGGAAAATCCGCTTTTCGCCTCAGGCGGTCGCGGTGCGGCGGCGCCAGCTGTAGCCGGGTGCCTTTTCCGCAGCCCTCGCCGCCGGCTGGTAATGGACCGCGATACCCGGCAGGCGCCCCTCCTCCAGCCGCTTCAGCGCGGTCGCGTTCGTCACCGCAAAACTGTCGATGCCGACCCGCAGCATCAGCGGCACCTGGTCGATCAGCACGTCGCCCACGGCGCGCAATTCGTTGCGGTAGCCGAGCCGGTCGCGCAGCAGCGAGGCATGGCTGAACGCGCGGCCGTCGTTGAAGGCGGGAAACTCCACCGCGACGATCTCGAGCCGGTAGAGATAGGGCTCGAGCTTGTGGACATCGTCGCCGGGCCTGATCAGCACGCCGAGGCCGACATCGTTGCTGGATTCCGCCTTCTCGATCAGCGCGTCCAGCGGCAGCAGCGCCTTCTGCTCCTCGGTCGCCTTCACCTCTTCGGTCTCGATCACCCAGGGGTCGTTCTCGACGAAGCCGGTTTCTCTCCAGATCCTGGTCATTTACGCAGCCTCCGCCTTGGCATCGCCATAGAGCGCTTCCTTGAACGGCTGCGGCCCGACCCGGCGATAGGCGTCGAGGAAGGTCTCCTCCTTCGAAAGCCGCAAGGCCAGATAGGTGTCGACGATCGTCTCGATCGCATCCGTCACCTTGCTCGGCTCGAAGCCGCGGCCGATGATCTCGCCGATCGAGGTGTTCTCGTCACCGGAACCGCCGAGCGTGATCTGGTAGAGCTCAGCGCCCTTCTTCTCGACGCCCAGAAGTCCGATATGGCCGACATGGTGATGGCCGCAGGCATTGATGCAGCCGGAGATCTTGATCTTCAGCTCGCCGATTTCCGCCTGGCGTTCGGGCGCACCGAAACGGGTGGAGATTTCCTGCGCCACGGGAATGGAGCGGGCATTCGCCAGCGCGCAGTAGTCGAGCCCCGGACAGGCGATGATATCGGTGATCAGCCCGGCATTGGCGGTCGCGAGGTTCTGCGCCACCAGCGCCCGGTAAAGCGGCTCCAGATCAGCCAGAGCCACATGCGGGAAGATCACGTTCTGCTCATGGCTGATGCGGATTTCGTCATGGCCAAATTCTTCCGCCAGATCGGCGATCAGGTCCATCTGCTCGTGCGACGCATCGCCCGGAATGCCGCCGATCGGCTTCAGCGAGATCGTCACCATGCCGTAATCGGGATGCTTGTGCGGCTCAACGTTCTGGCTCACCCAGCGGGCGAAGGCCCCGTCCTGTTTCTTCCAGCCCGCAAGCTGCGCCCAGCCTTCGGCGCGATCCGGCAGAGCCGGCGGCGCGAAATAGGCGGCGATCGCCTGGATGTCGGCCTCGGGAAGCTTCAGTTCCGTTCCGGCCAAGTGAGAGAATTCTTCCTCGACCCGGCGGGTGACCTCCTCGACGCCCGTCTCGTGGACGAGGATCTTGATACGCGCCTTGAACTTGTTGTCGCGACGCCCGAACAGATTGTAGACGCGCACGATCGCCGTCACGTAGGACAAGAGGTCCGCTTCCGGCAGGAAGTCGCGGATCTTCTTGGCGATCAAAGGCGTACGCCCCTGCCCGCCGCCGACATAGACGGCGAAGCCCAGCTCGCCCTTGTCGTTCTTCTTGAGATGCAGGCCGATGTCGTGCACCTGGATCGCCGCGCGGTCGCGCTCGGCGCCGGTTACGGCAATCTTGAACTTGCGCGGCAGGTAGGAAAATTCCGGATGCACCGAGGACCACTGGCGCAGGATTTCGGCGTAGGGCCGCGGGTCGGCCACCTCGTCGGCGGCGGCGCCGGCAAAATGGTCCACCGTGACGTTGCGGATGCAGTTGCCGGAGGTCTGCAGCGCATGCATCTCGACGGTCGCAAGTTCCGCCAGGATATCCGGCGTGTCGGAGAGCTTCGGCCAGTTGAACTGGATGTTCTGGCGGGTGGTGAAATGCCCGTAACCGCGGTCATATTTGCGGGCGACATGGGCTAGCATGCGCATCTGCTTCGAATTCAGCGTGCCGTAGGGGATCGCGATGCGCAGCATATAGGCGTGGAGCTGCAGATAGACGCCGTTCATCAGGCGCAGCGGCTTGAAGGCGTCCTCTGCCAGTTCACCGGAAAGGCGGCGCGCCACCTGATCGCGGAACTGCTCCACGCGGCTCGTGACAAAAGCGTGGTCGAATTCGTCGTAACGGTACATGGTTTCCTCAGACTGCGATGAAGGCCGGATCGGCTGCGCGATAGCCGGCGGCATATTCCATGGTCGGGCCTTGAGCGCGAATGCGCTCGCGAAGGCGGATCGGCCAGAGCTTGCCGTCCTGCTCCTCGACGTCGACGACTGCGACGTCCACGACCTTGTTCTCGGCGAAATCGCGCTTGCCGATCGCCTCCAGCGAAGCAACGGCTTCCGCGTGGCGCGCGACAAGCGCATCCTGCAGGTTTTCCACCCAGCGGCCGTTCGCATCGAGCCAGACGGCGATGCCGTCGGTCAGGCGGTTGGCGGTCAGAACCTTGTCGGTCATCCTCTTATTCCTGTCGTTTCCCGAACCGCAGCCCTGAAAGCTGACAAATGCTCGGATTTTTCGAAGTTCGCGCCGGCGACAGCCTCGCCGATGATCACCATGACGGGGCCGACGAGATCGTCGCGCGCCTGAAGATCCGGCAGTTCGCCGAGGACCCCATGGAAAAGCCGGCGGTCGGCGCGGCTGGCATTCTCGACCACGGCGACCGTCGTCTCCGGCGCGAGGCCGGCGCCCATCAGACGTTCCGCCACGGAAGCGGCGACCGTGCGGCCCATATAGACGGCGATCGTCGCGCCCGAAACGGCAAGACTTGCCCAGTCCGGCAGCACGTCGCCGGTCAGATCGTGTCCCGTCGTAAAGATCAGCGAGGAGGCGACGCCGCGCAGCGTCAGCGGCAGGTCGAAATCGGCGGCGGCGGCAAAGGCGGAGGTGATGCCCGGCACGATCTCGTAGACAATGCCCGCCTCACGGAGCGCCGCCATCTCCTCGCCGGCGCGGCCATAGACGAGCGGATCGCCGGATTTCAGACGCACGACACGCTTGCCCTGGCGGCCGAGTTCGACCAGCAGACGATTGATCTCATCTTGAGATTTCGAATGGCAGTTCTTGCGCTTGCCGACCGGCAGACGCTCGGCGTCGCGGCGGCCCATGTCGACGATCGCCTGGGGCACCAGCGCGTCGTAGACGATCGCATCGGCTTCCATCAGCACGCGCTGGGCGCGCAGCGTCAGAAGGTCCTCGGCACCCGGACCGGCACCGACCAGCCAGATCTTGCCGGCTTGCCGCTCCTGCACCGAAAGCAGCGTATTGGCGGCACGGCGGGCGGCGGCGCTGTCGTTCGCGGCGACCGCATCGGCCACATCTCCGGAAAAGAAGCGGCTCCAGAAAATACGGCGCGACACGCCGCGCGGCACAAACTTCTCGGCAGCATCGCGATATTCGGCCGCAAGCCGGGCAAGCGCACCCAGCGAGGGCGACAGCATCCGGTCGATCCGGGCACGGATCATCTGGGCGAGAACCGGCCCCGCCCCTTCGGTGCCGATCGCGATGGCGACCGGGGCCCTGTTGACGATCGCCGGCGTGTAGAAATCGCAGAATTCCGGTTGGTCGACCGCATTTGCCGGTATCTTCTCGGCGCGGGCGGCCGTGACGATCACCCGGTCCAGCGCGGCATCACCGGTCGCGGCAAACACCAGCACCGCACCCTTCACCTGCTCCGGTGAAAATCGGTCGCGAACGGTCTCTATGCCCTCAGCGGCGAGCCAGGCGGCATAATCCGCTTGCGGCGCTGATGCATAGGCGACGATCCCGGCATCCGTATTGCGCAACAGCCGTGCCTTGGCGAAAGCCTCGTCGCCATTGCCGAACACCAGCACGCTCCTGCCGCTGATGCGAAAGAAGGCCGGGAAAACCGACAGGCGGTCTGGGCTTGAGAACATGCGGGCACCTTGAACCATAGCAGTGCACTATCCGCGATTGAGCATCGAAGTTGAAGGAATGGATATGCGAAGTGTGCTGCGTCGCGGTATTTCTGTTTCGCGTTCCGCGGCTTCTTGAGCAAAAGCCACCGCAGGCTGTCTTTCTCAGCCTTTTCCGAGGCTTGGAACTGGGTTCCCGTTCTGCGGCCCTTCGCTTTCCGCGAGGCGCAGCAGCAAAGGAGGACGCCGCCTTACATCCGGCAGCCCAAGGTCGGGAAGAAATACTCTGCCAAGTGACATGACAACCCGCAATTTTAATAGAATTGAAACAGAAGAATGCTCAGAAAACCGTGTCCGTCCCTCTCGAAAAGCGATGTTTCCGCACATGAGCCCGCCACCTCTGAATTTCTGGCAGTCCTGCGACAGAAACCTTCTTTCATCCGCCAGGGAGACATTGCTGGAGGTGCTCGAGCGGGACGCCGATCGACTGGTCAATCGCTTCTACGACGCTTTCCTCGCCCATGAGAAAGCCTTGCCGTTCCTCAGTCATTCGGTGGTCCATGAGCGGCTGAGCCATTCCCTGCGGAAATGGCTCCTGACGCTCATGGAGATCGAGCCCGACGGCGATCTCTCCGATTTCAACGACCGGCAGAGGCGCACCGGCGAAGTGCATGCGCGCATCAGGCTGCCGATGCACCTCGTGCTCGAAGGGGCAAGCCTGATCAAGACCGATGTGTCGAAGGCCCTGCTCGCCCAATACGGCAACCGGCAGGCAGCGATCGCCATCGTGCTGTTCAACGAGGTCATGGACTACGCCATGCTGCAGATGAGCGAGGCCTATGTCAGCGGCGCGGCGCAGCGCGCCAAGGTCGAGGAGGCCTACAGGCTGTTCACGCTCGGCCAGGATGTCGGCGTGGAACGGGAAAGCCAGCGGGCCGCGCTGATGGAATGGAGCCAGTCGGTTATTTTCGGTCTCTTTGGCGCCGCCGGCAGCAAGCCGCGGATAGAGTCGATCTCCTCATCCGAGTTCGGCCTGTGGTTCCGGCATCGCGCGAGCATCATGTTCCAGGGCTCGCTGATGCTGAAGAACATCGAAAAAGCCATGCGGGAAATCGACGACCGGCTTCTTCCGAAGATCGAAAATCGCGACGCCGCGGACGGAACGGAGATTGCGGCGGTGGTGGCGCGGCTCCAGTCGCTCGTGGAGGAGATCAAGTTCCTGCTGGCCGATCTCTTCCAGAGCCTCTCGGCCTCCGCCGGCGCGCGCGATGCCCTGACCAATGCCCTGAACCGCAAATTCCTTCCCTCGATCCTCGGCCGCGAGGTCTCGCTCTGTCTGCAGCACGGCACGCCTTTGTCGGTGCTGATGATCGATGTCGACCATTTCAAGCAGATCAACGACCGCTGGGGCCATCCGGCCGGCGACCAGGTGCTGCGGCAGGTGGCCGAGATCATCATCGAACACACCCGCGCAGCCGACATCGTCTTCCGTTACGGCGGCGAGGAATTCCTCGTGGCACTCGTCGAGACCGATCACGACAAGGCGTTCGAGGTCGCGGAGCGGGTCAGGGCCGGTTTCATGAACACGGACCTGAATGTCGCCGACGGGACGAGCATTCGGGGAACGATCTCGATCGGCGTGGCGACGCATCGCGGCCATCCAGACTTCCAGCATCTGATCGATGCCGCCGACAAGGCTCTCTACCTGGCGAAGAACGGCGGCCGCAACCAGGTGATCGCGGCCTGAGACGGCGGTAGCTGCGGATAAGCCCGGACGGCGGCGACAAAGCGCTTTTCCCGCAGGTCCGATGGCCATAGATTGGCGCCAGCCATCTTTGAAGGAAGCCCGCCTTGACCGCCAAGACCATTGCCGCCCGTCTGCTGGACGTGATCGAAACCGACATCCTGCCGCTGACGGAAAAGGGCGTCGCAGCTGGCAACAAGGTGTTCGGCGCGGCGATCCTGAAAAAATCCGACCTTTCGCTGGTCATCGCCGAAACCAACAACGAGGTTGAAAACCCGCTCTGGCACGGCGAGGTCCACACGCTGAAATGCTTTTATGAGAAAACTCTAAATCTTCCTTCCAAGGAATTGATTTTCCTGTCGACTCACGAACCGTGCACGATGTGCATGTCGGCGATCACCTGGGCCGGCTTCGACAATTTCTACTCCTTCTTCACCCATGAGGATTCGCGCGACGCCTTCGCCATTCCGCATGACCTGAAGATCCTCAAGGAAGTGTTCGGGCTGGAGCCCGGCGGCTACCGGCGCCAAAACGCCTTCTGGAACTCCTACTTCATCGCCGATCTGGTGGAGAGCGAGGACGAACTGCTGCGCGGCAGGCTCAAGGCACAGACGGCGCGCATCAAGGCGACCTATCAACGGCTTTCGGACAGTTATCAGTCCGGGAAGACCGAAAACAATATTCCGCTCGCTTGAGCGAAGGATCGCTTCATGGAACCATCGAAGGACATTTCGCGGCTGATCGAGATCATGGCGGCGCTGCGCACCCCCGTCACCGGCTGCCCCTGGGACCTCGAGCAGAATTTTTCGACCATCAAGCCCTATACGATCGAGGAAGCCTATGAGGTGGCGGACGCAATCGAGCGAAACGACATGGACGACCTCTGCGAGGAACTGGGCGACCTTTTGCTGCAGGTGGTTTTCCATGCCCGCATGGCGGAAGAGGCTGGCGAATTCTCCTTCGGCGACGTGGTCGAGGCGATCACAAAAAAGATGATCCGCCGCCATCCGCATGTTTTTGCCGTCTCGGATGCCGATACACCTGACGCGGTGAAGGTGCAGTGGGACGACATCAAGGCGGAGGAAAAACGCGAGCGCGCCGAGCGGCGGGCGAAGCGTTCCCTCGGGTCAGGCGCAAGCGTGACCGAGGATTTCAAGCAGGGCTTCCTCGGCTCCGTCCATCGCAGCCAGCCGGCGCTGACCGAAGCGCTGAAGCTGCAGCAAAGAGCCGCCAAGGTGGGTTTCGACTGGTCGGAGGCCGAGCCGATCCTCGACAAGATCGAGGAGGAAATCGGCGAGTTGCGCGAGGCGCTGCGTGAAAGGCGGCAGGACAAGGTCAGCGACGAGCTCGGCGACCTGATCTTCGCGCTCGTCAATATCGGCCGGCACGTGAAGGCCGATCCGGAAGAGGCTTTACGCGGCACGAATACGAAATTCAGGCGTCGGTTCAACCATATCGAGACAGAACTTCAGAAATCGAATGAGACTTTGGAAGCCGCCACGCTGGAGCGCATGGAAGAACTCTGGCAGGCGGCGAAGGCGATCGAGCGGGAGTTGGGATGAACGGAAGTGCCGGCCAGCAAAGCGCGAATGGTCCCTTCACTTGCGATTTCGAACACTTAGCTGAAAGCTCAGTCAGTTTGATGACAAACCCCGCCTTCTCTCTCGACGTCATCCTCGGCCTCGTGCCGAGGATCTACCCACGTCAATAAAATCAAATGTTTGCAGATGCTCGGGACAGGCCCGAGCATGACGGCGGAGTGGTTGTCCATCTTTGTCAGCAGTCTGCCTTAGCTTTAGCTAAGTCATAGATTTTGTTGGTGAGGGGAAAAGCAGCGGCAGCTGACTACCGTTCCCAATCCTCTTTCACCGGCTTCGGGGCGTTGCCGAGCCGGCGTTCCAGATCGGCTGCCTGACGCTCGGTCAGTCGCACGTCGAGCGTGACGGAGCCGTCGTCATTGTCCTTCCGATCGTCAACGACGGCATCGCCGTAGACCCAGGAGACCAGCGAAAGTCTGTCCGGCGGAATGGTGATGGTGGTTTCGGTCAGAACGCCGGAAAGGCGCCTTGCGATCTCCTCCATCAGGGCGTCGATGCCCTCGCCGGTGATCGCCGACACCGCCATGACGTTCTTGCGGCCGGCAGCGCGCTCGGCGATCGCCTCGTGCGCTTCCGGGTCGAGCCGGTCGATCTTGTTCCAGACCTCGATGATGCGCTCCGCCCCTTCCTTCTCGCCGATGCCGAGATCGGCAAGGATGCGCAGGACATCGGAGGCCTGGGCAGCATTGTCCGGGTCGGACATGTCGCGCACATGCAGGATGAGATCGGCCTCCAGTACCTCTTCCAGCGTGGCGCGGAAAGCGGCGACCAGATGGGTCGGCAGGTCGGAGATGAAGCCGACCGTATCGGACAGGATGACCGTGCGGCCATGCGGCAGCTTCATGCGGCGAAGCGTCGGGTCCAGGGTCGCGAACAGCATATCCTCGGCCAGCACGCCGGCACCGGTGATGCGGTTGAAGAGCGTCGACTTGCCGGCATTGGTGTAGCCCACCAGCGCGACGATCGGATGCGGTACCTTGCGGCGCTTGGCGCGATGAAGCTGGCGGGTGCGGACCACCTGTTCCAGTTCGCGCTCCAGCCGCACGATTCGCTCCTGCAGGAGCCGACGGTCGGCCTCGATCTGGGTTTCGCCGGGACCGCCCATGAAGCCCGCGCCGCCCCGCTGGCGCTCCAGGTGGGTCCAGCTTCGCACGAGGCGGCCCTTCTGGTAGTTGAGATGCGCCAGATCGACCTGCAGCGTGCCCTCCTTGGTGGAGGCACGGCGGCCGAAGATTTCGAGGATCAGGCCCGTGCGGTCGATGACCTTGGCGTTCCATTCCTTTTCGAGATTGCGCTGCTGCACCGGCGTCAGCGGATGATCGACGATGACGAGCCCGGCGTTCTTCGCGTCGAGCAGCGCCTTGATCTCCTCGATCTTGCCGGTGCCGATGAGGGTCGCCGGACGCGGCTGGCCGACGGGCACGATGAGGCCCTCGACCACCGTCAGGTCGATTGCCTTGGCCAGTCCGATCGCCTCGTCGAGGCGGGCCTCGCTGGACCGCTGCGGCACCGGTGCCGCGGGCGAATCACCCTGCCCGGCCCTATGTCCCGCTTGGGGCCTTGCCTGCTTGAGGACCGGCACCACCACGACCGCACGCATATCGTCCCGGAGCCTTTCGGACTCCGGAACAAGCGATTCGTTCGAAGTGTCGCGCGTTGTGATTTCGTTCGTCCTTAAGCGGCGTTCTCTTCACTTTCGAACATCTGCATGGGCTGGCCCGGCATGATGGTCGAGATCGCGTGTTTATACACGAGCTGAGAGTGGCCGTCACGACGAAGAAGGACGCAGAAGTTGTCAAAAGAAGTGACAACGCCTGTGAGCTTCACCCCGTTGATCAGGAATATCGTCAGGGAAATCTTCTGCTTGCGAACGGTATTAAGAAATAAATCCTGCAGGTTCTGAGAACGTTCCGCCATAGCGCCGCTTCTTTCTTTTTTGCCGGCAAGGGCCGGGATCATGATCAAGCTGGTGAGAGACGAACGGGAAATGCCCTCGTATTCCCTTCCCCTCACGTCTGGTTATCAAATCGGCGTCTTTTCCGCAATGTCGAAAAAGGCGTCACGGATGCTTGCCGACACGGTGCCCGGATGGCCGTTGGCGATGGGCTTCCCGTCGATCTCAACGATCGGGACGCAGATGCCGGTTGCCGACGTGAAGAAGACTTCGCGGGCCGCCATCATCTCCTCGACCTTGAACTCACGTTCCGCGACCTTGAGGTCGAGCGTCGCGGCGACATCCATCAGCGTCGTGCGGGTGATTCCCTTCAGGATTCCATGCTCCGCGGGACGCGTGACCAGTTCACCCTCAGGCGTGACGATCCAGACATTGGAGGAGGCTCCTTCCATGACAATGCCGTTGCGATCGACAAAGATGGCGTCCTGAGCACCCTGCTCTTTCGCCTGCTGCTTGGCGAGTACGTTGGGCAGAAGTCCGACGGTCTTGATGTCGACACGGTCCCAGCGGTTTTCCGGCACAGTGATAACCTTGATGCCATTGGCGTATTTCTTCGCCGCCACGGACGGGTCGGTGCTTTTGGCGGTGATCGTTATGGTCGGCGGCGTATCGGGGGCCGGGAAATAATGGTCGCGGCGGGCGGCACCGCGCGTCACCTGCAGATAAAAGATGCCATTCCTGACCCGGTTGCGGCGGAGCACCTCGCGGATCACGAAGGTCAGGGCCGCGCGGCTCATCGGGGATGCCATCTTCAGTTCGCGGAGTGACCGGTCGAGGCGGTTCAGATGCCGCGTCAGATCGACGATCATGCCCTGGCGCACTTCGCAGACCTCGTAGACACCGTCCGCGAACTGGAAACCGCGGTCTTCCACATGCACGGCGGCTTCGGGATGGCGGACATATTGTCCGTTCACATAGGCAATCCTCGACATCAAATGTCCCCTGCTCTTTCAGAATGCTGGTCAGAAATACTGGATGGAAACACGGAAAAGCTGCTCCACGTCGCGCACGGCATCGGCGGTCGCGAAGAGCACGACCCGGTCGCGCGCCTTGATCCTGGTATCGCCATCCGGGCGGATGACGGTGTCACCGCGATAGATCGCGCCGATGCGGATGCCGTCCGGCAGGTCGAGGTCGCGGAACGGCCGGCCGACCAGCGGCGAGGTTTCGAGCGCCTCGGCCTCGATCACTTCCGCCGCGCCCTTCTGCACCGCGTAGACGGAGCGGATCCGGCCCTTGCGGACATGCTGCAGAACGCGGGAAACGGTCACCGCGCGCGGATTGATCTGCGCGTCGATGCCGACAGAATCGGTGATCTGGTGGAGCGAGGTGGAATTGATCAGCACCAGGTTCGACTTGCAGCCGAGGGACTTGCTCAATACCGCGCCGAGAATATTGATCTGGTCGCTGTTGGTCAGCATCACCATCAGGTCGGTATCCTGGATATCCGCCTGCATCAGGATGTTCTGGTCGAGCGCCGAACCGTGCAGCACGATCGTGTTGCGAAGCTGTTCGGAAATCGCCACGGCCCTTTCCCGGTTGCTTTCGATGATCTTCAGCCGCGTTCTCGGCTGATGCTCTTCGATCATCTGGGCAACATAGTGCCCGATATTGCCGCCACCGGCGATGATGATGCGCCGCGCTTCCTGTTCCTCGTGGCCGAAGAGGCCAAGCGTGCGGCGGATGTGATCGCGGCAGCAGATGACATAGGCGAGGTCGCCGACCTCCAGCTGGTCGGCGGAACGAGCGGCCGTCAGCCCGCCGTTGCGGAAAATGCCGACGACCGTTGCCATCAGATCCGGAAAGAGAGCAGAGAGCTGGTGCAACGGCGTCGCGATGACCGGGCAATCCTCCATGCACTCGATCGCCACCATGACAATCTGGTCTTCGGCGAAACGGACCACGTCGGTGGCGCCGGGAAAGGAGATACGCCGCAGCACCATCTTGCCGACCTCGACCTCCGGCGAGATCGTCACGTCGATCGACATGTTCTGGCGGTTGAAGAGATCGGCATATTCCGGCTTCAGATAGTTCTGGGCACGGATACGGGCGATCTTGGTCGGGACGGAGAACAGCGCGTGCGCCACCTCGCAGGCGACGATATTGACCTCGTCATAAAGCGTCACGGCGATGATCATGTCGGCATCCTCGGCGCCCGCCTTTTCCAGCGTATCCGGATGCGCTCCGTGGCCTACATAGCCCTTCACATCGAGTGTCTCGGTGATCGCCGCAACCAGGGCTGCGGAAGTGTCGATCACGGAGACGTCGTTGTCTTCCTGCGACAGCTGTTCGGCGATGCCGTAGCCCACCTGCCCTGCGCCGCAAATGATGACTTTCATCGGTCGAGGACCTTTCCAGCGGGGACTTCCATGGATCAGACGCCAAGCGACTTGAGCTTGCGGTGAAGGGCGGAACGCTCCATGCCGACAAACTCGGCCGTGCGGGAGATGTTGCCGCCGAAACGGTTGATCTGGGCGATGAGATAATCGCGTTCGAACATCTCGCGCGCTTCACGCAGCGGCAGGGTCATGATGTGGTAATCACCCTTGCCCGCCACCTTGGGCAGCATGTCGCCCAGGTCGGTCGGCAGCATATCGGCGGAGATCTGCGTGTCGGGGCCATCGGAGCGGGCGAGAATCATCAGCCGCTCGATGTTGTTGCGGAGCTGACGGATATTGCCCGGCCAGTCATGCGCCTGCAAGACGGCCATGGCATCCTCACCGATCCTGCGCGGGCGAATGCCGGCCTGTTCGGAAATCTGCCGCATGAACATGTCGACCAAGAACGGGATATCCTCGCGGCGCTCGGCCAGCGCCGGAACCTTGACCGGAACCACGGCGAGGCGGTGATAGAGATCCTCGCGGAACGAGCCGTCGGCGATGAGATTTTCGAGATTATACGCAGTCGACGAGATGATGCGGACGTCGACCTTGACGCGCTTCGAACCGCCGACGCGTTCGAACTGCTGGTCGACCAGCACGCGCAGGATCTTGTTCTGCGTCTCGCGCGGCATTTCGCCCACTTCATCGAGATAGAGAATGCCGCGATGGGCCTCTTCCAGCGCGCCGATCTTGCGCTGCTGGCCGGGACCGCCTTCGGTGCCGAAAAGCGCCACTTCCATCCGGTCCGGGGTGATCGTGGCGGCGTTCAGCGCCACGAACGGCCCGCCGGACCGTGCCGACCTCTTGTGGATCATGCGCGCCACGAGCTCCTTGCCGGAACCCGACGGGCCAAGGATCATGATGCGGCTGTTGGTCGGCGCCACCTTCTCGATCGTCTGGCGAAGCTGCGAGACGGCAACCGATGTCCCGACCAGTTCCGCCGCATCACCAGCCCGTTTCTTGAGTTCGGTCACCTCGCGCTTCAGCTTGGAATTTTCGAGCGCCCGCTCGGCGATCAGGATCAATCGGTCCGCCTTGAACGGCTTTTCGATGAAGTCGAAGGCGCCGCGCTTGATCGCGGAAACGGCCGTCTCGATATTGCCGTGGCCGGAGATCATGACCACCGGCAGCTCCGGATGGCGGCTCTTGATCTCGTCGAGCAATGCAAGCCCGTCGAGCTTCGATCCCTGCATCCAGATGTCCAGGAAAACGAGCCGCGGCACGCGATCCGAAATCGTGGCAAGCGCGCTGTCGCTATCATGCGCGGTGCGGGTCTCATGCCCCTCATCGGACAGAATGCCGGAAACGATTTCCCGAATATCTGCCTCATCATCCACGACCAGAATATCAGACGCCATAAGCCAATTCCTTGTTTTTGTCCGTCCCGGGAACCACTGCCTTCTGTACATGCGGCAGCAGAACCCTGATCATGGCGCCCTTGCCATGATCGAAATCGGCGGGTGCGTCGTGCAATTCGAGCTGCCCGCCGTGTTCCTCAATGATCTTCTTGACGATTGCGAGCCCAAGACCCGTGCCCTTTTCGCGCATGGTCATGTAGGGTTCGAGAATGCGATGCCGGGTCTCCTTTGGCAGGCCGCTGCCGTTGTCGATGACGTCGACGACATAGGCCTCGCGCGCCGCATCGAAGACGGAGCGCACCTTGATCTTGCGGCCGTCGCGCTCATCGCCGCTCGGCACCGACTCGATCGCCTCCACAGCGTTCTTGATCAGATTGCCGAAAGCCTGGCCGAGCATGCGCGTATCGAACATGCCCCGGAGCGGCTCTTCGCCGAGTTCGCGGATGAATTCCACGTGGGAGGTGCCCATCTCCCTGAGGAAGATCGCGTCCCGCAGGATATCACGCAGATCCGCCTCCTCCTTGGTGGGCTTCGGCATGCGTGCGAAAGCGGAGAATTCGTCGACCATACGGCCAATATCACCGACCTGACGCACGATCGTATCGGTGCACTGGTCGAAGACGGCACGGTCATCCTCGGCAATCTGCTTGCCATAGCGGCGCTTCAGGCGCTCGGCCGAAAGCTGGATAGGCGTCAGCGGGTTCTTGATCTCGTGCGCGATGCGCCGCGCCACATCCGCCCAGGCGGTCGAACGCTGGGCGATGACGAGATCGGTGATGTCGTCGAGCGTGACCACGTAGGATTCATGCGCGGCGTGCTGCTCCTCGCGCGTGACCTGGACGGACAGCGTCCGCTCCTTGCCACCGCGCATCAGGTTCACCTGCTTGCGGAAATCAGCACGAGCGCGCGTCCTGGCCTCCGTCAGTACCTGGTCAACCTCGGGGGCGACATCCTGCAGCTTCTCGCCGATCAGCTTTTCGGCGGGGGCACCGAGAACATCCTCCGCGGAAGGGTTGACGATGGTGATTCGCCGGTCCTCCTCGACCCCGATCACCGCTGCGGTGACGCCCGAAAGCACGGCCTCGATGAAGCGACGGCGATCGTCGACCTCATCCTTTGCCTCGAGAATCTCGTCGCGCTGGCTGCGGATTTCCGAAATCATCTTGTTGAAGGTGCGCGACAGGTTGCCGACATCGCCATCCGCCGCCCGCACCGGCACCACGACGTTAAGATTGCCGGCCGCGACGTTATCGGCCGCACTGATCAACAGCCGGATCGGCCGCACGATACGGTCGGCCACCGCGATCGCCGTCCAGATCGCCGCAAGCAGCACGATCAGGGCGAAGCCGAGATAAAGCACCGCGAATGCTATCTGCAGCGATGTGCGTCCCGCCTCCATCTGCTGGTATTCGGCGGTATTCTCCTCCATGAGCCGCATGGCCGAGATGACCTTCGGATCAACCGCCCGGATCGTGTAGAGGAAGGAGCCCGGAATGGCATCAAGCCGGATGACGGCGCCGACGAGATTGGTGATGCCCGGCGGGATCAGTGTCGGCTGGCCTGCGGCTGCGGACTTCAGCGCGTCCTCGGGGATCGCCGGCAGCGGCTTTTCCGTCTTGATATCTGCCTGGACGATCGCCTGGCCGTCCTCCTGCACCAGAAAGGCGCCGAGCATGCCGCGACCACGCGCCTGACGCGTCATCAGCTCGACGAACCCGGTGCGATCTAGATAGAACATCGCGCGATTGCGTTCGAGGTCGTTCGACATCGAGACCGTCTGGCCCTGAAGATAGCTGGCATTCTCAAGCATGTAGGCGCGGGCGACATCCTGCGAGGACTGCACGATCGACTGGGTGCGCAGCGAGAACCAGCGGTCGAGGCCGACATTCAGGGTCAAACTGGCAAAGATCGCCACGAGCACGGCCGGCGTGATCGCCACGATCGAGAAGAGAACCACGATGCGGACGTGCAGGCGGGCAGCGGCGCGTCCGCGATTGCGGGCCTTCAGCAGCCGCGCGACCTCACGGCCGATCAGGTACATCAAGCCCAGGATGAAAAGCGAATTGACGACGGCTGAGGCGATGACGACATTGGTGGTCGGCGCAATCGGCGTCAGGCCCAGGAGCACGAAGAGCGTCAGCGTCGCACAGATCAGCGCGCCGCTCGCCAGCAGGAGACCGGGAAGCGCAAACGACGCACGCCGGTCCTGTGCCGAGGCTGCCAGTTCGATCCCTGGCGGATCGCTATCGGCCTCGGGCGCTTTCACGCCATCCGTCATCGAATCCACTCCAATCCTCGCGGGTCGATCGCTTCGGCCCGGTCAGACCGGGTGAAGCACTAACAACTTCCTGGAAAACGCCCGATTCATCTTCTCAACGGCCGCCACTCCGTCGAGGATTCACCAAGTCCTGCGTGACCTTTAAGCAACGCTTTGTGGCGAAAATGCAACGATGGGCCAAGGGTGTCAAGAAGCCGGGAACAAGGTTTGTCCGTCATTCGCCTACCGGCGCCTTTTTTCCGTTCAGACGGGGAGAAGGACGTAAGCTGCGAACTCCCGGCCCTCTCCGCGCTTGCGGCGAGGGGGCCAGGACGAGAGACAAATTCCAGGTGTCAGGCGCTGCGGGAACTGCGATAAACGGACACGCCGAGTTCGCGGATCTTCTTGCGCAGCGTGTTGCGGTTAAGGCCGAGCAGGTCCGCCGCCTTGATCTGATTGCCGCGGGTGGCGGTGAGCGCCGCGAGAATCAGCGGATATTCCATCTCTGTCAGGACGCGGTCATAGAGGCCGGGCGGGGGCAGGCCGTCGCCAAAGCTCGCGAAATAGGATCGCATGTTCTCTTCCACGGCCTGCGCGATGGTGAGCGAGCCGGTGCGGGCGCCCATCTTGTCGATCGGGCTGTCCGGCACGTCCGAGCGCAATTCCGCCTCGATAATCTCGCGAGTGATGACGTCCTGCGGATAAAGCGCCATCAGGCGGCGCACCAGGTTTTCCAACTCGCGCACGTTGCCCGGCCAGGCATAGGCCTTCATGAGGTCCAGCGCCTCGTTGTCGAAGCGCTTGGCGTCCAGCCCCTCCTTCTCGGCCATCTGCATGAAGTGGCGGACGAGGTCCGGAATATCCTCGGCGCGGTCGCGCAGCGGCGGCAGGCGCAGCGGCACGACGTTCAGGCGATAATAGAGGTCCTCGCGGAACAGACCCTGGTTGATGAGGTGCTTCAGATCCTTGTTGGTCGCCGCGACGATACGGACATCGGTGCGGATCGGGGTGCGGCCACCAACCGTCGTATATTCGCCCTGCTGCAGGACACGCAGCAGGCGCGTCTGTGCGTCCATCGGCATGTCGCCGATCTCGTCGAGAAACAGCGTGCCGCCCTCGGCCTGTTCGAAGCGGCCGGTCGAGCGGTTCTGCGCACCGGTGAAAGCGCCCTTCTCATGGCCGAAAAGCTCCGACTCGATCAGGTCGCGCGGGATCGCCGCCATGTTGATCGCCACGAACGGCCCGTTGCGGCGCTTGCCGTAATCGTGCAGCGCCCGGGCGACGAGCTCCTTGCCGGTGCCGGATTCGCCGGTGATCATCAGCGTCAGGTCCGTCTGCATGAGGCGGGCGAGGACGCGGTAGATTTCCTGCATGGCGGCGGAACGGCCGACAAGCGGCATGCCGTCCTGCATGTCGTCGTCGAGACGGGCAGGCTTGCGCTTCGGTTCGGCAAGCGCGCGGCCGATGATGGCGATGAGCTCCGTCAGGTCGAAGGGTTTCGGCAGGTAGTCGTAGGCGCCTTTCTCCGAAGCCTTGATGGCCGTCATGAAGGTGTTCTGGGCGCTCATCACGAGAACCGGCAGCTCCGGCCGTGCCTTCTTGATGCGCGGCAAAAGGTCGAAGGCGTTCTCGTCCGGCATGACGACATCGGTGACGACCAAGTCCCCCTCACCGGCCGAAATCCAGCGCCAGAGGGTCGCCGCATTGGAGGTGATGCGTACTTCGTAGCCCGCCCTGGTCAAAGCCTGGTTCAGCACGGTGCGGATCGCCGCGTCATCGTCCGCGACAAGGATCGTGGCAGTCATTTTTCACTTCCTGTGGAGTTCAAAGCGCGGCCGTCGCCGGCCTCTTCCTTATGCATGGGCATCAGAACCCGGAACGTGGTGCGGCGCGCCTGGCTGTCGCATTCGACAATGCCGCCATGCGCGCCGATGATCTTGGCGACCAGCGCAAGGCCAAGGCCGGAACCGTTCGTCTTGGTGGTGATGAAGGGATCGAAAAGATGCGGCAGCAGATCCGGGGGAACGCCGGGGCCATTGTCGATCACGCAGAATTCGAGCGGCAGCGAAATCTTCTCCCGCGTTCCCGCGACGGACAACCGGATGCCGGGACGGTAGGCCGTCGTCAGCATGATCTCGCCGTCCGGCTGGTCGCCGATCGCTTCCGCCGCATTCTTGATGAGGTTCAGGAAGACCTGCACGAGCTGGTCGCGATTGGCATAGACCGGCGGCAGCGACGGATCGTATAATTCGGTGATCTTGATTTCCCGCGCGAAACCGGCCTTGGCGACTGCCTTCACATGGTCGAGGACCGAGTGGATGTTGAGCGGCACCCGATCCACCGGGCGTTCGTCGGAGAAGACCTCCATGCGGTCGACCAATGAGACGATGCGGTCGGTCTCGTCACAGATCAAGCGGGTCAGCGCGCGGTCCTCGTCCTGCACGGACGTTTCCAGGAGCTGGGCGGCGCCGCGGATGCCGGAAAGCGGATTCTTGATCTCATGCGCCAGCATGGAGGCAAGCCCCGTCACGGACCGGGCCGCTGCACGATGGGTGAGCTGGCGGTCGATCTTGTCGGCCATGGACCGCTCCTGGAAGACGATCACCACCGAGCCGGGCTCGCTCACCACCGGTGCGACATAGAGATCGACCAGCTTGTCCTGGCCGAGACGCGGCGAAGAGAGGTCGACACGATACTCGTTGACCGGCGCCTTGCGCTCGCGCACCTGATCGATCAGCGCCAGGAGCGGACTGCCAAAAGGAATGAAGGTGGAAATCCTGTTCTTCGCCAGATGGGCGGCGCTGGAGCCGAAAAAGGCTTCCGCTTCCCAATTGGCGAAGGCGATCCGGCCTGCCGCATCGACCAGGATCACCGGGTTCTGCACCGAATTCAGGACGGCCATGGCGAGCGCATTGCCGTTCGCGGCATTCTGCCCATTGTTCGACCCTGGCGACTTCGTCATGCGGCCTCCTTGCGTGCCACGAAGGCTTCGCCGGAGAGCGCGGCAATCATCCGGCGCGAGACGTCGGCCGGGTCTTTCGAGATCATGATGGCAGCCTTTTCTTCCACGGGCAGGTCCGACGCAAAACGATCGAGATACCAGCCGAGATGTTTGCGGGCATGACGCAGCCCCGCCTCGCGGCCGTAAAGCGCCAGCATCGCCTCGTAATGCTCGATGACGAGGCCGGCCACCTCGTCCTGCGGCGGCGGCGCATGGCCGGCGAGCCAGCCCACGTGCCAGGGGCGCCCCTGCGCGCCGCGACCGACCATAACGGCATCGGCGCCGGAACGCTCCAGTATCTCGGCGGCATCTTCCGGCGATTCGACGTCACCATTGGCGATCAGCGGAATGGAGACGGCATCACGTACGAGCCGGATCGCATTCCAATCCGCGCGGCCCTCATAAAATTGCATGCGGGTGCGGCCGTGGATCGTCACGAGCCGGACCCCGGCCTCTTCGGCGCGGCGGGCAATCTCAGGCGCATTGATGGAATTTTCGTCCCAACCGAGCCGCATCTTCAGCGTCACCGGCACCTTGACGGCATTGACTGTCGCCTCGACCAGCGACAGGGCGTGATCGGGATCGCGCATCAGCGCCGAGCCGGAATAACCGCCCGTCACCTTCTTTGCCGGACAGCCCATGTTGATGTCGATGATGTCGGCGCCGTTATCGGCCGCGATTTTCGCCGCTTCTGCCATCCAGTGCGCCTCGCGGCCGGCAAGCTGAACCATATGCGGCGAAATGCCCGCGCCTTTCAGCCGCGCCCAGGATTCGCCGCGGTTCATGACGAGCTCTCGGCTTGCCACCATTTCGGTCACAACAAGGCCGGCGCCGAAACGCCAGGCAAGCTGCCTGAACGGCAGGTCGGTCACGCCGGACATCGGCGCCAGGGCGACGCGATTGCGAATGGCGACAGGCCCGATCTGGAAAGGCTTGGCAAGATCCTGGAAACGCAAGTGATGATCTTTCGGGCACATGAGAGTTTTGCACTATTTTTATTCAGTTCCTGAGCGTTTGCCAAGAGCAATTCCGGAACTGCGTTATTTTTGGGCGGGCTGCTGGAAATGGAGCTTTTGAGTCTATAGTTCTCCCGCTGTCAATCCTTGAGGAAACGCAAACGGGTTACGGCCGATGGACGACAGAACCATGACAATCGGTATCGTCATCGTCGCAGCAGGCCGTGGCGAGCGGGCCGGCTCGCTTGAGGATGGTCCGAAACAGTACCGGCGAATCGGTGGGCGGCCGGTCATCACCCATACGCTGGAACGGTTTCTCACATGGCCCCGCAGCGGCCCGATCGTGGTCGTCATCCATCGGGACGACGAGGCTCTGTTTGCCGAAGCATGCGGCAAGCTTCCGGGAGCAGAGCGGGTCATCACCACATTCGGCGGCGAGACCCGACAGCGCTCCGTCTATGAAGGCCTCCGGGCATTATCCGGCACCGATGCGACACACGTGATGATCCACGACGCGGCGCGGCCTTTCGTGGACCGGGACGTCCTCGACCGCGTGGCGCAAGCGCTCGACGAGGGGCAGGAAGGCGTGCTGCCGGCAATCCCCGTCACCGACACGCTGAAGCGTGGCGGTTCCGATGGGCTGGTGCACGAAACCGTGCCGCGCGCCGGGCTCTACGCCGCCCAGACACCCCAGAGCTTCCACCTTTCCGCAATCCGTATTGCGCATGAGAAAGCGGCGGCACTTCGCCGCGAGGATTTCACCGACGATGCCTCGATCGCCGAATGGGCCGGCCTGACCGTAACGCTGGTCGAAGGCTCGGTCGACAACATCAAGCTCACCGTCAAGCGGGATATCGCCATGGCCGACGAAAAGCTTTCGCAGAGCACCCTTCCCGCCAACTTCCTTCCCGATGTGCGCACCGGCAACGGCTACGACGTGCATCAACTGGAACCGGGCGACGGTGTGACACTCTGCGGCGTCTTCATTCCCCATGACCAGAAGCTCAGCGGCCACTCGGATGCGGATGTCGCCCTGCATGCGCTGACCGACGCGCTGCTCGCCACCTGCGGCGCCGGCGATATCGGCGACCATTTCCCACCGTCGGACATGCGGTGGCGCGGCGCGCCATCAAAGATCTTCCTGGACCATGCGGCAAAAATCGTTCGCGAACGCGGCGGCACGATCATGAACGCCGACATCTCGCTGATCGCCGAAGCGCCGAAGATCGCCCCGCATCGGCAGAAGATGCGCGAGACCCTGGCAGACATCCTCGGCATTTCGGTCGACCGCTGCTCGGTGAAGGCCACAACCAACGAGAAGATAGGGTTCATCGGCCGCCGCGAGGGCATCGCGGCGATTGCTACCGCCACTGTCGTCTATCGCGGGGAAACCGCATGAGCCTCTTTCCCGGCGATATCGAAGAGCAGGCGCGCAAGATCATTGTCGACTTCACCGCTCGAGGCCTGATGGTCGCCACCGCAGAATCCTGCACTGGAGGGCTGATCGCTGGCGCCCTGACGGAGGTTTCCGGTTCATCCGCCGTCGTCGATCGCGGCTTCGTGACCTATACGAACGAGGCGAAGAGGGACATGCTCGGCGTCACGCAGGCGACACTGCTCGCCTACGGTGCGGTTTCGAAGGAAACGGCGCTGCAGATGGTGCATGGCGCGCTGTTTCGCTCGCGCGCTTCTGTCGCCGTTGCGGTGACGGGGATTGCCGGCCCCAGCGGCGGGACACCGGAAAAGCCGGTAGGCCTCGTGCATCTCGCCGCCCAAAGCCGATCGGGAACGATCCTGCACCGGGAAGTGCGTTACGGCGATATCGGCCGGACCGAAATCAGACTCGCGACTGTCAGGACGGCACTGGAAATGCTGGTCGAGGCCGCCTTCGGCATGAAAAAGGGTCAGGCGTAGACCTTGTCCGCCCGCGTTTCGAAGGCTTCGGCGAACATTCGAAAGGCGCGGTCGAACATCGAGCCCATCAGCGCGCCTAAAATCATGCTCTTGAATTCGTAGTCGATGAAGAAATGCACCACGCAGGCGTCCGGCGAACCGTCCGCGGTTGGCTCGAAACGCCAGCGGTTTTCCAGATACTTGAACGGCCCTTCGATATATTTCACGTCGATGGCGCGCTCCGGCGGATTGAGCAGGACCTGGGTGGTGAAAGTCTCGCGGATCGCCTTGTAGCCCACCGTCATATCGGCAACGAGCAAGGTCTTGCCATCACGCTCCTTGCTGGAGCGGATGGCCAGCGCCTCGCAAAGCGGCAGGAATTGCGGATATTTCTCGATATCGGCAACGAGCGCGTACATTTCATCGGCGCTATGCTTTACGGGGCGGCGGATTTCGAACTTGGGCATGGAACGCAGTTAAGCGCGAGCCCCGACAAGATCAAGCAGTTCCCGCATTTCCCGACGCGATTTCAACATCAGGACCGGCTTTTCGCCGGCATGTTCGGCCAGCCCGGCCAGAACGCGCTGCGCAAACTTTTGCTCCCAGGTCCACACGAACCGGAAAAATTCCCAATCCACCTTTTCCGGGCAGCCGGGCGCCATGTCCGGCCGCGTGCGGCCCCAATGTTTCGCCGCGCGGCTGAGGATACCCCAGACGCAGACGAGGCGCGGCATGCGCACCCAGATGACGATATCGCTGCGCGGCACGCGGATATCGAAGGTGGAAGGATTGGTGCCATCCATGACCCAGCGATCCTGAAGGATCAGTTTCTCGATGATGCGGCGCTGCTCGCCCCTTTCCCGCTGCATCCAGCCAGGCAGCCACAGCACGTCGCGATCAATCGAGATATAGACGAGCCCGAAACGGCGGGCGATCTTCTGGGAGAGCGTCGATTTTCCGCCGCCGGAACAACCGACGACCAGGATGCGATCCGCATGCCGGACCTTGTCGGCGGCCTCTGCAATCCCCACGTAGCGGATCACATTCGAGCCCGATTTCATGTCCATGATAAGCTCCCCCCGAGAATCAGGCCCGACCCCACAGAACGCGGCATTAGCCGCCGATGATGACAGGAGGATTTCAATATCGCGCAGAGAATATTATAGAAGTCCGCCGAATACGTCACGGTAGTCTGGTCAGGCAGCCGATCCGACAATCGCCGGGCATTATTCGGATTAAGAAAATTTAATCTAGGATTCATCCGGTTGTAATGTTCCGCTGTAGCGAACACGTACAATGGAATATTCAATCAGCAGAAGACCGGACGCACCCGAAAGAGAAGCATCCATGGACGATTTCTCACAGATGATAAAGCTGCTCGAATCCGCAAAGCAGCTCGCCGACATGAACCAGCTTCCAATGCTCGTCTATCTGATTGAAATGGCAAAGGCCGAAGCGCGAGGTCACCGATTCATCCTGCGCGACCGCAGGCGCGGTCACGACAAGCACGAAAAGGTCGAGGCGGCCGAATAAAGAGCAGAAAACGTGACTGCCGCTTATTCGGCGGCAGCCAGCAGCTTCTTCTCACGTGCAGCCCTGAGGCGGGCGAAATCGTCTCCCGCATGATGCGAGGACCGGGTCAGCGGGCTCGAAGACACCATCAGGAAACCCTTGGTATAGGCGACCGTCTCGTAGGACTTGAACTCCTCCGGCGTGACGAAGCGCTCCACCTTGTGGTGCTTGCGGGTCGGCTGCAGGTACTGGCCGATCGTCAGGAAATCGACGTCCGCCGTGCGCAGGTCGTCCATGAGCTGAAGCACTTCGTTGCGCTCCTCGCCCAACCCCACCATGATGCCCGACTTGGTGAACATGGTCGGGTCCAGTTCCTTCACCCGCTGCAGCAGGCGGACGGAGTGGAAGTAGCGCGCACCCGGGCGAACCGTCAGGTAATTGCCGGGCACGGTTTCCAGGTTATGGTTGAAGACGTCCGGCTTGGCGGCGACGACGCGCTCCAGCGCGCCGGGCTTCTTCAGGAAGTCAGGCGTCAGGATCTCGATGGTCGTCATCGGAGACGCGGCGCGGATCGCGAAGATCACCTTCTCGAAATGTTCGGCACCGCCATCGTCCAGGTCGTCACGGTCGACCGAGGTGATGACGACGTGGGACAGGCCCATCTGCCGGACGGCTTTGGCGACGTTTTCCGGCTCATCCATGTCGAGCGCGTTCGGCCTGCCGGTCGCGACGTTGCAGAAGGCGCAGGCGCGGGTACAGATCTCGCCCATGATCATGAAGGTGGCGTGCTTCTTGTCCCAGCACTCGCCGATGTTGGGGCAGCCCGCTTCCTCGCAGACCGTCACCAGCTTGTTTTCCTTCACGATCGAGCGGGTTTCCGCATACCCTTTCGAAACCGGCGCACGCACACGAATCCATTCGGGCTTGCGCAGCACTTCCGTATCGGGCCGATGCGCCTTTTCCGGATGGCGGACGCGCTTTTCCTCGCTGGACCCGATCGTATCGAGAATGGTGACCATAAAAACCTGCTTTCAACCGCGTGCTTTTTCAGCGCCTGACGAGTTTGGCAACGAATAGCAAAATGCAGGCGCCCACGAAACCCTGCACCAGGTAACCCAGCCATCCGCCAGCGACATGGATATTGGCGCTCTCGAAGACGGCGTTGGCGATCACCGCGCCGACGATGCCGATCACGATGTTCATCAAGACGCCGAACCGGAGGTCCATCAGGATGCCGGCAAGCCAGCCGGCCACGCCGCCGATGATGATCGCTGCAATCCAACCCACACCCATCTCATGCTCCCCTTTCAGATCCCAGATATGGGATTGGCCAACTACACAATCCAGCCATCAGCCCAGTGTATTTGCGATACGTCAGCATCTATCCCCTCACCAACAAAATCTACGACTTAGCTAAAGCTAAGATCGTGATTTTGTAACCTCTCCCACAAGGGGAGAGGTAGGCTCGCGGCGGCGCCTCATCTCCATCTCTCCCCTTGTGGGAGAGAAAGCAATTTCAACATCTTAGCTCAGCTAAGTGTTAGAAATTGCAAGTGAGGGGATCGCCCCAGTCCTCAATCAGGCATTCAATGCCCTTCCATAGGCGTCGAGCACGCTTTCCTTCATCGTCTCCGAAATGGTGGGATGCGGGAAAATCGTGTGCATCAATTCCTCTTCCGTCGTCTCCAGGTTCATGGCGACGACGAAGCCCTGGATGAGTTCGGTCACTTCCGCGCCGACCATATGGGCACCGAGAAGTTCGCCGGTCTTCTTGTCGAAGATGGTCTTCACCAGCCCCTGGTCCTCGCCGAGCGCGATCGCCTTGCCGTTGGCGACGAAGGGGAAACGGCCGACGCGGATGTCGCGGCCCTCGGCCTTCGCCTTTGCTTCGGTCAAACCGACCGAGGCGACCTGCGGGTGGCAATAGGTGCAGCCGGGAATCTTCAACTTGTCCATCGGATGGACGTTAGGGAGGCCGGCGATCTTCTCGACGCAGATGACACCCTCGTGCTCGGCCTTGTGGGCGAGCAGCGGCGGACCGGCGACGTCACCGATGGCGTAGATGCCCGGCACGTTGGTCTTGCCGTAGCCGTCGATGACGATGAAGCCACGGTCGGTCTTCACGCCGACAGCCTCGAGGCCGATGCCTTCGATATTGGCCTGCACACCGACGGCGGAGATCATCCGGTCTGCTGTGATCTCCTGCGTCTTGCCGTCCTTGAGCTCGATCGTCGCGGTGACCGAGTTGGCGCCCTTCACGACCTTGGCGACCTTGGCTTCGAGCAGGATCTTCATGCCTGCCCGCTCGAACTGCTTCTTCGCAAGGGCGGAGATTTCCGCATCTTCCACCGGCATGACCTGGCTCATGATCTCGACGACGGTGACGTCGACGCCGAGCGTCCGGTAGAAGCTGGCGAATTCGATGCCGATCGCGCCCGAGCCCATGACCAGCAGCGATTTCGGCATTTCCTCCGGCTTCATCGCCTCGAAATAGGTCCAGATCAGCTTGCCGTCCGGCTCGATGCCGGGAAGCGCGCGCGGGCGGGCGCCGGTCGCGACGATGATATGCTTGGCGGTATAGGTGCCTTCACCGAGCGTGTTCTTCGGAATCGGGCCGATCGGCTCGACCGGTTTCTTGGCGGTCTTGGAGACGACGACCTCACCGGGCTTGGTGATCTTGGCATCGCCCCAGATGATATCGACCTTGTTTTTCTTGAAGAGGAAGCCGACGCCATTGTTCATGCGGTGCGCGATGCCGCGCGAACGGGCGACGATCGCCTTCAGGTCGGCGGTTACCGAGCCCTCGATCTTGATGCCGTAATCGCCCGGATGCTTGGCATATTCGTAAACTTCGGCCGAACGCAGCAGCGCCTTGGTCGGGATGCAGCCCCAGTTGGAGCAGATGCCGGCGAGATGCTCGCGCTCCACGACCGCGACCTTCATGCCAAGCTGTGCGGCGCGGATGGCGGCAATATATCCGCCCGGACCGGATCCGATGATGATGACGTCGTAAGCATTGGCCATAGGCGCTTCACTCCTTGTCTAGCCGGCAAAGGCTGCTGCCGCAGCCCTGCCCTTGTTCTTCCGGGAGTGAAGCTTGGCCCCTATTCGCCGAGTTTTTCGGCTGCCGGTTCGGCCCGCGTCAGCATCCCGTATATTTCATCCTTCAAGGCGAGGCGCCGCTTTCGCATTTCCTCCATGCGGATGTCGTCGCATGGCTCGATATTCGTCTCGGCCTTGTGGATCTGATGGTTCACATCCTCGTAGTCACTGCATATCCGGTGAAAATGCCCGTCCCTCTCACGCAGATGGCGCATCTGGACGGCATATTCCGGAAATTCTTCGGCGAGATGGTGTGGTGTGTTCGACATTTCCCTGACCTCCGTTGGACAATCCGGGAAATGCTAGAACCATTCCATTCCGCTACTCCTTGACCCCGATCAATCCCTCGTTTTCATCAGAGCCCCAGCATCATCCGGACGATGGGCTCCAGGCCCCGTCCGATCGCGCGGGTATTATCCGCATCGAGATGGATGCCGTCGATCGGCGTCGTTTTCGCAACCGAGCCCGCATCGAAGAAACCGCAACCCATCTCGTCGGCGAGATCACGGTAAAGCGAAGCAAGCATTGCCGACTCCTCGATGCTTCCCCTGTAGAGAGCACCGGTCAGCGGATTGGCCGTTTCGCAGAGGCTAGGTGGCGCTACGATCAGTATTTCCGGCGGCTCGCATTCCCGCGTCCAATCATGGAAACGAATGAGGCTGATGAGCTTCTTTATCCCTTGTCGCGCGCCGATCGCCGTGCCGTGGATCATCGGCTTCATGTCGTTGGTGCCGAGCATGATGATCACCAGATCCAACGGGCCATGGGTATGCAGGATCGTCGGCAACAGGCGCGCGCCGTTGCGGTCGCAATCCCCAAGCCCGTCGTCATAAGCGGTGGTGCGGCCGCCGAGCCCCTCGGCCACGACATTCACGGAGGGACCAAGAGCGGCCGCAAGCACGCTCGGCCAGCGGTCCTCAAAGGCATGGCGGCCGCCGGTTTCGGCGTCCGTGCCCCAGGTTAAAGAATCGCCATAGCAGAGAACGGTTTTCATCGACGCACTCCTGGTTTCCCCCTCACGCGGACACCCTCCCCGCAAGGGGAGGAAAGTCCATCACACCAGCATCGCCATCGGGTTTTCGATGTAGCGCTTGAACGCAGAGGCAAGCTCCGCCCCCAGCGCGCCATCGATGACGCGGTGGTCGAAGGCGAAGGTCGCCGTCATCACCGTGCCCACCTCGATCTTGCCGTTCCTGACAACCGGCTTTTCGACGCCCGCGCCGATCGAGACGATCGAGGCCTGCGGCAGGTTGACGATCGAGGTGAAGCTGGAGACGCCGAACATGCCGAGGTTGGACACCGACGTGGTGCCACCCTGGTATTCTTCCGGCTTCAACTTCTTGTCACGGGCGCGTTTGGCAAGGTCCTTCACCTCGTTGGAGATGACGGACAATGCCTTCTCCTCCGCCTTGCGAACGATCGGGGTGATCAAACCATCCGGGATCGATACGGCCACGCCGACGTCCGAATGCTTGTGCAGGACGCGGGCGGTCGAGGTCCAGGAGGCGTTCGCCATCGGCACATCGCGCAGGGCCAGCGCCATCGCCTTGATGATGAAGTCGTTGACCGACAGCTTGAAGGCCGGAACGTCGCCCTTCTCGGTCTTCTTCACCGGGGCTGAGGCGTTGATCTCGGCGCGCAGCTTCAGCATCGCGTCGAGTTCACAATCCATCGAGACGGTGTAGGACGGGACAGTCTGCGTCGACTCGGTGAGCCGAGCGGCGATCGTCTTGCGCATGCCGTCATGCGGCAGAAGCTCGTAGGAGCCTTCCGCGAACAGCTTGAGCACGGCGTCGTCCGACGGGCCTTTTGCCATGGCCGGCGCGGCAGCGGGTGCAGCTTGCGGAGCAGTTGTCGGAGCGGCCTTTCCGGTGCCAGAGGCGACGGCCTTCTCGACATCGGCCTTGACGACACGGCCATGCGGACCGGAGCCGGTAACGGCGGAAATATCGATACCGGCTTCCTTCGCGAGGCGACGGGCGAGCGGTGAGGAAAACAAGCCATTGCCGATGCCGGTGCCGCTTTGGGCCGATGCCGGGGCGGCAGCGGGTGCCGGGGCGGCAGGTGCCGGAGCGGTCTCGGAAGCCTTCGGGGCCGGAGCGGCTTCCGCCTTCGGCGCAGGGGCGGCCTCGGCCTTCGGCACAGGGGCAGCTCCACCGCCAGAAGACGCGGCAGCCGAAACATCCTCGCCTTCTCCGGCGAGGATCGCGATCAGGGCGTTGACCTTGACCGCTTCCGTGCCGGCCGGGACGACGATCTTCGCAACGGTGCCCTCATCGACGGCTTCCACTTCCATGGTCGCCTTGTCGGTTTCGATCTCGGCGATCACATCGCCGGACTTGACCTTGTCGCCTTCCTTGACCAGCCACTTGGAAAGGTTGCCCTCTTCCATGGTCGGCGAAAGGGCAGGCATGGTGATGTTGATCGGCATCGAAACGCCCTCCCCTTATTTGTAGCAGACGGTCTTCACCGCCTGGACGACTTCGCCGACATTCGGCAGCGCCAGCTTTTCCAAGTTCGCCGCGTAAGGCATCGGGACGTCCTTGCCAGCGATCGTCAGGATTGGCGCGTCGAGATAGTCGAAAGCCTGCTGCATGACGCGGGTTGCGATTTCCGTGCCGACCGACGACTGCGGATACCCTTCCTCGACGGTGACGAGGCGGCCGGTCTTCTTGACCGATTCGATGACCGTCGGCAGATCCATCGGGCGGATGGTGCGAAGGTCGATCAATTCGACTTCGATCCCTTCCTTTGAAAGCTCCTCGACCGCCTTCACGGCATAGGTCATGCCGATGCCGAAGGAGACGACGGTCGCGTCCTTGCCGGTCTTGTGGATGCGGGCCTTGCCGATCGGCAGCACGAAATCATCAAGCTTCGGCACTTCGAAATGATGGCCGTAGAGGATCTCGTTTTCCAGGAAGATGACCGGGTTCGGATCGCGGATGGCAGCCTTCAGGAGGCCCTTGGCGTCGGCTGCCGTGTAAGGCATGACGACCTTGAGGCCCGGGACATGGCTGTACCAGGCGGCATAATCCTGGCTGTGCTGGGCGGCGACGCGGGCGGCCGCACCGTTCGGACCGCGGAAGACGATCGGAGCGCCCATCTGGCCGCCGGACATGTAGAGCGTCTTGGCAGCCGAATTGATGATCTGGTCGATCGCCTGCATGGCGAAGTTGAAGGTCATGAACTCCACGATCGGCCTGAGACCGGCCATGGCGGCACCGACGCCGACGCCTGCGAAACCGTGCTCGGTGATCGGGGTATCGACCACGCGGCGGGGACCGAACTCCTGCAGCAACCCTTGCGTGATCTTGTAGGCACCCTGGTATTCGGCGACTTCCTCGCCCATGACGAAGACATCCTCGTCGCGGCGCATTTCTTCCGCCATGGCGTCACGAAGCGCTTCGCGGACGGTCATGGTCACCATTTCGGTGCCGGCCGGAATATCCGGGTCGGAGGCCGTCGGCGCGATCGGCTGGGCCGGAACAGGTGCGGATGCGGAGCCGGTTTCAGTCGGCTTTTCTTCCTGCGGTACCTGCGGAGCCGCAGCCTTCGGCGTTTCGGCGGACGCTTCAGAACCGATGTCGGCAGCGCTTTCGCCGTCGGCGAGGAGAACGGCGATCTTGGTGTTCACCTTGACGTTTTCGGTGCCGGCCGGAACGAGCAGCTTGCCGATCACGCCCTCATCGACGGCTTCCACTTCCATGGTCGCCTTGTCGGTCTCGATTTCGGCGATCACGTCACCGGAGGTAACCTTGTCACCTTCTTTTTTCAGCCATTTGCTGAGCGTGCCTTCCTCCATGGTCGGGGAAAGGGCGGGCATAAGGATATCGATAGGCATAAAACTCCCTCCCCTCGATCAGAGCAGAATGTCGGTATAGAGCTCGGACACATCCGGCTCCGGATCGGCCTGGGCGAAATCGGCGCTGTCGGCGACGATGTCGCGGACGTCCTTGTCGATCGCCTTCAATTCGTCCTCGGTCGCCCAGCCCTTTTCGAGAAGGCGAGCGCGCACCTGCTCGATCGGGTCGTGCTCGGAGCGCATCTTCTGTACCTCGTCCTTCGAGCGGTACTTGGCCGGATCCGACATGGAGTGGCCGCGATACCGGTAGGTCAGCATTTCGAGGATGATCGGGCCCTTGCCGGACCGGCAATGTTCCATCGCCTCGTCGGCGGCAGCCTTCACGGCGCGTACATCCATGCCGTCCACCTGGAAACCGGGAATGTTGAAGGAAGCGCCGCGCTGCGAGAAATTGGCCTGCGCCGTGGCCCGGGCGGTCGAGGTGCCCATGGCATAGCGGTTGTTCTCGATCACATAGACGACCGGCAGCTTCCAGAGCTCGGCCATGTTGAAGCTCTCGTAGACCTGACCCTGGTTGGCCGCGCCGTCACCGAAATAGGCGGTGCTGACCGCATTGTTGCCGCGGTATTTGTTGGCAAAGGCCAGACCGGTACCGAGCGAGACCTGGGCGCCGACGATGCCGTGACCGCCGTAAAAGTTCTTTTCCTTGGAGAACATGTGCATGGAGCCGCCCTTCCCCTTGGAATAGCCGCCCCGGCGCCCGGTGAGCTCCGCCATGACGCCACGCGCGCTCATGCCCGTCGCCAGCATGTGGCCGTGGTCACGGTAGCCGGTGATGACCTGGTCGCCTTCCTTCAGCGCCATCTGCATGCCGACGACGACTGCTTCCTGGCCGATATAGAGATGACAGAAGCCGCCGATGAAGCCCATGCCATAAAGCTGGCCGGCCTTTTCCTCGAAGCGGCGGATCAGGAGCATGTCGCGGAGGGCCTTGAGCTCCTCTTCCTTGCTGAAGTCAGCAAAGGTGCCGCCGTCGAAATTCTTCTTTGCCGGCCTGGATGCCGTCTTGGTAACAGATTTTGCCGTAGCAGACTTTGCCGCGGATTTGCGGCCGGATACAGACGCGGTTTTGGTCGGCGCCATTCATCCCTCCCTCTCGTGCTGCATGGAGAGCGGCTTTAGTGCCCGACGCTGGCCGTCGGAAACCCGCTCCGGTTTCGAGGCCGTACCATAGGCAAGAAACGAGACCCCAGCAATGCCATAAATGCATGGCTCACATTCCGCACAACACACTGAAAAGACTTGCGAAATGTTAAGTTAACCAGATTCCGGTTAACTCAGAAGTAGCTGTTGAAGATGACGATTTCGTCGTTGCGCGAAACATTGAGCTGATAGCGGGCGATCTCATCGAGCATATCTTTCTCCAGAGAGCCGTCACTCATGAGCTGCACCTGCCGCTCAAGCGCCTCGCGTCTGGCCGTCAGCCTGGCGAGCTCCTCGGCACGCGCCTGCCGCTGACGCTCGAATTCCTCGGTGGCGATCAGACCCAGATCACCATGCACAGAATGATAGCCGAAGTATGAAAGGAAGGCGACGGTAATGGCGGGGAGGACAAAACGACCGAATTTTCTTTGTCTGTGATGCTTCGTCCACATGCCCAATCAACGCCTTGTCACGCTCTACGGGGATCGCAGAAATCGATCCGAACAGAATTTCAAATTCGCAGAACTTGCTTAAGCAATCGCTAACTAGAATCGAGTCCGCCGATCTCGACATTCAGGACGTGGAAGCCCCGTACGTTCTGACGGGAGAAGAAATATGTCGCGCCGTTTTGCCCATTCACAACGCCGCGCGGAGGGACATCCCCTCTCCTCGCGTGCGGGGAGAGGGTGAGGGAGGGGCGTGGAGTTTAGGCCTTCAAAATGCCGCGGCCGGCATAAGCCGCCTGCGGACCCAGCATTTCCTCGATGCGGATGAGCTGGTTGTACTTGGCAAGGCGGTCGGAGCGCGACAGCGAGCCGGTCTTGATCTGTCCGCAATTGGTGGCGACCGCGAGGTCGGCGATGGTGGAATCCTCCGTCTCGCCCGAACGGTGCGACATGACAGCCGTGTAGCGCGCCTTGTGGGCGGTCTCGACGGCATCGAGCGTTTCCGAAAGCGAACCGATCTGGTTGACCTTGACGAGGATGGAGTTTGCGACACCCATGCGGATGCCGTCGCGCAGACGCGCGGAATTGGTGACGAAGAGGTCGTCGCCGACGAGCTGGCACGTGGCGCCGATCTTGTCGGTGAGCGCCTTCCAGCCGTCCCAGTCGTCCTCCGCCATGCCGTCCTCGATCGAAATGATCGGATACTTGCCGACGAGCTCGGCGAGGTAATCGGCCATGGCGCCGGATTCCAGCGTGCGGCCTTCGCCTTCCATCACGTATTTGCCGTCCTTGAAGAACTCCGTCGAGGCGCAGTCGAGCGCCAGGCAGACGTCGTCGCCCGGCTTGTAGCCGGCCTTCTCGACCGACTTCATGATGAAATCGAGGGCTTCCGGGGCGCTCTTCAGGCCCGGAGCGAAACCGCCCTCGTCGCCGACATTGGTGTTATGCCCCTGGGCGGCGAGTTCCTTCTTGAGGACATGGAAGATTTCCGAACCCATGCGCACCGCGTCACGCAGCGTATCGGCGCCGACCGGCATGATCATGAATTCCTGGAAGTCGATCGGGTTGTCGGCATGGGCGCCGCCGTTGATGATGTTCATCATCGGAACGGGGAGGACATGCGCGTTCGGACCGCCCACGTAGCGGTAGAGCGGCAGGCCGGCGGATTCGGCGGCGGCCTTGGCGACGGCGAGCGACACACCGAGGATGGCATTGGCGCCGAGGCGCGACTTGTTCGGCGTGCCGTCGAGCGCGATCATCGTCTTGTCGATGTGGATCTGGCTTTCGGCATCGAAACCGCCGATCGCATCGAAGATCTCGGTGTTGACCGCCTCGACAGCCTTTTCGACGCCCTTGCCGCCGTAACGCTTGCCGCCGTCACGCAGTTCGACCGCCTCGTGCGCGCCGGTCGACGCGCCGGACGGAACAGCTGCACGGCCAAAAGAACCGTCTTCCAGATAGACATCCACTTCAACCGTCGGATTACCGCGGCTGTCGAGGATTTCACGGGCGATGATATCGGTGATGGCGGTCAAAAGACTCTCCCTGGGCTTGGACGTCAGATCTATATGGTTCGTGTCACTGACCATGTCCCATGGTCAGTGACACGAAAATTACAGTGCAGCCGCTTTTCGCGCTTTTTCAGGCGGGCGCTTCAGGCAGCCTTTGCGACCGCATCGAGGGCAAGCAGCTTTTCCAGAAGCCGTGGCATATCTTTGAGATGCACCATGTTCGGACCGTCAGACGGAGCATTGTCCGGGTCCTCGTGGGTCTCGATGAAGAGGCCGGCGACACCGACGGCAACGGCCGCCCGCGCCAGCGTCTCGACGAATTCCCGCTGGCCGCCGGTGGAGCCGCCCTGCCCGCCCGGCTGCTGGACCGAATGCGTCGCGTCGAAGACGACCGGAGCGCCCATCGCCGCCATAATCGGCAGCGAGCGCATGTCGGACACCAATGTGTTGTAACCGAAAGAGACGCCGCGTTCGCAGAGCAGCACGTTCGGATTGCCGCTCTGGGTGAACTTGGCCAACACGTTCTTCATGTCCCAGGGCGCCAGGAACTGGCCCTTCTTGACATTGATGACGCGGCCGGTTTTCGCCGCAGCGACAAGCAAGTCCGTCTGGCGGCAAAGGAAGGCCGGGATCTGCAGCACGTCCACGGTCTGGGCGACGATGGCGCACTGCTCTTCCGTGTGAATGTCGGTGAGAACCGGGAAGCCGAATTCCTTCTTCAGATCGGCGAAGATTTCCATGGCGCTTTCGAGCCCGATGCCGCGCCTGCCGGAAATCGACGTGCGGTTCGCCTTGTCGAAGGATGATTTGTAGACAAGCCCGATGCCGAGCTTGTCGCAAAGCTCCCTCAGCGCACCCGCCATCATGAAGGCGTGGTCGCGGCTTTCCATCTGGCACGGGCCGGCGATCAGCGACAGGCGGGCATCCTGTGCGAAGACGACCTTGCCGTGCCCTTCACCGACGGAGACGCGCGGATTGGCGGAAACTTCCATGAGACTATTCCTCGAAACCGAACAACACACCCTGGCCGGGCGCCGCCTGGACCAGCACACGGCCTTCCCGGCGGACGAATGCGACGTCATTAGCAGCAAGGATGATCTCTGTCACGGCAAGATCGGCAGTCTTGAAGATGATCGCCCGGCCGCGCAGACCTTCGGCATTCGGCAACGGCACAAGGGCGAATTCCGATTCGAGATCTTGATCCTGCATGACGCGGATGCGTGTGTTCGAAGCGACAAGCTCCACGGCCGCAGCTTCGATCCCGGCTTTCGCGAGCAGCACCTCTTCGAGCAGGGGCGCAAAATCGTCGGGCGATGCGGCCGAAAGAACGATCTCGCTCAAGCCGGTCACCGTATTGGAATGGCGTTCCAGTTCGCCTCGATCGGCCGGCAGCGGATTGATCCGCTGTGCAGAGAACAAGAAGAAATCCGGCGCATGCTCGTTTCCCGCAAAGGCCAGCCGGAAGCTTGCCTCAGTCTCGGAACCGTCCGGCATCTTCACGCCGCGGGAGAATTCCAGGATATCGCCCGCGGAAATCCCGCGCAGCCTGAAACGCGCGTGATCGGCTGCCGCATCGCCCGTGGCAACCGCGAGGGCCGAAAAGCCCTGCCTGTTACGCGCCTTGCGGAAGGCGAGATCCCGGGCGGTGAAGACATTGCCGCGCTTGGCCGCGGCTGCCGCCTGACGCCGGTTGGCGATCGCCAGCGGCTCCAGATAGGCCCCATCCGAGAAAAACACGCAGGCATTGGCCGTGCCGAAAGGATGAAAGGCCTCCGGCGCAACTGTAAATCCGAGTTCTGCCAGTCGCGAACGCGCGACGGCAAGGTCCGCCACCGGCAGAACGAGATGATCGATTAGTCTAGCATTCACGCGAGAGCCCCCAGAATCCGGAATCGCAGCACTACATTGGCAGCGGATCGGCTTCGAGCAAGTGGTGTCGAAAGAGATATGTTGCAGACATCCATGAAGAAAAATCATCATACTTCACGAAAATTTAGGGACTTGCGGAACACATATGGAACATATAGTGTATGTTCTTGATTTGTTTCCGACTCTCAAGGTGCCAAATATGCTCACGCGCAAACAGCAGGAATTGCTTCTGTTCATTCACGAACGCATGAAGGAATCCGGCGTGCCGCCCTCCTTCGACGAAATGAAGGACGCGCTCGACCTCGCGTCGAAGTCCGGCATCCACCGGCTGATCACCGCACTGGAGGAGCGCGGCTTCATCCGCCGCCTGCCGAACCGGGCACGTGCCCTTGAAGTCATCAAGCTGCCGGAAGCCTATCAGCCGAGCCTGCAGCCACGCCGCGGCTTCTCGCCGAGTGTTATCGAGGGCAGCCTCGGCAAGCCGCAGCCGGTCGCTGCCGCTCCGGCCAAGCCCGCAGCCAACGACGATCTCTCCAACGCCACCACGGTTCCCGTCATGGGCCGCATCGCCGCCGGCGTGCCCATCTCGGCGATCCAGAACAACACGCATGATATCGCAGTGCCCGCCGAGATGCTTGGTTCCGGCGAACATTACGCGCTGGAAGTCAAGGGTGATTCGATGATCGAGGCCGGCATCCTGGACGGCGACACGGTGATCATCCGCAACAGCAACACCGCCAATCCGGGAGACATCATCGTAGCGCTGGTGGACGAGGAGGAAGCGACGCTGAAGCGCTTCCGCCGCCGTGGCGCCTCGATCGCGCTGGAAGCCGCGAACCCGGCCTACGAAACCCGGATATTCCCGCCCGACCGGGTAAAGGTCCAGGGCAAGCTGGTCGGCCTCATCCGCCGTTACCATTGATCAATTGCCGAAGCTGTTCCGGGAGCGCCGAGGCGAACATCTTGTTCCGCCAGTCATAGTGGCGATGCCTGCTCCAGGGGCGGTCATGGCCGGCCATGGCGGGGCGAATAGTCCATTGCCGGATGTCGGCTGCGCCGTGCAGGGAAATTTCGAGCGCACCAGTCTTTCGCAAAGCATTGCCGTTGATCATCAATGCGCCGGAGCGGCAGTGATCGAAACGGGCGCGCGGCGCGATGATGATATGGGCGGCATCGCAGGCCGCACCGGCATAACGGCTGTCTTCGACGGAGGCTATGATGGTGCCCCCGGAAGTTTTCACCCCGCAGAAGACACGCGGCTCGCATACGAAATGACCGGCAGGCACCTGCCTGATGCGGGACCGCGCCGTCTCGATTTCGGCCTGCGTCAGCTCGCGGCGCTCCTCAGGCTTCCCATCGGGCGGTTTATCTCTTGCTGATGACACGTCCGGTTTTATGGGATCGCCCAGGAGAAGTGCCCGTTTCCACTGGCCGTAGATGAAATCGGGCGGGCGGGTGCGGTTGGTGGCAATGCCTTCCCTGCCTATCAGGGCAATCATCGTTCCGTCCTCGGAAACGAGAATATCCGGCAGGGGCTTCGATCGTTCGTGCCAGGAGAACAACAATGCGGCTGCAACGAGCGGAATGCCGACCAGCCGAAGCCTGCTTCTCAAAAGGGTCAGCAGAAGAAAACCGGCCGTGGAGACAGGCAGGAACCAGGGATGCTGACGGCCGATACCGGCGTCGCCGCCCCAGGCCGCCACATGTCTTGCTATGGAGATCACCGCTTCCAGGCCGAGACCCATGAGCTTCAGGAAGGGCGCATCGAGCCCGAACGGTACGAGCAGCATGCCGACCAGTCCGGCCGGCATGACCACGAAAGAAATGATCGGCATGGCGGCGAGGTTTGCCGCCAGACCGCCATAGGTCGCAATCCGATGGAAATGCTCGACCGAAAAGATCGCCGTCGACGTGCTGCCGATCAGGGTCGTGGCGAGAATGCCCGCAATGAATTTCCAGGAAGCCAGTACCGGCGTCACCACAGGGTGACGAATTTGCAGCGGTTCCGGATCGTGCTTTTTCGATCGATTTTTCCAGAGCGCATAACCGGCGACCAGCGCTGCGGTCGCCGCAAAGGACATCTGGAAGCTGGGCCCCAGGATTTCCGAGGGCGAAACGGCGATAATGATCAGGGCCGAAAGCGCCACATTGCGCAAGCTGATCGACGGCCGGTCGAAGAAGACTGCGACAAGCATGACCGCCATCATGATATACGCCCGCTCGGCTGAAACACCGAAGCCGGAAATCAGGTAATAGGCGGTCGCCATCAGGAGCGCGCCGGCGGCAGCGATCTTCTTCACCGGATAGGCCTGGGCAAACCCGGGAAAAAACGAAAGGACAGTGCGGACGCCGACGAAGAAGATGCCGGCGGCAAGCGCCATGTTCAGCCCGGAGA
Organism: Rhizobium sp. YS-1r; assembly: GCF_000757525.1. Taxonomy (NCBI): domain Bacteria; kingdom Pseudomonadati; phylum Pseudomonadota; class Alphaproteobacteria; order Hyphomicrobiales; family Rhizobiaceae; genus Rhizobium; species Rhizobium sp. YS-1r. The sequence goes on along the minus strand of NZ_JPYQ01000032.1, from coordinate 80,032 downwards.
TCGCGACGATATGGGCAAGTCCGGAAAGCCGGAGCGCCTCGGTGGTCTCCTTGGAAATAGCCCGGCGTTCGTCGGTCACGATCGCGGCTGCGAAGGCGCCCGCATCGCCCGGCACCGTTTCGCGAATATGGCTTGCGATGGCGCTGCGCAGATCGAAAAGCCCGCTTTCGAATTCTGCAATCCAGGCTCGCGGCAACGCCGGGCCTGCCTCCTTATTCGGCACTCCATAGAAAAAGCCGACGGCGCCGATACCATCGAAATAAGAAGAGAAGGCGAAATCGTTAAGCCCCGGCAGTGCAGGACCCGAAGGCGGCGATATGCGTACCCGGCCACTGATCGTCTCGCCGGTTTCCGCAGATTCGTGCCGCGCCCTGGCAAGCAGCGACACCCGCTCCGGAGGGCGTCGGATCTCGGGATTGGCTGTCCGTCCGACGCGGACTAAATAGCGCCAGCGTCCATTCGCATCGATTTCCCGCCGCTCGACCACGCCGGTCAGTTCGGTCGTCACCGGCGAGTCGAGAACGACTGTACTTTGCCTCCATGTTTCCAGCTCCGCGAGCATCATGCCGCCGAGAAAGAGTGCGGCGGCGACCGGGATGATACGTGCCATGCCGAATTGGTGACGCGTTATGGCAGCAATTATGGTGCATGCGAGAAAAGCCACAAAAAACGGCAGAAAAGCCGGATCTTGCGGCAAGGAGAACCAGCATGCGGCCCCTGCACCGACGACAACGGGAACGAAGAGGAAGCCATGCCCATGCGCCTCCTCTTCCAAGATCATGGACGGCGCATTGCGCCACAGGCGCTTCAAACCCACGGATATACGATGCGGAAGCGCCCTCCCCGGATGCGCCACCGACCTTCGTTCGAACGCTGGAGAAAGCTCAGAAAGATGCCCCTGGTCCACCGATCGGGATGCGTCTTCGCCGAACGCGAAATCCATCGGCCTGGTTGCCGGCCGCCCCGTCTTGATCAGCTTCGGAAACGCAGTGTCTTCCGACATGAAACGCTAAGCCCGCCCCGTCGCCAAATCATGCGACGATGCAACCTGCGCGTTTCCAACCCTCCCGTCAACTGCCCGGGAAACCTCAGCAATCCCAGAGACCTGAACCGGGTTGCAACAACAAGTTGGAAGCCCAAGCAAAAGCGGTTGCCTAATATTCTTTCGCGCTGCACAAAATGCTACCAACGACTGCTTGGCATCAGCTTTCGGATCATATAGCAAAGCATCGGACGCTTAATTCTTGTGGCGCTTTTTGGGCGCCACGCCGCCAAAAGGTTGGAGGATCAGCATGACGGATAAAAGCGCAAACGTGGTAGTCGGCGACAGACAAGTCGATCTGCCGATCAAGTCGGGCTCCATCGGTCCGGACGTAATCGACATCGGCTCCCTCTACAAGCAGACCGGTACCTTCACCTACGATCCGGGCTTCACTTCGACAGCATCTTGCGAATCCAAGATCACCTATATCGATGGCGACGAAGGCATCCTGCTGCATCGCGGCTATCCGATCGAGCAGCTCGCCGAGCACGGCGATTTCCTGGAAACCTGCTACCTGCTTCTCTACGGCGAACTGCCGACCGCCGCCCAGAAGAAGGACTTCGACTATCGCGTCACGCATCACACGATGGTGCACGAGCAGATGAGCCGCTTCTTCACCGGCTTCCGCCGCGACGCTCATCCGATGGCCGTCATGTGTGGCTGCGTCGGCGCACTTTCCGCCTTCTACCACGACTCGACCGACATCACCGATCCGCATCAGCGCATGGTCGCTTCGCTGCGCATGATCGCCAAGATGCCGACCCTTGCCGCGATGGCCTACAAGTACCACATCGGCCAGCCCTTCGTTTATCCGCAGAACAACCTGGACTATGCGTCGAACTTCCTGCGCATGTGCTTTGCCGTTCCGTGCGAAGAATATGTCGTCAATCCGGTGCTGTCGCGCGCCATGGATCGCATCTTCATCCTGCATGCGGACCATGAACAGAACGCATCGACCTCGACGGTCCGCCTCGCAGGTTCCTCCGGCGCCAACCCGTTCGCCTGCATCGCGGCCGGCATCGCCTGCCTTTGGGGCCCGGCCCATGGCGGCGCCAACGAAGCGGCACTCAACATGCTGACGGAAATCGGCACGGTCGACCGCATCCCGGAATATATTGCCCGCGCCAAGGACAAGAACGATCCGTTCCGTCTGATGGGTTTCGGCCACCGCGTCTACAAGAACTACGATCCGCGCGCCAAGATCATGCAGAAGACGACGCACGAAGTTCTCGGCGAGCTCGGCCACAAGGACGATCCGCTGCTGCAGGTCGCCATGGAGCTGGAGCGCATCGCGCTTACCGATGAATATTTCATCGAGAAGAAGCTCTACCCGAACATCGACTTCTATTCGGGCATCACGCTGAAGGCGATGGGCTTCCCCACCACGATGTTCACCGTGCTCTTCGCGCTTGCCCGTACCGTCGGCTGGATCGCCCAGTGGGCCGAGATGATCGAAGATCCGCAGCAGCGCATCGGTCGCCCCCGCCAACTCTACACCGGCGAGCCGATGCGGGACTACCTGCCGATCTCCAAGCGCTGATCGAAGCCAAATTCGAAATGAAAAACCCGGTCAAAGATGGCCGGGTTTTTTCTTGTCCAGAATTTCGAGAACGACGCCGGCCGCTGCTTCGCCCGGCGGCACAGGCACCTGCAGGCGCTGCCAGGTGAGATCAAACCCTTCCATCATGGCATACCGCTGCGTGGTATTGCTGGACAGCCGCTCCGCCCAGCGGCAAAGGCTGCCTGGCCGCACCACTTCGTTGATATATTCCGGCACCACAGGATAATCCGCGATCAGATTCGGCAGCGCGCCGGACCAGATCTTGATCCGCTTCGACATCAGCATGATCAGCCAGTCCGCCTTGTAGGCCGAGACGACGGGCACGTTCGAGAGGGCGAGTTCGAGAATGACGGTGCCGGAGGCGGCAATCGCCGCATCGGCTTCCGCGAAGGCTGCCCATTTGCTCTCCGCGTCGACGGTGATCTCGGGCTTGACCGGAAGGGCTGCCGCTAGTTCGCGCACCAGTTTCTCCTGGCGCGGTACGGTCGGCAGCAGGAAGCGTGCCTTGCCGTTGCGCGCGACGAATTCCCGTGCCGCTTCGCCGAACACCGGCAGCAGCGCCTTGATTTCGGCCGATCGCGAGCCCGGCAGAAGCAGGATGGTTTTCTCCTCATGCTTTACCTTCGCGGGACGCTCGGCGCGAATGCCGCGCACCTTGAGCAGCGACGGATCGTCGGTCAGCCGATGGCCGACGAATGTCGTCTCGGGACCGCCGAGCCGCTTCATCGCCTCCGGTTCGAAGGGCAGAACGGCCAACACGTGGTCGACATAGGCGAGCATCGCCGTGGCGCGATATTCCTTCCACGCCCAGACGCTCGGGCAGACATAGTCGATGATCGGCAGATCGGGCAGAGCCGCCCGCACCTTCTTCGCGACTCGATGGGTGAAATCCGGGCTGTCGATGATGACCAACACATCCGGCCTGGCGGCGACGATCGACGCGGCCGTCTGGTTGATCCTTCTAATCAGGTTCGGCAGGCGGGCCAGCACCTGGGTGAGGCCCATGATCGACAGTTCGGAAAAGTCGAAAAGCGAGGCCAGGCCCTGCGCCGCCAGCGCATCACCACCGACGCCGATCAGGTCGACCGGTCCGCCATGAGCCGCCTTCAGCGCAGCAATCAGATCGCCACCCAAAAGATCGCCGGAGACTTCGCCAGCGACAACACCGACCTTCAAGGCCCTGCTCATGACAATCCTCCATTCAGCAGGCCGGAATTCGAAAGGCCAAGGTCGATGCCGAAGACGAAAATGCCTGCGGCATCCGCGGCAGCGATCATCGTCTCCTCCTCCAGTACCAACGCACGTCCGGCCTCCACAGCGATGCCTGCGAGCCCGGCCTTCACCGCATTCTCGACGGTCGAAGGGCCAATTGCGGGAAGATCTGCGCGCATATCCTGCTGCGGTTTGCAGAGTTTGACCAGCACTCCTTTTCGACGTGCTGAAATACGTCCCTCGGCGCGCAAGGTGGCGACCCGCTCCAGCATGCGATCCGTGCCCTCCACACCTTCGAGCGCAACCACGCGGCCGCCGACGCTCACCGCGCCCTGGCCGATATCGAGTTCGCCTAAGCGCCGGGCCGCCTCCGAAGCCATTTCGATATCGCGACAGTCCTCTTCGGAAGGCTTGTGGGCGCCAAGAGGCCCGGTCCTCGCCAGCAACCCGGGAGCGATCTCATGCGCGCCGATCACCCGGCAACCCTGCGCCTCGATAATACCGATCGCCGCCTGCAGCAGCGCGTCGTCGCCGCCGGATACCAGCGTGCGGACCAGTTGCGGCAGCTTGCGCAGCGCCTTCCAGTTGGGGCGAATGTCGCGCCAGTCCGGCCGCCGGGTAACCCCGCCGGAAAGCACGACGCGATCGATGCCTTTCTCGCGGAAAATCCGGTCGAAGCCGACGATGTCGGCAATGCTGGCCGTGGCAGTCTCGAAGCCGTCAAACCGTTGGTTGGACTCATTGCGCAGCGGAATGATAAAGGGATTTTCACCGGTCGCACGCGCGGCCTCCGCCAGGTGGACCGGCAGGAATCCGTTTCCGGCGACGATTGCCAGCCGGCCCTTCGGCGCAAGGCCCGGCACGGCAGATCAGCCCTTGCCGCGGAAGGGAGAAGAGAGAGCGCGGTCGCTGTCGGCCGCTATGAAATCAAGAATCTCGATCACTTCCTTGCAATCGGCATATTCATCACGGATCGCCGCCGCATTGGTGCGGATATTGCCCTCGCCTTCGAAGATCTGCTTGAAGGCGCGTCGCACCGCGTGGATGGTCGAACGCTCGATGCCGGCGCGCGTCATGCCGACCACGTTCAACCCGCCGAGCACGCCCGGATTGCCGTTCAGCATGCCATAGGGAATGACGTCGTAATTCACCGCCGAAAGCCCGCCGATAAAGGCTTGTCGGCCGATGCGGGTGAACTGGTGCACGGCGCAGCCGCCGCCGAGGATGGCGCGATCCGCCACATACACATGCCCCGCCAACATGACATTGTTGGACATGATGATATCGTTGCCGAGCCGGCAATCATGGGCGACATGGGAATTTGCGAGAAACAGGCAATTGTTGCCGACAACGGTCTTGCCGCCGCCGCCGACGGTGCCGCAGTTCATGGTGACGCCTTCGCGAATGGTGCAGTTATCGCCGACCGTCAGCGAGGAACTCTCGCCGGCCTCATGAAGACTTTGCGAGATCCCGCCAATCACCGCCATCGGAAAAATGCGGCAATTGCGGCCGATCTCCGTATTGCCGGTGACGACCGCATGGGAAATCAGCTCGACGCCATCCTTCAGCACGACGCGCGGACCGACATGCGAGAACGGGCCGACGATGACATTCTCGCCGATGACGGCGCCGTCTTCGACCACCGCAAGCGGATGGATGCGCGCGCTGGCAGCGATCTTGCTCATTCGCCGCCCTTACGCATCATCGCGCCGATATCGGCTTCCGCAACAAGCGCGCCATCGACCTTGGCGTCACAATGGAATTTCCAGATATTGCCGCGCTGCTTCTGCTTGATGACATGGTATTCGACCCGATCACCCGGCACGACCGGCTTGCGGAAACGGGCGTTGTCGATGGTCATGAAATAGACGAGGTAGCCGCCCTCGCCTTCCTTCCGCGCACATATGGCGCCGGCAGTCTGAGCCATGCCCTCGATCAGCAGCACGCCCGGCATGATCGGCCGATCAGGGAAATGGCCGGTGAAATGCGGCTCGCTGGCGGTTACGTTCTTGATGCCGATAGCGGAATTGTCGCCATCGATCTCAATGATCTTGTCGACCAGCAGGAAAGGATAGCGGTGCGGCAGCAGCTTCATGATTTCCTGAATGTCGGCCGCGCCGAGCTCCGGCTTGGTCTCATCAGTCATTCTTCTTTTCTCCTTTGCGCTTTGCCCGCTCATCCGACCGCGCCATGATCTCGGCCATGTCCCGCAAGAAATCCTTCATCGGCCGGGCCGGAATACCGCCATAGACCAGACCCGGCGGAACATTGGCGACCACACCGCTCATCGCAGCAATCTGGGCTCCATCGCCGATGGTGATATGGCCATTAATGCCAGACGCGCCGCCGATCAATACACCGTTGCCGATCTTCGTGGAGCCCGCAATGCCCGCGCCCGCGGCGATGCCGCAATGGCGACCGATGCGGACGTTATGCGCGATCTGAACCTGGTTGTCGATCTTGGTTCCTTCGCCGATCACCGTATCGTCCATCGCCCCACGATCGACGGTCGTGTTGGCGCCTATCTCCACATTGTCCTGGATGATCACGCGGCCGATCTGCACGATCTTCAGCATGCCCCTCGGGCCCGGTGCATAACCAAACCCGTCCTGCCCGATGCGGGCCCCGTTGTGAATGATGACATTATTGCCGATCAGGGCCGCGAGAACGCTCGCGCCTGCGGCAATCGTGCAATCCCGGCCGATCCTGACGTCAGCGCCGACAACGCTGCCCGCACCGATCCGCGTTCCATTGCCGATCTCCGCCCGGGCACCAATCACGGCCATAGGCTCGACTTCAACCCCCGGCTCCAGCTTTGCCGTGGGATCGACGAAAGCCGCAGGCGAAATGCCCAGCGGCGATGACGTGACCGGCGCCGGCCGCATTGCCTGCGGATGCAAGATCGCTCCGGCCTGCGCAAAGGCCGTATGCGGCGTCTTGGTCAACAAGACAGGAATATGGTCGGGAACGATCGCACTGATGGCCGACTCGCAGAGAATTGCGGACGCCCGGCAGGTCTCGAGTTCATGCCGGCTCTTGCGGGACAGGATATAACAGATCTGCCCTTCGCCCGCCCGCGCAACCGGCGACACCGAATAGATCATCCGGCCGCCGACACTCTCGTCAAGCAGCTCGGCCCCAAGACGGACAGCCAGCTCGCGCAGGCTCATGCCATCATGGGGCGGAAAGAATTCGTTGGGGTCCATAAAACCGGAACTCCAGAACAGATTTCCGCCCACTGTCGCGGGCGGAAACGATCAGAACTGGTTCGCCATGCTGAACCGGAATTCCTGGGTTTCGTCGAAGTCTTCCTTGACGACCGGCTTGGCGTAGTCGAAGCGGATATTGCCGAACGGCGATGCCCACATGACGCCGACGCCGACGGACGCACGCCAGGACATGTCCGTACCCTGCGCGGTGCTGGTACCCAGGTTGACGTCATTGCCGTAAAGCGTACCGGCATCCGCGAAGACAGCGGCGCGCAGACCGAAATCCTCCGGGAAAGCCGGCATCGGCATGGACATTTCAGCGGAGGCCGTGAAGTAAGTCGTGCCGCCCAACGGATTGCCATGATCGACCGTGCGCGGACCGATACCGTCGTTCTCGAAGCCACGAATCTGGCGGCCGCCGATGGTAAACTGATCGAAGACGTGCAGATCATCACCCGTCGAGACAACGTGACCGGCACCGACCGCGATCGAGCCGATCAGGTCCGCTTCCGTCGACAGCGTCTGGAAATAACGGGCGCGGCCGGAAATCTTGTAGAAGTCGGAATCGCCGCCAAGACCTGCATATTCATGCGTGATCGTCGCATAGATACCCTCGCGCGGCAGCGTCTGGCTATCGAGCGTGTTGTAAGTCAGCGTCTGCGAGATCGACGACTGAACGAACGTTCCCTCATCGATCATCGCGGCATAAGGATACGAAACGTTGTCGTCGGCCGTGAACGGCAGCCCATCAGCCCCGAAAGCGCCGTCGTTGTCGTATTTGATTTCCTTGTAGGTGTAGCGGAACGTCGTCGCCAGATCCTCGGTGATCGGCGCCGTGACGCGCAAGGTGACGCCCTGTTCCTCGTAGTCGTAATAATCGTTCGACGACGTGGAGCTCTTGAAGAGGTCGAAGCCCGCGGCCAGACGGTAACCCAGGAAATAGGGCTCGGTGAACGAAATGTTGTAGGTGCGGGCATCGTCGAGACCGCCACCGACCGCGACACGAATGAACTGTCCGCGCCCCAGGAAGTTCTTCTCTTCGACAGAGGCCTCCAGGATGAAGCCGTCGCCACCGGCGGAATAGCCGGCACCGATACCGAACGAGCCGGTCGGCTGATCTTCCACATCGACCACGACGACCACCCGGTCGGATGCGCTGCCCTGCGTCGTCGAGATGTTGACCTTCGTGAAGTAACCCAGCGCTTCCAAGCGACGCTTGGCGCGCGAAATCATTTCCTGGTTGAAGGCGTCGCCTTCACTGAAATCGAACTCGCGGCGGATCACGTAGTCACGAGTGCGGGTGTTGCCGCGAACCTCGATGCGCTCGACATAAGCACGCTCGCCCTGATCAACAAGATAGCTGACGCCGATCGTGTGGTTTTCCATATTACGGTCGCCGCGCGGAGTGACGCGAGCGAACGGATAACCGGCCGCGGCAACGCGCCGGGAAATCCCTTCCATGGTCTTCTGGATCTCGCGCGCATCGTAAGTGCCGCCCTGGCGGGTCTCGACCAGTCCTTCGAGGTCCTGGCCGCTGACGCCTTCTACGGTGGATTCGACCCCGATGTTACCGTACTGGTAACGCTGACCTTCCTCGACGGTGAAGGTGATGTTGTATTTGTTGGTCGACTCGTCGAGTTCGGCACTCGAGGAAATCACCCGGAAATCCGGATAGCCGTGATTGTAATAGAACTGGCGCAGCGCATCCTCGTCGGCGCGCAGCTTGTCCTCGCTATAGATATCCTTGCGGGTCAGGAAAGAGAGCGGGCCGGATTCCTTCGTGATGATCACGGATTTCAGGCGGCCGTCACCGTAAGCCTGGTTGCCGACGAAATTGATGTCGGCAATCTTCGTACGGTCTCCTTCGTTGACCACGAAGGCAAGATTGACACGGCCCTCGCCGACGGGCGCGGTCTCGGTTGTGACCTCCACATCGTCACGGCCGATCGCCCGGTAGGCCTCGCGGATACGCTCGATATCCGCATTGATCATGGTCTCGCTGTAAGGACCGAGCGGCTGCGTCTGCACCACCGTCTGCAGCTTGTCGTCCTTGATCTTGCGGTTGCCGTTGAACACGACCTGGTTGATGAGCTGATTCTCGCTCACCGTAACAACCAGCGTGCTGCCGGAAACGCTGATGCGGACATCGGAGAAGTAGCCGGTCGAATAGAGCCGGCGTACGGATTCGTCGATGTCATTGTTGGAAAAGGAGACACCGGGACGGATCGTCAGATTGGAACGAACGGCTTCCTCACCCGCCCGCTGTGCGCCCCGAACCTGGACGCTCCGGATCACCGCCGCTTCGGCAGAAGGTGCGGAAGCAAGTACCAGTACACCTGCGCCCGATGCAACAACACTAGCAGACAGCGCAACCGCCGACACTGCGTTCAAGAACTTTGAACCAGCCTTCATTTTCAATTCTTACCTTTTCCCGTTGTCCCTCACCGGGTGGGAGCCCGACTCCGGCCACGTGTGTCGTTTTACCTTCTTTTGCCCTACAAGCAAGCGATCGCGTTAATTTCTGTTTACTTCCTTCTCATGCGTGACCCAATCGCCACGCAACAGTTGGAAACATGGTGAATAAACAGTTTCCTTCATCATTTGAAGGACATCAGCCGATCAGGTTGCTGATGTCGTTGAAGGTCGCGAAAACCATCAGGCTCAGCACCATGGCAAGTCCGATGCGAAAAGCCATCTCCTGAGCACCGGCTCCCAGCGGTCTGCCACGCACTGCCTCTATGGCATAGAAAACGAGATGTCCACCGTCCAGAACCGGGACAGGCATCAGATTGAGAAGCCCGATCGATACGGAAAGAACGGCGGCAAGCTGGATCACGGCGGCAAAGCCGAGCGTCGCCATCTGTCCGGATGCCTGGGCGACGCGCACCGGCCCTCCGAGCTGATCGGCCTTCATGCGGCCGGTCACCAAGTTGCCGATATAGCGGAAAGTGCCCGTGATGATATGCCCGGTCTCCGTGACACCTTCTGCCACCGCCTGCAGCGGCGTGAAGCTCTCGACCCGGAAATTGCCGCGCTCCTCGTTGGTGACGATGCCGATCAGGCCGAGCTCGACCTTGTTGCCGAACTGGTCGGTGATTTCCGTCCGCTTGGGGACCATCGGCAGGTCAATATCCTGACCGTTGCGCTCGACCGTCACGACGATCGGGGTCTCGGGCCTGACACTGACATAACGCCGCACGTCGTCGAAGGTGCGGATGCGCGAGCCGTCAAGCGCCACCAGCCGGTCACCGGGCTCAACGCCGGCCGCCAGAGCGGCGCTGTCCGGCTGCACTTCGGCAACCACCGGATCGGCAACGACCTTGCCGTAAACGCTGAACAGGACTGCGAAGATCGCAATCGCGAGAATAAAGTTGGCGATCGGGCCAGCCGCGACAGTCGCCGCCCTCTTCCACAATTTCGCCCCGGCCAGCGTCTGAGCCTTCTCTTCCTCGGTCATCCCCTGAAGCCCGCTCGCATCCGGCAGGCTCGCCGCATCCTCATCGCCGAAGAACTTCACATACCCCCCGAGAGGGATCGCGGAGATCTTCCACCGCGTGCCACGACGATCAGTGAACCCCAAAAGTTCCGGGCCGAAACCGACCGAAAAGGCGGTGGAGCGGATGCCGCACCAGCGGCCGACGAGATAATGGCCCATCTCATGCACGAAAACGAGCAGCGACAGGACGAGTATGAAGGGGATGATGTAGCCGGTGATGAAGCTGAGGATGGCCATCAAAGTTTCCGTTTCAACATTCTATCGGTCGCAGCGCCTTCAAAAACCGAAAAGGAAGGCCGCAACCGATATACCAAGATGGCCCGTCGAGGCCGAGTAAACAAGTGTCAACAGAAACGCTGCGAAACAGGCGAAAACGAGGCCGTCGACACGGTCCATGACACCGCCATGTCCCGGAATGAGATGGCTCGAATCCTTCACGCCGAACCGGCGCTTGATGAAGGATTCAAAAAGATCGCCGATCTGGCTGGTGACGGACAGCAGGATCGAGATCGCCACGGTCCAGAGGGACAGCCGCGAAAAGACGACCAGCGCCACCGCCGAGCTCGCGATGGCAGCGGAAACGGTACCACCGATCGCACCCGACCACGTCTTTCCCGGTGAGATCCTTGGCGCCAGTTTCGGTCCCTGCAAGGCCCGACCGACAAAATAGGCGAAGATGTCGGTTGCCCAAACGACGGCAAAAATAAAGAGCGTCGCAACGAACCCGGCCTGATCGTCGGCCCGAATTGCGGCGAGCGATATCCCGCTCAGGCCCGCATAAACGATGCCGCCCGGCAACCACCAGCTTCCCTTGCGCCACAGCACGATGAGAATGGCCGTGATCGCAGCGCCGCCCAGAAGCGGGATCGCCAGATCCCTCTCACCGAAGACGATATTGTAGGCGACCAGAAGGATCGCGACCCAGCCGAAGGCATTTGCCGAAAAATCGCGTTCGCCAAGTTTGGTTATCGTCGACCATTCGTAATAGATCAGGATGGCGATCACCGCCGCCAACGCGCGGAAGGAAAAACCGCCATACCAGGTGGCCGCAAGCACGACCACCGCAAGAACCAGGCCGGAAACGATGCGGCGTTTGAGTTCCGGGCTCATCAACCGACCACTGCGGCGGTCTGGTTCGACAAGCCGCCGAAACGCCGGTCGCGCGACGCGAAAATCCTGAGGGCATCATAGAAGAGCTTGCGGTCGAAATCAGGCCAGTATTCCGGCAGGAAGACGAGTTCGGAATAGGCGGCCTGCCACAAAAGGAAGTTCGAGAGCCTCTCCTCACCGCTCGTGCGAATGATGAGATCGGGATCGGGAATGCCGGCAGTGTCCAGGCTCTCGCTGATCCGGTCGGCGTCGATATCGGCCGCCGTCAAAAGGCCAGCCTCCACGTCGCGGGCAAGCTTGGCGACCGCACGGGCGATCTCGTTTCTCGCGCCATAATTGAAGGCGATGACGAGCGTGAGAGCCGTATTGAACCGCGTCGTCTCTTCGGCCTCCACCAGCAACGGCAGAATGTCGCCCTGGAGTTCGTCGCGCTCGCCGATCACCCGGATGCGAACATTCTCGCGATGAAGTTCGGCGAGATCGCGGCGGATAAAGCGGCGCAGAAGGCCTAGAAGATCATTCACTTCGGATTCAGGGCGGCTCCAGTTCTCCGAGGAGAAGGCAAACAATGTCAGGTATTTGACGCCTGCCTCGCCTGCGGCGCGCACCGTTTCCCGGACTGCTTCCACTCCTTTGCTGTGCCCGACGGTGCGGGGAAGCCCGCGCTTGTTGGCCCAGCGGCCGTTGCCATCCATGATGATGGCAACATGTTGAGGGATGATCGCAAGTTCGGGATTCGCCATATTCTATGCGGTTCCTTTGGCGGCCAAGGTCAAGCCTTAGACCTGCATGATTTCCTTTTCTTTGTCCGCAAGCAAGCGGTCGACTTCGGAAATCGTATCATCCGTCATCTTCTGCACTTTTTCCGATTGCGCGCGGCTGTCGTCCTGGCCGATTACGCCGTCCTTTTCGGCTTTTTTCAGGCCGTCCATGCCATCGCGGCGCACATGACGGATCGCAACCTTGGCCTTTTCCGCATAATCGTGAGCAACCTTGACCAGCGACTTGCGGCGCTCTTCATTGAGTTCGGGAAGCGGGATGCGCAGATTCTGGCCATCAACAATCGGATTGAGGCCAAGATGCGATTCGCGGATCGCGCGATCCACCGCGCCCACCATCGACTTGTCCCAGACGGAGACGGAGAGCATGCGCGATTCCGGCACGGTGATGTTGGCGACCTGGTTCAGCGGCATACGCGAACCATAGGCCTCGACCGTCACCGGATCGAGAATATTGGCCGAAGCCCGGCCGGTCCTGAGCGATGCGATATCGCCCTTGAAAGCGGTAATTGCGCCGTCCATGCGACGCTTGATATCGTTGAGATCGATTGCTCCACTCATCACATCTACTCCCTTATTGTTATTTGGGCAGCCCTGAAAACTTGCGGCTCAGTTGTCCGCTACGATGGTCTTGCGGCCGCCGCCGGTCAAGATTTGGGCGAAGCCACCCTTTTCATGAATCGAGAACACGATGATCGGTATCGCATTCTCGCGAGCAAGCGCTACCGCCGCCACATCCATTACAGCCAGCCCTTTTTCGAGCACTTCGCCATGCGTCAGCGTCTCGAAACGGGTCGCGGTCGGATCCTTCTTCGGGTCGGCCGAATAGATGCCGTCCACCTGGGTGCCCTTGAAGATCGCCTCGGCACCGATCTCGGCGGCGCGCAGCGCGGCAGCCGAATCGGTCGTGAAGAAGGGGTTGCCCGTGCCGCCGGCGAAGATCACCACCCTGCCTTGCCCCAGATGATGCAGCGTGCGGAGCTGGGTGAAACTCTCGCAGATTTCCGGCATCGAGATCGCCGAAAGTACCACAGTGTCGACATTCAGCTTGCGAAGCGAGGTGGCAAGTGCAAGCGCGTTGATCACGGTGCCGAGCATGCCCATGTGGTCGCCGGTCACCCGGTCACCGCCCTTGGACGCCACCGCCACGCCGCGGAAAATGTTGCCGCCGCCGACCACCACACCGACCTCGACGCCCATGGCGCGGGCTTCTGCGATATCGGAGGCGATCCTGTCTGCAATGTTGACATCGATCCCGAAGCCCTGGCTGCCCATCAGGGCTTCTCCGGAGGCCTTGAGCAAGACACGCTTGTAGAGGGGCTGAGGCGACATGGGGGCTCCTTGGAATCGAGACTGCCTGCGGAGGGAAACGGCTTGCGGATACACGAAGGGCACCGGCTTGTCACCCGGTGCCCTTCGGTTTTGTCGGCTTTTGCTAAAGAGCTTAATCAGCCCTTGGCGGCTGCGGCAACTTCCGCCGCGAAATCCGTTTCTTCCTTCTCGACGCCTTCGCCGAGCAGCAAGCGTGCCATGCCGGTTACTTCGATCGGGGCGCCGACGTCCTTCTCGGCAGCCTTGATGGCAGCGCCGACGGTCAGGTCCGGATTGATGACGAAAGCCTGCGAAAGAAGCGCGACTTCCTCGAAGAACTTGCGCATGCGGCCTTCGACCATCTTCTCGATGATGTTGTCCGGCTTGCCGGAAGCACGGGACTGCTCGATGAAGACGTTGCGTTCACGCTCGGCAACGGCCGGATCGACTTCCTCGGCACGGATGGCCAGCGGCGCGGTTGCGGCGATGTGCATCGCGACCTGCTTGCCGATGGCGGCGAGCGCGTCCTTGTTACCGGTCGACTTCAGCGCGACGAGAACGCCGAGCTTGCCGAGACTGTCGGCAACCGCGTTGTGGATGTAGGTCGCAACGACGCCATCCTCGACGGAGAGCAGCGCAGCGCGGCGAAGATTCATGTTTTCGCCGATCGTCGCAACCGCGTCCTTGATCGTGTCGGCAACGGACTTGCCGGACGCCGGATAGGTCGCAGCACCGATCGCGTCGACAGAACCCTCGGTCGAAAGCGCCACTTCGGCAACGCCTCGGACGAGGCCCTGGAAGGCGTCGTTGCGGGCGACGAAGTCGGTTTCGGAATTGATCTCGACGGCGACGGCCCTGGTGCCAGCGCTGGCGATGCCGATCAAGCCTTCGGCTGCAGTGCGGCCGGACTTCTTGTCGGCCTTGGCAATGCCCTTGGCGCGCAGCCAGTCGATTGCCGCTTCCATGTCGCCATTGGTTTCAGCAAGCGCCTTCTTGCAGTCCATCATGCCTGCGCCGGTCTTTTCGCGCAGTTCCTTGACCATTGCGGCTGTGATTTCGGCCATTGTTTACCTCTTGTCGATTCATTTAGCGCCCAGCCGGGTTGGCGGGCGCATGGATTTCGGGACGATTATACCCGGAGTATGACAGCGTGATGTTTCGATCCACACCGCCCGGTCTCGGTTCCGGGACGGGGGAAAGAGGCGGCTTGAGCGCCGCCTCTCCATGAGAAATCAAGCTTCGGCTTCGCCTTCCAGCGCCGGCTCGATCGGGGCTTCGGCAGAAGCGCCGACGTCGCGGCCAGAAGCACCCTGCTGACGGGCAATACCGTCGATGGCAGCGCGGGCAACCAGGTCGCAATAAAGAGCGATGGCGCGCGAGGCATCGTCATTGCCCGGGATCGGGTAATCGATGAGGTCCGGATCGCAGTTCGAATCGATGATGGCGACGACCGGGATGCCCAGGCGCTTCGCTTCGTCGATGGCGATCTTTTCCTTGTTGGTATCGATGATGAACATCAGGTCCGGCGTGCCACCCATGTCGCGGATACCGCCGAGAGCCTTTTCAAGCTTCTCGCGCTCGCGCTCGAGGTTCAGGCGCTCCTTCTTGGTGAAGCCCGATGCTTCCGAAGACAGGATCTCGTCGAGCTTGCGCAGGCGCTGGATCGAGTTAGAGATCGTCTTCCAGTTCGTCATCATACCGCCGAGCCAGCGGGAGTTGACGTAATACTGGGCCGAACGCTTGGCGCTGTCGGCGATCAGTTCCGAAGCCTGGCGCTTGGTGCCGACGAAAAGAACGCGGCCGCCACGGGCGACGGTGTCGCTGATGACCTGCAGGGCGCGCGACAGCATCGGCACGGTCTGTGCGAGGTCGATGATGTGGATGTTGTTACGATCGCCGAAGATGTACGGCTTCATCTTCGGGTTCCAGCGGTGGGTCTGGTGGCCGAAGTGAACACCAGCTTCCAGAAGCTGGCGCATGCTGAAATCAGGCAATGCCATGCCTTTTTCTCCTTTTCCGGTTGAACCTCCGCAAGGCGATCAGCAAACCCTTCGGGAATGCCACCGGCGGAAAAGCCCGGATTTCTCCCGGACGATCCCATGCCCTACGTGTGGAATGCGGCTGGCCATACATTCGATTTGCCGGAAATGCAAGGGTATGGCGAAAAAAGCTTGAACCTTGCGGAACGCCGTGAGGCGGCGCGCCCGTCGGGCTTCAGTCCTTCTCGGCTTCGGCGCAAGGCCATTTCTTGGGCGTAACCAAACCGGCCGGAAGTTTGGTAGCGGCATTGCCGCAGGCTATGTCCACCTGATGCTGATCGAGACCGATCGCCGCCGAAAGATCCACGCCCTCTATCCGCGTCAGAAAAAAGAAGGCGTCCTCGAAATTGATTGCCCCCTCGAAAACGGCTGTCGTCAGATCGGCACGCGACAGATTGGAATAGGAAAAGTTCGCACCGGTGAGCACGGTCTTGTCGAAAATGGCCCGACTCAGATCG
Organism: Rhizobium sp. YS-1r; assembly: GCF_000757525.1. Classification (NCBI taxonomy): domain Bacteria; kingdom Pseudomonadati; phylum Pseudomonadota; class Alphaproteobacteria; order Hyphomicrobiales; family Rhizobiaceae; genus Rhizobium; species Rhizobium sp. YS-1r. The sequence continues at coordinate 63,815 of NZ_JPYQ01000032.1, read as the reverse complement.
GCTTTCTGAAAATTCGCATTTTCCAGCTCAGCCCGGGAAAAATCGGCGCGTTGCAATTCTGCAGCCATAAAGGATGCGTCATTCGCACGGACGTCCTGAAATCCCGCCCGATAGGCCTCCACTCTTTGAAAATTCGCCCTGTCGGCACGCGCACCGGCGAGCGCCGCCCGAACGAGCGTCGCCTTGGTAAGATCGGCGGAAACGAAATTGGAGTTGCGCAGGTCCGTATAGCTGAAATCGACATCGACAAGATTTGCCTGGACGAAATCGCTGCCGTCCAACATGAGGTTCTTCTTGCCGCATCCATGCCAGTCCACACCCGCGAAAGGACTTGTCCGACAATCCTGGGCCTGCGCCGGGCTCGCCACGAGCCCTCCCGCTGCAGTCAGCAGCAACAAGATACCCGCCAAAACGACCAATTCGCGCGCAGTTACCAAAGCCTGTCCCCCATACCGATCAGGATCATTCAACCGTTTACGTATGATACAGGGACCACGATCGAATTTCACCTGGGAACACGCAAATCGCTGCAGCAAGACATCACGGTTTGCAATCCGTTTTACCGAGCATTTCCAGCTTTACCAAGCTTCCCGAGAGTACAAAGTCGCCATAGTCCATGGTGAGGTCGCGGGTGATGCCGTTCTCGTAGAGCTTGAACGACATGTTGTAGACCGGCATGGGATCGCCCTGCGTGGCCTCGTTGAAATAGGCGATCGTCACCGGCCAGAAGGGCGTCCTGGAAAATTCGCCGGCCTTGTCAGCATCGGCGTCATCCTTTTGCGGGGTTTGCGGCTTGCCGATCACGGTCGTCGTCAACAGCGCCTGATCGCCGTTTTCCGAACCGTCGAATACCCGTGCCTCGAAGAAATGCTTGCCTTGCTTGGCATTCCGGATGACGTCCAGCATATGGCCGGTCGGGAAATCGCTGGCAGGCAGGTCGACCTCGCGCCCGTCCGGCTGGGTGATCTCGACCTTGACGCCTTTTTCCGCGACGCTCGCATCGCCGCTCACCTGCCGGTCGAGCTGTTCATCGGTGAAGGATTTGGTCTCGAAATGGAACTGGCGAGCGGACATGTCCTCGAAGGTCGTGGTCTGCTGGTCGCTGAGGCGCGTTTCCTCGCCGGTGTCGATCCTGGTGACCAGCCGGAAATTCGTGGAGAAGCCGGTGCAGGCGGAACCGGTGAACTCATAGACCATGCGGCCGAACATGCCTTCGATGCCGGAACGTTCGGACGCATCTTTCAGCTTCAGATCGTAAATGGCCCGATGCGGCACAAGCGCCAGGGCGGCGCTGTCGGTATTTGCATCCGCGGAGGTGGCTGCCATGAGGCTCGCACCGCCGGCAAGGATCACACCGAGGCTCATTCGCAGCATGCACATTCTCCTGTTGGACTCAGTCCGGGGTGTTATAAGAACGCCATCCGGCCAAGCTATGGCTTTGATGCAGGATTTTTGAAGAATTTACAACAAACGGGAGTTGAAAATGACCGAAGCCATTGACGGCCGATTGAAGGAGCTGGGGATTACCCTCCCCGTTGCTGCAGCCCCCGCCGCCAACTACGTGCCCTATACGATCAGCGGCAATACGCTTTATCTTTCCGGCCAATTGCCCATCGAAGGGGGCAAGGTTGCCGTGACCGGACTGGTCGGGCGCGACGTGGATGTGCCTGCGGCTCAGCGCGCTGCCGAGCTTTGCGCCATCAACATTCTCGCCCAGGCGAAAGCCGCGCTCGGCGGGGATCTCGGCAGGATTCGCCGCGTGCTGAAGCTCAACGGCTTCATCGCCTCCGCGCCGGATTTCACCGAGCAGCACATCGTCATGAATGGAGCATCCAACCTCCTCGCCAATGTGCTCGGAGATGCCGGCAAGCATGCGCGTGCCGCCGTCGGCATGGCTGCCCTCCCGCTCAACGCCACCGTCGAAGTCGACGCCATCATCGAGATCGAAGCATGACCTCTGCTGCCTGGATCAAGGATGTTCCCGTCGCCCATCGAGGCTATCACGACATGAATCATCAGGTGTGGGAGAACACGCTCTCCGCCTTCGCCCGCGCCGTGGAGGCCGGTTTTGCGATCGAATGCGACGTGCAGCTCGCCGCCGACAGCGTGCCGGTGATCTTCCACGACCATGACCTCGAAAGGCTCTGCGGCATCAAGGGCGACGTGCGCGAAAAGACCGCGGCCGAACTCGGGCTGCTTGCCGTCGGAGGCACGAAGGACAAGGTGCCGACGCTGAAGCAGATGCTCGATCTTGTCGCCGGCAAGGTGCCGCTCGTCATCGAGATCAAGGGGCGGACAGGCGAAGGCGAGGACGACGGCTTTGCCGAGACGGTGCTCGAAGTGCTCGAAGGCTACCGGGGTCAGGTGGCGCTGATGAGCTTCGACCACCATATCCTGCAAGACCTGAAGAGGGCTGGCTCCCCCTACCCGCTCGGCCTCACCGCCATGGGCGACAAGCCGGAGGAATTCTTCCGGCATGACGAGGCCATGCAACTTGGCCTCGATTTCATCTCTTATCACTACCCCCACCTGCCGAACAGTTTTATCACAGCTCAGAGAGCGGCCGGAATTCCGGTCATTACCTGGACGGTAAGGGATGCAAACGGTGTCGAACATACCTATAAATATGCGGACCAGATGACCTTCGAAGGTTTCGATCCACGGGAGGCCTCCTCCCCCTCCCAGTAAAGAGAGCATGACCGGCAATCTCACGATCCGCATCGAAAAATCCTTCTGCGCGATCAGCCAGACGAGCTGGTCGCGCCTTTCGGGCACCTCCAGGGCTTCATCCGCCGAGGTGCCTTACAATCCCTTCCTTTCCCATGCCTTCCTCTCGTCGCTGGAGGAATCCGGCTCGGCTACTGCCAAGACCGGCTGGCTCGGGCACCATCTCCTGCTGGAGAACGACCAAGGCGCGTTGATCGGCGCGGTTCCGGGCTATCTCAAGAGCCACAGCCAGGGCGAATATGTCTTCGACCACGGCTGGGCCGACGCCTTCGAGCGCGCCGGCGGACGTTATTATCCGAAGCTGCAATGTTCCGTGCCGTTCACCCCCGCGGCCGGGCCGCGGCTCCTCGCCGCCTCCGGCTACGACAAGGCTTCTACGGAACTGGCGCTGGCCGCAGGTCTCCAGGAGGTGACGCGCCAGCTCGGGATATCTTCCGCGCATGTGACTTTCATCGCCGAAGACCAGCTCGCCGCATTCGAAGAGACCGACTACCTGCACCGCACCGACAAACAGTTCCACTTCATCAATGACGGCTATGCAAACCACGACGCGTTCCTGGAAACGCTGGCATCGCGCAAGCGCAAGGCCTTGAAGAAGGAACGGCGTGCGGCGGTCGAGAACGGCATCACCATCGACTGGCTGACCGGAAGCGATCTCACAGAGGATATCTGGGACCAGTTCTTCGATTTCTACATGGATACCGGCAGCCGCAAATGGGGCCGCCCTTACCTCACCCGCACATTCTATTCGCTGGTCGGCGAGCGCATGGCGGAAGACATCCTGCTGGTCATGGCGAAGCGCGGGGGAAAATACATCGCCGGAGCGATCAATTTCATCGGCGGAGATACGCTCTTCGGCCGCCACTGGGGCTGTATCGAAGACCATCCCTTCCTGCATTTCGAGGTCTGCTACCATCAGGCGATCGACTTCGCACTCGCCAAGGGGCTCAAGCGCGTCGAAGCGGGTGCGCAAGGGGAACACAAGCTGGCGCGCGGCTATATGCCTGTCACCACCCATTCCATGCACTATATCGCCCATCCTGGGCTGCGCCGCGCGGTCGCCGATTATCTGGAGCGCGAACGGGAAGAAGTGGAATATATGAACGAATATCTTTCCGAGCATGCGCCCTTCCGCAAGGGCGAGCGCCAGCAGGAAGACTGATCAGAAATTCAAGGAGAGGACATAACGATGAGCGGCCAGGCTTACGATCCCAACAACATCTTCGGCAAAATCCTGCGCGGCGAAATTCCCTGCCACCGGATTTACGAGGATGACGATACGCTCGCCTTCATGGATGTGATGCCGCAATCCCCCGGCCACCTTCTCGTCATTCCCAAGGCGCCGTCGCGCAATATCCTCGATGCCGACCCGGCGGTTCTCTCCAAACTGATGCCGGTCGTGCAGAAACTCGCTAGGGCTGCCAAGGAGGCCTTCGAGGCGGACGGCATCACCGTCATCCAGTTCAACGAGCCGGCTTCGGGCCAAACCGTCTATCACCTGCATTTTCACGTCATCCCGCGCTACGAAGGGCTGCCGCTCAAGCCTCATTCGGGACAAATGGAAGACGGTAACGTACTTGCCGCCAATGCCGAAAAGATCATCGGCGTATTGGGAAACTAAACCCCGATCCACCAGAGGCCGGCAATCAGCAGCCCCATCGGCATGGCGACACCGACTGCGACCTTGCGGCCGGTCACCAGGAAGACGGCAAAACCGATGCCGGCTGCACCCAGCCGCAGCCATAGCGGCGTGTCGGCGAGCATGCCGTTCGGGAAGACGATCAGCTTTGCAGTGACGGCCATGACCAGCGCGGTCGCCACCGCCCTCACCCAATAAAGCGCCTCGGATTCCTCGTTCAGCCGATTGCCTGCCACGACGCCCAACCAGCGCCAGATGTCGGTCGCCAGGAATCCGGCGACCGCGATGACGATGAAGGTCCAATAGTCCTCGATCATCGCATGCCTCCTGCGTCGCGGCGCTTCTTCTTCCGGCGGATCCTGTCGATGAGATAGGCGATCGTGCCGCCGCCGATGCCGGCATAAAGCACGTCGAATTCCGGTGTTATCAGCGCCAGGAGCGGGCCGAGCACGACGCCCATGACAAAAGCAAGCTTCACAACCGGCTGGCGGGCGCTCGCCCAGATCGACGCGTTGAAATAGACTGGCGTCAGGAAGAAGAGCACGCCAGCGACGACCGGCGGAAAGCTCGATGCGATGCCGTAGAAGGTCGCCACGACCAGCGTGCCGCATGTCGTGAGCGTGACGCCGAAACCGGCGAAATAGATCGCCCTATATTCGCGCGGCACGTTGCGCAGCGTGGTGATCGCAAAGACCCAGGATGTGATGGCGATGAAATGCGAGAGGATCAACAGTGCCCATGTCGGCGTGCGGCGTGTCCGTATTTCCGGAATGACCGAGGCGACCATCGGCGTCATGCGGATCGAGGAAAGCGTAACCGCCAGGAAGCAAGCAGCGATATTGGCGCCGCTCGCCATGGTGCCGACCAGGATCACCTGGGCCGGAAGCGCCCAGATCGCGAAGGACATGAACACCGCCTCCGCCCGGGTCAGCCCGGATTCGAGCGCGAAGGCGCTGAACCCGACAATGGAGGTCATGAGGATCAATGCCGGCAGGGAAATCATGCCCCGCATGCCGGTGAAGAACCAGGACAGGGCGCTACGGTCACTCTCTGGGGACATCGGGCTTCCGGCGGGGAAAAGGCGAGTCATAAAACGACGATGCCGGGACAGGCCCGGCATCGCAAGTGTTCCATCTAAAAGTCTTACTTACTCTTCGGCACACGCGGTACGATGCTGCCCTTGCGCGGCGGTGTTCTCGGCGCCTCTTCCGAAGCAATCACATCCGCTTCGGCCATGGCCCGCGCTTTGGCCGAACCGTCCTTGCCTTTGGGCGAGGACTTCTTCGAGGCCTTCGGCTTGGACGCCCTGGCTTCGGCTTCTTCGGTCGCCTCTTCCACCTCGGCTTCCGGCTTCGGCTTCACAGGCGTCGCTTCGGGGATGGCATCGAGGACCAGCTTGTCCTTGCCATCCTCGTCCTTGCCAACGGTGACGCGAACCACGCCGCCCTTGCGCAGCTTGCCGAACAGGATTTCGTTCGCCAGCGGCTTCTTGATATGCTCCTGGATGACGCGCGAGAGCGGGCGGGCGCCCATCCTCTCGTCGTAACCCTTGTCGGCCAGCCAGGCGACCGCATCCTCATGCAGATCGAAGGTGACGTTGCGCTCCGAAAGCTGCGTCTCGAGCTGCATGACGAACTTCTGCACGACCTGATGGATGACCTCCGTCGGCAGCGAGGCGAACGGGATCACCGCATCGAGGCGGTTGCGGAATTCCGGCGTGAACAGACGGTTCAGTGCCTCCTCATCCTCGCCGGTACGCTTGGACGAGCCGAAGCCGATCGCGGCCTTGGCCATTTCCGATGCGCCCGCATTGGTCGTCATGATCAGGATGACATTGCGGAAGTCGATCTTCTTGCCGTTGTGGTCGGTCAGCGAGCCATGATCCATGACCTGCAGCAGGATATTGTAGATATCCGGATGCGCCTTCTCGATCTCGTCGAGCAGGACCACGCTGTGCGGATGCTGGTCGACACTGTCGGTCAGCAAACCACCCTGATCGAAGCCCACATAGCCGGGAGGCGCACCGAGCAGCCGCGAGACCGTGTGGCGTTCCATATATTCCGACATGTCGAAACGCAGGAGTTCCACGCCGAGCGAAGCAGCAAGCTGCTTGGCGACTTCCGTCTTGCCCACACCGGTCGGGCCGGAGAAAACATAGCAGCCGATCGGCTTGTTCGGTTCACGCAGGCCCGCCCGGGCGAGCTTGATGGACGTCGACAGAGCCTCGATCGCGTTGTCCTGTCCATAGACCACCGAACGCAACTCCTTTTCCAGGTTGGCGAGAACCATCTCGTCGTCCTTGGAAACGGTTTTCGGCGGGATACGGGCCATGGTGGCGATCGTCGCTTCGATTTCCTTCTCGGTGATCAGCTTGCGCCGCTTGGAGGCCGGCAGCAGCATCTGCGCCGCACCGGTCTCATCGATCACGTCGATCGCCTTGTCCGGCAGCTTGCGGTCGGAGATGTAGCGTGCCGACAGTTCGACGGCGGACTTGATCGCCTCGTTGGTGTAGCGAAGCTTGTGATAGTCCTCGAAATAGGGTTTCAGGCCCTTCATGATCTCGATCGCATCATCGATCGACGGTTCATTGACGTCGATCTTCTGGAAGCGGCGGACCAGTGCCCGGTCCTTTTCGAAGAACTGGCGGTACTCCTTGTAAGTGGTCGAGCCGATGCAGCGGATCGCGCCCGACGACAGAGCCGGCTTCAGCAGGTTCGAGGCATCCATCGCACCGCCGGACGTGGCGCCGGCGCCGATCACGGTGTGGATCTCGTCGATGAAAAGAACCGCACCCGGGTATTCCTCAAGCTCCTTGACGACCTGCTTCAGGCGCTCCTCGAAATCACCGCGATAACGCGTGCCGGCGAGCAGCGTGCCCATGTCCAGCGAGAAGATCGTCGCGTCGGCGAGCGCCTCCGGCACTTTGCCTTCGACGATGCGCTTGGCGAGACCTTCGGCGATCGCCGTCTTGCCGACGCCGGGGTCACCCACGTAAAGCGGGTTGTTCTTGGAGCGCCGGCACAGCACCTGGATCGTGCGGTTGACCTCGGCATTGCGGCCGATCAGCGGATCGATGCGGCCGTCACGCGCCTTTTCATTGAGGTTGACACAATAGGCCTTCAGCGCATCCTGCGGCTTCTTTGCCGAGCCCTCCTCCTGTTCGCGGGACGAGGGCTTGGCGTCGGAATCCGGCTCTTCGGCGCCGCGCGGCGGACGGGCCTGGGAGGAGCCCGGACGCTTTCCGATGCCGTGGGAGATGTAGTTGACCGCGTCGTAACGGGTCATTTCCTGCTCCTGCAGGAAGAAGGCCGCATGGCTTTCCCGTTCCGCGAAGATCGCGACGAGAACGTTGGCACCGGTCACTTCCTCGCGGCCGGACGACTGGACGTGGATCACCGCGCGCTGGATTACGCGCTGGAAGCCGGAGGTCGGCTTCGAATCCTCATCGTATCCGGTGACGAGGTTGGCGAGCTCGTTATCGACATAATCCGTGACGGTCTTGCGCAGGGCTTCCAAATTGACGTTACAAGCGCCCATGACCGCCGCTGCATCGGCGTCGTCGATCAACGCCAGAAGCAGGTGCTCGAGCGTGGCATATTCGTGATGCCGCTCGTTCGCGAAGGTCAGTGCCTGATGCAGCGCCTTTTCAAGACTAGGCGAAAATGTTGGCACGTCGGGTTCCTCACTTCTTTTCCATGACACATTGCAGCGGATGCTGGTGTTGCCGGGCGAAGTCCATGACCTGGGACACCTTGGTTTCCGCTACTTCGTAAGTATATATTCCACACTCGCCCACGCCGTGGTTGTGGACATGGAGCATGATGCGTGTCGCAGCCTCCCGGTCCTTCTGGAAGAAACGCTCCAGAATGTGGATGACGAATTCCATCGGGGTATAGTCGTCATTCAACAGGAGTACGCGGTAGAGATTGGGCCGCTTGGTCTTTGGTTTCGTACGGGTGATGACCGAGGTTCCGCGGCCCGCGTTTTCTCCGTCGCCACCCTTTTCGCGTTGCATCAAGATCGGCAGTGCGATCATCTTCATTCATTCCCCAGTCGTCCGGCGATGGTTCAGCGAATGGCCGATCGACCAGACTTCAGACTTCCTAACTTAGTTCATTGAAAGCCGATTTTAAGCCCCCTGTGCGCCCGCGCAATCACTATTCCGCTAGAGAGATCGTCGAAGATGCGGAAAATTGAGGTTTTCCGCCTTGGCCTGAATCAAAAAGGCCGGCAGCATTGAATGCCGCCGGCCTTCGGTTGGAAGGTGTCGCCTCGAAAGGCCGTATTGTCCTCACGCGGCGTTTGCGGTCTTTACGGCTGTCGACTTGGCAATGGGCGCCTCGTAGGGCTTGTAGGCCGACTTCGCGAGATCGGCGTACATATCGCCCATCTTGGCCGCCTCGGCGATGAAGCCTTCATAGGCTGACTTTGCGTATTTGGTCTGAAGGTCATAGGCGGCATCGATGCTGCGGGCTGCAGCAAACGCCTCCATGAAAGCCGTCATGTCCTGGAACGACTTCTTGGAATATTCGCTGGCTTCCGTGGCAATCGCCTGAAAACCCTTGGCGGCTTCGGAATAACCCTTCAGCATTCCATCCATCGCTTCCTTGCTCTTCTTGCTGGCTTCATCGAAGTTGAACATAGCACGGTCCCCTGTTCTATTCGGATGCGCTGATAAAAGAAGGGCGGCCGACAAAAGTCAAGGATGATTTGTGCAGCGCAAAACTATCCTTGGTTGCATCGCCATATATGCAAATGCAGAGATCGATTCAGCGCAATGATTTCGCGATGATATATCAGCTTGCCACAACCACTGCGGAATGGTCGGGCTTTTATTTTCTTTTAACGACAGTGGCAAAGAGCCGCAATCGAAAAGCGGGCGCAAGGCCCGCCTTCGAGATTTTCAAGATTTCCGGCGATCACAGGTCGACGTCGAGGATGGCCATCGAAAAGTTGTACGAGCGGTCACCGTCCTCATCGTCGACATAGATGACGCCCAGGAATTCGTCGCCGATATAGACCTCTGCGGAATCATTCTTGCGCGGACGCGCCTTTACGACGATCTGCGGATTGAGCACGCGCTTGAAATAGGCATCGAGCTTCTTGATTTCGTCCGGTTTCACACTTCTCTCCGTCAGCGGTTCCAAGTTGGGGCGCTTTTGGCACGGGACAAAGGCGAAAGTAAAGCCGCCAGAATGCGACCCTGCCGCTCTTTCCTATGATGAAAGTGCGGCAGGAAAGCTCAGATGTCCGAACCCAGGAGCTGATCCATCAGCCGGGCCGGCTCGGAACACCCTGCTTCTCCGACCACTTTGGCCGGCACGCCAGCGACGGTCGATTTCGGCGGAACAGGCTTCAGGACGACTGAGCCGGCGGCAACGCGCGAGCAGGAGCCGACCTCGATATTGCCGAGGATCTTCGCCCCGGCGCCGATCAGCACGCCATGGCCGATCTTCGGATGCCGGTCGGCGCCTTCCTTGCCGGTGCCGCCGAGCGTCACGCCGTGGAGGATCGAGACATTGTCGCCGATCACCGCCGTCTCCCCGACGACAAGGCCGGTGGCGTGGTCGAGGAAAATGCCCTTGCCGATCCGGGCAGCCGGATTGATATCCGTCTGAAAGACACTGGAAGACCTGCTCTGCAGATAAAGCGCGAAGTCGCGGCGGCCGCGATTGAGCAGCCAATGCGCCAGCCGGTGCGTCTGGATCGCATGGAAACCCTTGAAATAAAGCACAGGCTCCAGGAAACGCAGGCAGGCGGGATCGCGGTCGTAGACAGCCTGGATGTCGACGCGCAGGATCGCGCCCCATTCCGGCCAATCATCCAGCATTTCCATGAAGGTCTGGCGCAGGAGCACAGCCTGGAGGTCGGGATGGTCGAGACGTTCGCAGATGCGATGCACGACGCATTCTTCAAGCGACCGATGGTTCAGCACCGTGGAATAGAGAAAAGCGGCAAGCAGCGGATCCTGCTGGATTGCCGCATGGGCTTCCTCACGCAACGTATCCCAGATGGGATCCACCGACGTGACCGGCTCCTTCTGGCGGACTTCATTTCTTGCGCCCATGGCCGTCTCCTCGTTTGCCGTGAGAGAGCTTATATAAAACAAGTTTACGGGAAGACCAACGGCTCGCAAATCGCATTCCGTTGATCGTTATGATCAGAGAACCTGTTCTCTTGCCGAAAGCTCTGCATAAAAATCCAGAACCGCCTTCCTGAATACCCGGTCGCCGACGGCCAGCATATGATCGCGGCCCGGGATATCGAGCGCGATCGCATGCGGCATCAACGCCGCGAGTTCCTGCGGTGAGCCGGCGATATCGTCCTTCGTCCCCACCCCGATCAGCGTCGGCGCCTCGATGCGGCCCATATCGGCGCGGGAAACAAGATCGCGCGAGCCGCGAATACAGGCCGCAAGCGCCTCTCTGTCGCTCTTCGTCTGGTCGGCAAAGGCGCGGAACGTCTTTCCGCGCGCATGAGTGACATCCTCGACGGACGGCGCAAGCAGCGCGTCGGCGATCGGATCCCAATCCCCTACCCCGTCCGTCATGCCGATCCCGAGGCCGCCGAGCACCAGCGAGCGCACGCGGTGAGGATGAGCAAGAGCCGCAAAAACCGAGATGCGGGCGCCCATGGAATAACCGAAGAGATGCGCTTCCGGAATGCGCAAATGATCGAGGAGAGCGATCGAATCCTCAGCCATTACCCAGGGCCGGTAGGCCTCCGGATCAAGCGGCTTGTCGCTTGCGCCATGGCCGCGATTGTCGATCGCGATCACCCGGTAGCCCGCATCGCCCAGCGTTTTCAGCCAGCCCGGATGGACCCAGTTGACGAGCGCACTCGAGGCAAAGCCGTGGATCAGCAACACCGGATCGCCGGAAGGATCGCCTTCGTCAAAATAAGCAAGCTTCAGACCATCGTGGGAAAATGAAGAGAAGGCGGGAGCATTGAGATTCATCAGTCGACCTTTGGCGGCATCTTTTTTATCGGACCATAGGTGATCCGCCGTCCGGTTTGAACCCATGCACGATACGAAATCGGGAGGCCCGCGGCGGTTTTCCCACTACACATTTTGAACGCACGGCGATAATGTCCGCCGCAAATCAGAAGCATGGAGACCATCATGGCCGGGCACAGCATTCCTCATTTCCAGAACGACGGCGGATATCGGATGATCCAGATCGGCGTGAAGGAATTCATGTGCACCGGCGCGTCCGTGCCGTTCGATCATCCGCATATATTCATCGACATGGGAGACGACGTCGAAAAGGTCTGCTCCTATTGTTCGACCCTTTATCGTTACAATCCGTCCCTGAAGTCCGAGCAGACCGATCCGCCGGGCTGTGTCTTCCACGTGCAGGCCGCGTGAATTCCCGCTGACCGGCCGATACCATGTCCATTGAGAGAGTAGCGATCATCGGCGCCGGCATGGCCGGGCTGACGGCTGCGCTTTCCTTCGCGCACCGCGGAATCGCCGCCGACATCTTCGAAGAAGCGGCAGCCCTTGTCGAGGTCGGCGCCGGCCTGCAGATATCACCGAACGCTTCCCGCGTGCTGTCCGAACTCGGCGTGCTTCCTGCGTTGGAAGCGGTCTGGACCGAGCCCGAGCGGATCGCTCTCGTCTCCGGCCTTTCACTCCGGCCGATCGCCCATGTCCCAGCCGGCCGCTTTGCCCGCGAACGATGGGGGGCTCCCTATGGTGTTCTTCACCGCGCCACGCTGCAGAATGCGCTGCTTTCGGCCGTCAAACAGAACCCGCTCTGCACGGTTCATCTCGGCACGCCCGTGCGCGAGAACGCACATGAGACGCTGACAAGGATCACCGGCAAGACCTATCCGCTGATCGTCGGCGCCGACGGCGTCTGGTCGAACCTGCGCACCGAGATTCCGCACGCTCCGAAGCCTGACTTTTCGCATAATGTCGCGTGGCGCTTCACGATCTCGAACGGCGCTATGCCTTCATGGCTGGTTCCCGATCAGGTCACCGCATTCCTCGGTCCTTCGACCCATCTTGTCGCCTATCCGCTGAAAGAGGTCGACGGCTTCAACATCGTCGCCATCGCCTCGGGCATCAGTCCCGGCGAGACCTGGGATGCGGAAGCAAGCGAAGCGCAGCGGCACATGCTGCTTTCGCAATTCCATCGCTGGGACCGGCGCATCGTCGATCTCCTCGAGAGGACCGAAAGACCGACATTCTGGCCGCTCTACCAGGTCAGCCCTGGACGCTGGCAGAACGGCCGGAACATGGCCCTGATCGGCGATGCAGCCCATGCGATGATGCCGTTCGCGGCCCAGGGCGCCGCGATGGCGATCGAAGATGCCTTCGTACTTGCCAATAGGGTGGCAGGTCCCCTGCCGCTTGCCCAAGCCTTGTCCTCGTTCGAGAGCGACCGCACCGCCCGAGCCGCCAAAGTTCGCGCTCGCGGCCTCTTCAACCGCTTTGCCTATCATGCCCGTGGACCAATCAGGCTCGGCCGCAACGTCGTGCTGTCGCTTCGCTCGCCGCAATCGCTCGCAGCGGACCTCGACTGGCTTTACGGCTTCAGGGCCGAGTAATCAGACCTCTGCCGCTGCCGCGAAACCCGCTTCCAGATCCTTCCTGAGATCGGCGACATCTTCGAGGCCGATCTGCAGGCGAATGACGGGGCCTTCCGGCGGCGCCTTGCGAATGGTGCGATCCGACAGGTTGACGTGCACGGCAAGGCTCTCGTAACCGCCCCAGGAATAACCGAGGCCGAAGAAGGAAAGCGCATCCAGGAAGGCGTGTGCCTTTGCCTTGGCGTTTTCGGCATCCGCCTTCAGAACGAAGGAGAAGACGCCGCTCGCGCCCTTGAAATCGCGCTTCCAGATTTCATGGCCCGGAAAACTCGGCAGCGCCGGATGCAGGACACGGGCCACGTCGTTACGGGTTTCCAGCCACCTGGCGATATCGAGCGCGCTCTTCTGGTGATGTTCGAGACGGATACCCATCGTGCGCAGGCCGCGCAGGATCTGATAGGAATCGTCCGGCGCACCGCAGATGCCGAGCGCGATACGGGATTCCTCGAGCCGCGGCCAGTGTCTGGCATTGGCGGAAACCGACCCCATGATGATGTCCGAGTGCCCGGACGGATATTTCGTCGTCGCATGGATCGATACGTCGACGCCGAAATCGAGCGGCCGAAAATAAAGCGGCGTCGCCCAGGTATTGTCCATGGTGACGACACAATCGTGCCTGTGCGCCACTTCCGCGATCGTCCGGATATCCTGCATTTCGAAGGTGTTGGAGCCCGGCGCTTCGGTATGGACGAGCTTCGTGTTCGGCTTGATCAGCGCCTCGATCCCGGCTCCGATTTCCGGATCGTAATAGTCGATCTCGACGCCGAGCCGCTTCAGCATCGTGTCGCAGAAATGGCGGCAGGGTGTGTAGACCGAATCCACGATCAGCGCGTGGTCGCCGGCCGAAAGATAGGCGAGAAACGGAACCGTGATCGCAGCAAGCCCCGACGGGACGAGAATGGTGCCGGCAGACCCTTCCAGTTCATCGAAAGCGGCGCAGAGCGCATCCGTGGTCGGCGTGGCGCGCGTGCCGTAGGTATATTTCTGAGCCCGCTTCTCCATCGTCGCGGTGTCTGGGAAAAGCACCGTCGAGGCGTGGACGACCGGAGGATTGACGAAGCCATTATAGCCGGACGGATCATGCCCCATATGAGCAAGGCGCGTGTTCGGACCAGCATCGGCGAGCAGGGACTCATTCTTAATCTTCATATCGGGGAAAACTTTCGTTAGCAGGGCATGAACTGGAGTTTTGCCGCTGGAACAAGATACGGTCAACCCCGATTGAAGCAGCCGATTAAAAACATCAGGGAACCTGCTATCTAGTGAGAATCGCTTCAGTTTTGATCACTGTCCGCCTAAACTTTAAGTAACTGATGATTTCCTGTGCCGTGACGAGGAATTTACCTTATTTCCGACGCAATTCGAAACGGCGACACTTGACCCTGCGTTGTTTTGCGAATGAGATAGCACGCACCCGCACCGGGAGGGTTGCCGGGCGACCGGCCGTATTCAAAGAGAATCAGGGGAGCGGCGCGGTGTCACAAAATCACACAAGACCAAGAGATAAGGTTGGGAAAAAATGAAAAAGACGCTTCTGTCGGCCGCTATTGGCGCAGCGGTCCTGGGCTTTGCCTCGGCCGCATCGGCTGCCACGCTGGATAACGTGAAGTCCAAGGGTTTCGTTCAATGCGGCGTCAATACCGGCCTTGCCGGCTTTGCCGCACCGGATTCGGCCGGCAACTGGACCGGTTTCGACGTCGATTATTGCAAGGCCGTCGCCGCGGCGATCTTCGGCGATGCGACCAAGGTCAAATATACGCCGACCACGGCGCAAAGCCGCTTCACGGCCCTGCAGTCCGGCGAAGTCGATCTCCTCGCCCGTAACACGACCTGGACGATCAGCCGCGATACCGCTCTCGGCCTGAACTTCCGCTACGTCAACTATTATGACGGCCAGGGTTTCATGGTTCCGAAGAGCCTCAACGTGAAGTCGGCCCTCGAGCTTTCCGGCGCCGCCGTCTGCGTCCAGTCCGGCACCACGACGGAACTTAACCTTGCCGACTATTTCAAGGCGAACAACCTGCAATACAACCCGGTCGTCTTCGAAAAGCTCGAGGAAGTGAATGCCGCCTACCAGGCCGGCCGCTGCGACGTCTACACGACCGACCAGTCGGGCCTCTATTCAATCCGTCTCGGACTCTCCAACCCGAACGACCATGTCGTCCTGCCAGAGATCATCTCCAAGGAGCCGCTCGGCCCGGCCGTCCGCCAGGGCGACGACCAGTGGTTCGACATCGTCATGTGGGCCGGCTACGCCTTGGTGCAGGCCGAGGAATTCGGCATCACACAGGCCAATGTCGACGAGATGAAGAATTCGACCAACCCGGACATCCGCCGCTTCCTGGGCGTGGAGCAGGACACCAAGATCGGCACCGACCTCGGCCTGACCAATGAATGGGCCTACAATATTGTCAAAGGCGTCGGCAATTACGGTGATGTCTTCGAGCGCAATATCGGCCAGAACACGCCGCTGAAAATCGAGCGCGGCCTGAACGCGCTCTGGACCAAGGGCGGTCTGCAATACGCTCCGCCGATCCGCTGATCGGCAAACGCTAAGGGACAAGACGGCTTTGCCGTCTTGTCCTTCACATAAGAAAAGACGCATAAAAAGAAAAAGACCTCCAAAGCGAGGTCGCCAGGGGAAAAGGCCAGCATGACAGATCACGCTGCAATTGCGCCTTCCGAGGCGCGGACCTTAAGGTCCTACGCGTATGACCCAAGATTTCGGGGTATTTTTTTCCAGGCGCTCACCCTCCTCATCATCATCGTTGCCGGCTGGTGGATCTTCGACAATACCGCTGAAAACCTCGCCAGATCCGGCACCGCCTCGGGCTATGGCTTCCTGAGGGGCCGCGCCGGTTTCGACATCGGCCAGGCTCTCATTCCTTATACCAGTGACTCCACCTATGGCCGCGCCATCTTCGTCGGTTTCCTCAACACGGTGCTGGTCGCCGTTTTTGGTATCATCACCGCCACGATCGTCGGCTTCATCATCGGTCTCGGCCGTCTTTCAAAGAACTGGCTGATCGCAAGGCTCTGCACCGTCTATGTGGAAGTCTTCCGCAACATCCCGGTGCTGCTCATCATCTTCTTCTGGTACAAGGGCGTGCTGGACTCCCTGCCCCAGGTCCGGGATTCGATCGCCCTTCCCTTCAGCATCTTCCTGAACAATCGTGGTCTTGCCTTTCCGCGGCCGATCTGGGGAGACGGGGCCTGGTTGATTCCGCTCGCCATCATCATCGGCATCGTCGCCACCATGGTGGTTGCCCGATGGGCAAGGCAGCGCCAGATCGCGACGGGCAAGCAATTCCATACGGTCTGGGCCGGCATCGGGCTGATCGCCGGCCTGCCGGTCCTCGCCTTCCTGGCTGCGGGTGCGCCGCTGACCTTCGATTATCCGATTGCCGGTCGCTTCAATCTGACAGGCGGCACGCGCATTCTGCCGGAATTCGTAGCGCTTTATCTCGCGCTATCGCTTTATACGGCATCCTTCATCGCCGAAGTCATCCGCGCCGGCATCCGCGGCGTTCCGAAGGGTCAAAGCGAGGCCTCTTTCGCGCTTGGCCTGCAGCCCTCGCATACGACGCGTCTCGTGATCGTACCGCAGGCCATGCGCATCATCATTCCGCCGCTTACAAGCCAATATCTCAACCTGACCAAGAACTCCTCGCTCGGCGTTGCGATCGGCTTTCCCGAACTCTTCTCCACGACCAGCACGACGCTGAACCAGACCGGTCAGGCCGTGGAAGCGATCTCCATCATGCTGACCGTTTACCTGGCGATCAGTATCGCGACCTCGATGTTCATGAACTGGTTCAACGCCAAGATGGCGCTGGTGGAAAGGTAAGGCCATGAATCCGAAAAACCTCGCCTACGTCCGCGCCGAAATGCTGGGGCCGGAACCCGCCCCGCTCAGCACCAAGACCATCTCAGGCTGGATCAGGACCAATCTGCTTGCAACGCCGAAGGATACCGCGCTGACGGTGATCGCCGCCGCCCTCCTGCTGTGGACCGTGCCCGGCATGCTCGAATGGCTGTTCTTCGATGCCGTCTGGTCGGGTTCCGACCGGAGCGTCTGCACGACGATCGTCCAGGGAGGCATCCAGCCGGACGGCTGGAAAGGCGCCTGCTGGGCCTTCGTGGGTGACCGCTTCCAGCAGTTCATGTTCGGCCGCTACCCGATGGACGAACGCTGGCGGCCGATGCTCGTCGCGATCCTGTTCGTGGCGCTGCTCGTGCCGATGCTGATCCCGAAAATGCCGCGCAAGGGTCTCAATGCCCTGCTCTTCTTCGTCGTCTTCCCGATCGTCGCCTTCTTCCTGCTGCATGGCAACATCTTCGGTCTCAGGGAAGTGGAAACACCGCTCTGGGGCGGATTGATGGTGACCCTTATCCTCTCCTTCGTGGGGATCGCGGTATCACTCCCGGTCGGCATCCTGCTTGCGCTTGGACGCCGCTCGAACATGCCGGTGATCCGCATGTTCTGCGTCGGCTTCATCGAGATCATCCGCGGCGTGCCGCTGATCAGCGTTCTCTTCATGGCGAACGTGATGCTGCCGCTCTTCCTGCCGACCGGCTGGACGATCGACAATTTTCTGCGCGCTCTCGTCGGTGTGGCGATCTTCGCGTCCGCCTATATGGCCGAAGTCATCCGCGGCGGTCTGCAGGCGATCCCGAAGGGCCAGTCGGAAGGGGCCGATTCGCTGGGCTTGAGCTATTGGCAGAAGATGCGGCTGGTCATCCTGCCGCAGGCGGTCAAGCTCGTCATTCCGGGCATCGTCAACACCTTCATCGGCCTGTTCAAGGATACTTCGCTCGTATCGATCATCGGCATGTTCGACCTGCTCGGCATCGTGCGGCTCAACTTCACCGACACGACCTGGATCACGCCGGTCACGCCGATCACCGGCCTCATTTTCGCAGGCTTCATCTTCTGGCTATTTTGTTTCGGAATGTCGCGCTATTCCGCCTTCATGGAACGGCATCTCGATACGAGCCACACGCGGTAATCGCCGCGAAGGAAACACAAGGGGATAAAAATGGCTGAAGCCCAACTCAAGAAACTGACTGTCTCCACCACCGACGTCGCCGTCGAAATCATCAAGATGAACAAGTGGTACGGCGACTTCCACGTGCTGCGCGACATCAATCTCAAGGTCATGGGCGGCGAGCGCATCGTCATCGCCGGCCCGTCCGGCTCCGGCAAGTCGACGATGATCCGCTGCATCAACCGGCTGGAGGAGCACCAGTCCGGCTCGATCATCGTCGACGGCATCGAACTTACCAACGATCTGAAGAAAATCGACGAAGTGCGCCGCGAAGTCGGCATGGTATTCCAGCACTTCAACCTCTTCCCGCATCTGACGATTCTTGAGAACTGCACGCTCGCGCCGATCTGGGTCCGCAAGATGCCGAAGAAGGAGGCCGAGGAGATCGCGATGCATTATCTGCGGCGCGTCAAGATCCCGGAACAGGCCAACAAATATCCGGGCCAGCTCTCCGGCGGCCAGCAGCAGCGCGTGGCGATTGCCCGCTCGCTCTGCATGAAGCCGAAGATCATGCTGTTCGACGAACCGACGTCGGCGCTCGATCCGGAAATGGTCAAGGAAGTTCTCGATACGATGGTGGGCCTCGCCGAAGAGGGCATGACCATGCTCTGCGTCACCCATGAAATGGGCTTCGCGCGCCAGGTGGCGAACCGCGTCATCTTCATGGACCAGGGGCAGATCGTCGAACAGAACTCTCCGGCGGAGTTCTTTGACAATCCGCAGCACGAGCGCACAAAGCTTTTCCTCAGCCAGATCCTGCACTGAGCATTCCATCCGGCCTTGGCGATACGGGGCGTGTCAGCGCCCCGTTTTTTTCACCATTTGAATGAATAGCGGGCGTTGACGCTGGCAACGGGATCGGGCGCATCCGACGTCCGATCGAGCGCGCCGCTGATCGTCATATGCCTGCCGAAATTCTTTTCAACGCCGATGCCGGCGCCGACGACCTTGAAACCATTGGTGCCGGACGCTCGACCAATGACCGCCATACCACTTGGCCCGTGCGACAGCCGCACGGACTGGCTGGCATCGACGCCACACCATTCGCCGGACGCGCCGTCATAACGCATGCCGTAACTGCTCCGCCTCTCGATATCGATCGTCGGCGTTACAATCTCCTTCTCATAATAATTCATGGTGATCGCCGCGCTGCCACTGCTGCCATCGAGATTGACGCCGACGCCGCGGTTCATCTGATAGGCAGGCATCTCAATCTTCTCGGCCGTGAAATTACTCCAGAACTTGATGGGCGTATCGACAGGTGCGCCGCTTTTCGTGGTGTTCACTCCCATCGAGACGCCAGCCTCCGGCTCAAGCCGCGACGGCAACTTCAGGCCCAGCTTGACGGAATAGCTGGTATCGGACGTCTTGGAAGGTTTCCAAATCAGTGGCTTGTCGTCCGCAGATGCGGAACCGGCGCCCCAAAAGGCCGCACTCATCAGTGCCGCCAAACCGGCAGCAAGAGTCTTAACGTTCATGAATAACAATCCCTACTTCGAAGGCCCATAAAACATCTGGTACGCTGGGATTGCAGCCTTCATCGCTGCCACACGCAATTTCGAATATGAGGGGCAGTTTTCACCCCGATCGGCTGTGCGAATCATCGCTTCGACTTTCGCCTCGAAGCGAACATGAACAGTATATGAATAAATGCGACGCATCGGAAGCCATAATGCGGCAAGAATGCGATTTTGGGCAGTGCAGCAGGCATCTCGGCCTTGCTGTAGGTGCTTGTGTCCGAACCGCAACAGAGTTCCAGAGATGGCGTCTTTCATTCCAGGAACAAATTCTGGCATCCCCTTCCTTGGCCGGCGCATCGTGCTTTTTTGACAATTGATTTCGATTTTCGGGCCGATGCGCCAGTTGACGATCAACTGTCATCGAACTGACGCATGACAATGCTGTCCTCGGTGCCAAAGCCCGCCGAATCGACATCACTACACATTACCTTCGAGTGATTGCACGAAGCCGCATTGGAGTGATCGTGAATGGAATACTACCTTGCCATCGCTGCGATAGCCTTCCTGCTCGTCAATCTCGTCAGCATAATCATCGCAGCACGGCGGCTCTCGCCGAGCGGTTCTGCGGCTCCACCCCTTCCCAAACAACCTCCCGCATCGATCGTCATCCCTGCCTGCGGGATCGAGAATTTTACCTCCTTGACGCTCGCGCATGCCTTCGCGCTCGACTGGCCACATTATGAGCTGATCTTTTGCGTTGCGGACGAACGGGATCCGGTTGTCTCCAAGATTCAGGATGCGATTGCGGCCCATCCCGCGGTTCCTGCACGCATCCTCATCGGCGACGACCGCATAAGCGCCAATCCGAAGCTGAACAACTGTGTCAAAGGATGGCGCGCAGCGACAAACGACTGGGTCATATTGGCCGACTCGAACGTACTCATGCCGCCCGACTACGTGCAGCACCTCATGGCCGGCTGGCGAAAAGACACCGGCGTTGTCTGTTCGACACCTCTCGGTTCGCGGCCGGACGGTTTCTGGGCCAAGGTCGAATGCGTGTTTCTCAATACGCATCAGGCCAGGTGGCAATATGCCGGGGAGGCCGTCGGGTTTGGTTTCGCCCAGGGCAAGAGCATGCTTTGGTACAAGCCGATGCTCAATGCCGAGGGCGGCATTGAAGCACTGGCGGCGGAGATAGCGGAAGATGCTGCCGCCACGAAGCTGGTCCACGGGATCGGACGAAAGGTCCATCTTGTTGCTTCGCCTTTCGAGCAGCCGCTCGGTCGACGCAACCTCGCCGAAATCTGGGGCCGCCAGAGCCGATGGGCGAGGCTCCGCCGTGTCACATTTCCCGCCTATTTTGCACCCGAAATCCTGCTCGGCAGCCTGCCGCCGCTCCTTTTTGGAATTGCCGCCGCTCTGATAGCCGATGTCAGCGCGACCGCCGTCGCAGTCGCAGTTCTCCTCGCCACCTATCTCCCGGAATTTGGCCTCGCTCTGGCGAAGAACTGGCCTGTTTCGCTTGCATCCTTCGCCGCAATGATGGTGCGCGACATCATGATGCCCGCGATCTGGCTTAGGAGCTGGATCGGCGGCTCGTTCGAGTGGCGCGGCAGTACGATGACAATCGGCACTGAAGGGTCAGAACTGAACACGCCTTCGGCGGCGTGACGTTCGGCATGTTCGGCATCTTGGGAATGTCACCGAAGGACACCTATCCTTCAGGAATGGACAAGTGAAAGATGGCGACCCCTGCAGGACTCGAACCTGCGACCTGCTGCTTAGAAGGCAGCTGCTCTATCCAGTTGAGCTAAGGGGCCGATCCCGACAGCGCCCGGCATCACAATGCCTGTGACCGGACCGCGAAATCAGTGTGTCCAGGGTTGGACGCGGTTGAAGCGAAAATTGTCGGTGTACGAAACGACCTGACGGGCCGGATCCTTCGGCTGGATCACCCGGTATTCGATACCTTCACGCTTGGCATAGGCTTCCGCCTGTTCCAGGGTCTCAAAAGTCAACCGCAACTGCTGTTTCATATCGCCGGAAGACGTATAACCGAGAATCGGATCAATGCGGCGCGGCTGTTCCTGATCGAACTCCAGGACCCAGAGATGGGTCTTGGCCTTGCCGGACTGCATAGCGGTTTTTGCGGGACGATAGATCTTCGCGGGCATTCCTGTGACGCTCCATGGACTGGACCGGCGCAAGCCTCGCCTGAAAGCGTGGTCGGAGTGGAGAGATTCGAACTCCCGACCCTCTGGTCCCAAACCAGATGCGCTACCAGACTGCGCTACACTCCGTTCCTACGTTGACTGCGAGATACACGGTTCCTTTTTGTGTCGCAACATCAAAATAAGGCCTTAGCCCATCAAAGGAAAAGTTAAGTGGGGATCACCACTGATTGCCGATGCGCTTGCCGACCGCCTTGTCGCCCACCTTTATGCCAAGCGCCTTCGCCCGGCCGGCATTGATCTCCAGCACGAATTTCACCGGTCCCTGCGAATCGATGATATCCCGCGAGAAGGGCACGGCGTTCTCCTTGATATGGGAAATCGTGCCGTCCCCCTGGATGAACAGCATGTCGAGGGCGAGAACGGTGTTCTCCATCCACATGGAAACCCGCCGAGCCTGGCCAAAGTCGAACAGCATGCCGTGATCCGGCGCCATTTCCTTGCGATACATCAGGCCATGCTGCCGCTGCGCGTCGGTGACCGCCAACTCGATCGAAAGCCTGTGAGTCTCGCCAGCCGCCGTCCTGATCGAAAGCTCGTCGCGCGGGAACGTCATCTCCTGCGCGATCGCTGCCCCCGCCAGGAGCAGAAAAAGCGCCGCAAGGGCGCTTTTGATAACTTTCAACGAAATACGCATCAGTGTGACCGACTCACAGGATTGGGATTGTCGGGATGAATTTCGGCGGCCATCAGGCCTTTGTCGCCAGGCCCGTAGCGGACCAGGACCACCTGGCCGGGGCGCAATTCGGTGAGGCCGAAGCGCCGTAGCGTCTCCATATGCACGAAAATATCTTCTGTCCCCTCGCCGCGCGTCAGGAAGCCGAAACCCTTGGTGCGGTTGAACCATTTAACCAAGGCGCGTTCGAGCCCGCTGGTAGCAGTCACTTGTACGTGCGTGCGAACCGGCGGAAGCTGCGAGGGATGCACGGCAGTCGACTGATCCATGGAGAGGATACGGAAGGCCTGGTAGCCACGATCCCGCTTCTGGATCATCGCCACGATGCGGGTCCCCTCAAGGATCGTCTGGTAACCGTCGCGCCTGAGGCAGGTCACGTGCAGGAGAACATCCTGCATGCCGTTATCGGGAACGATGAAGCCGAATCCCTTGGCCACGTCGAACCACTTTACGACGCCGGTGATCTCGATCAGCTCAACCGGCTCACCCGAGAGCTCCTCGAAACCGGCAACGCCCTTCGATGACATCCTGTCTGCCATATCCTGTCGGCCCCTCGATTACGCGTTACGACGTGACGGTTTAACTGATTCCCGAAGGATAGATTAACATCCCGCTAACCGTCCAGCGCAAGTCCCCGTCTTGGCTTTATCCACCTTCATCTCTATTCAGGGTGGCTTGCTCCAGGCTGACGTCTGCGCCATATCCGTACGGCATTCATCGGAGGGAGACATCATAATGCGTTATCTTCATACCATGGTCCGGGTGAAAGACCTGGATGCTTCGCTTCATTTCTATACAACTGTTTTCGGGTTGAAGGAGATTCGGCGCAGCGAAAACGAAAAAGGCCGTTTCACTCTGGTTTTCCTCGCCGCGTCCGACGACCTCCAGGCTGCCGAGAAAAATCTCGCGCCTTGCATCGAGCTTACCTATAACTGGGACACCGAAGACTATACGGGCGGGCGCAATTTCGGTCACCTCGCCTATGAAGTCGACAACATCTACGACTTCTGCAAGCACCTGCAGGACAACGGCATCACTATCAACCGCCCGCCGCGCGAGGGCCGCATGGCCTTCGTCAAGTCTCCCGACGGCATTTCCATCGAACTCCTCCAGAAGGGCGAGAACCTGCCGGTCGCCGAGCCCTGGGCGTCGATGCCAAATATCGGCACATGGTAATTCCCTCCGGCGCGGCGCTCCTCAAATCGCCGCGCCGGCCCTCATCCAACCTTGCCTCAAGCTGACCCGGCACTCGCGTGCCGGTCTCAGGCGGCTTGTCCATCCGGCACTTCCGGGAGATGCTCCAAATCACGATTCGACGCGAGCTGACGGGGCTTCCCTTGCCAAAAATGCCTTTCTCTTCTTCGAGCATCCGCATGGCGCTGGCTGCTGCATCCGTTTCCGCCTTGTTGCTGAGCGGCTGCACCACGACGAGGGAAACCGCCGAAGCAGGCTTATCGCAGCCTGAGACGACAAAGCCGGCAAGCGCCAAGGGGATTCTCGCCAAAGGTGGCACCACCGCTTCGAGCCGCTATGTCGATCCGATGATCTCCAAGGCCTCAGGAAAGCAACGAGCCCAGACGCAAACTCCTCCTGCATCGACAGTGTTGCCGAACGAGAGCGGTTTTCCGGTCGCTCCCACCGCTCCGCAGCCCTCCTCTATCGCCGGCCTCGCGACCCAGCCGACAGCCATCCGTGCCGGCAGCAGCACGATCTTCTCGTCCAATCCGCCCGCTTCCGCGCCTTCCACCTCCCCGTCCGCCAGCGGTCCGGTTCCGGCCGAACTGCCAAGGCGTAATTTCAACGCCACAACCGCAAGCCTCTTCGGTCTTCAGCAGGCCGTTCCTGCCGCGACATGCGGCACCGATCCGCAGGGCAATCCGTTAACTTGCTGATTCGACGCTATTTTTGCCCCTAAATTCGACCGCACGACACCTGTCATTTTTTTGCAAAAAAGATGGTTTTGGCGCTTGCGGGAAAGAAATCACCTCTCTATAAGATCGCTCACCGCACGCGCCCTTCGTCTATCGGTTAGGACGCCAGATTTTCATTCTGGAAAGAGGGGTTCGACTCCCCTAGGGCGTGCCACTTCCTTCTCCCAAGTTTTTGTTTTTGCTTCTCTATCTGCTGATCGCCGGCGGCATTTGCGCGCGCCATTTTTTTGCGGCCGCCAAGTGGAAAAAGTGCATTTTTGCGCTTGCGGGAAGTCAGCACCCTCACTATAAGGGCGCTCACCGCACGCGCCCTTCGTCTATCGGTTAGGACGCCAGATTTTCATTCTGGAAAGAGGGGTTCGACTCCCCTAGGGCGTGCCATCCGGCATTTTTTTGCATTCCATCTTTTTCATAGTATGGTGCTGATCTTCAGTAGCAGGCGCCCATCGTCTAGCGGTCAGGACGCCGCCCTCTCACGGCGGTAACACGGGTTCGAGTCCCGTTGGGCGTACCACTTCCCTCTTCAAAATGAACTGATCGCGTTTATACCGCTTTTGCCGCGTCGAGCAGGCGGAGTTGGATCCGGCGGTTGCCCTGCCAGTGGTCGGCGCTCAGGCAACCGGCGGCGTGGATCTGGCTTCCTCGCGAATTGAGCAGCATGTTTCCGAGCGGCGTCTCGGCGGCGCGGAAAGCGATTCCTTCAATCCGCGAGCCGTCCACCGCCTCCAGCGTCACCTTGATATGCGCCGTGCCGACCAACCGCGCATCCTTCAGCCGATGGGCGGGGATCGCAAAGACCGGCTGGGCATGGCCGGAGCCGTAGGGGCCAGCCTGTTCGAGCATATCGAAAAGCTCCAGCGTCGCACCGGAAGCCGACAGAGCGCCATCGATCTTCAGCACATGGTTGGCGACGAGGCCCGGCACGCTTTCGCCCGCCATTTCCTCGAAGAAGGCGCGCAGACGCCCGAGATTGGCCCGATCGACCGTCAGGCCCGCCGCCATGGCATGGCCACCGCCCTTGACGAGCAGGCCAGCGTCGACGGCGGCCCGAACCATACGACCCATGTCAAAACCGTTGATCGAGCGGCCGGATCCCATCCCCTTGCCGGACGGATCGAAAGCGATCGCAAAGGCCGGACGCCTGAACTTCTCCTTCAGTCGCGCGGCGATCAGTCCGACGATGCCGGGGTGCCATTTCTCGCTTGCCGTCACCAGCACTGACGCGCCCTCGCCCGTTCCGTATTCGGCAAGCACTTCGGCTTCCGCTTCAGCGAGCATGGCCGCCTCCATCGCCTGCCGCTCGCGGTTGAGCTCATCCAGCCGACCGGCGATCTCTTCGGCCTCGACCGCGTCGTCCAGCGTCAGCAGACGACTGCCCAGCGCCGCATCGCCGATGCGGCCACCGGCATTGATACGCGGACCGACGAGGAAACCCATGTGATAGGGCGTCACCGGCCCGCCAAGCCCAGCCTTGCGAAAAAGTGCTGCGAGGCCTGCATTGCCCATATGGCGCGCGGCAAGCAGCCCCTTGACCACATAGGCGCGATTGAGGCCCTTGAGCGGCACCACGTCGCAGACGGTCGCGAGCGCCACGATGTCCAGCCAGGCGAGCAGGTCGAGCGACTTTGCGCGCGGATCGCCACGCTCACGCAGAAGGCGCGCGGCGGCTACGAGCACCATGAAAACCACACCGGCGGCGCAGAGGTGGCCCTGGCCGGAAAGATCATCCTCGCGGTTGGGATTAACGAGCGCCAGGCATGGGGGCAGTTCGTGGCCGAGCTGGTGGTGGTCGATGACCACGACGTCGCAGCCTTCGTCGCGGGCGGCAGCGAGCGCATCATGGCTGGTGGAGCCGCAATCGACGGTGACGATGAGTCCTGCACCGTTGGCGATCAACTGGCGGATCGCCGTCGGATTGGGGCCGTAGCCCTCGAAGATGCGATCTGGAATGTAGATTTCCGCCTCGACGCCGAAATGCCGGAGGAAGCGATAGAGGAGCGCAGAAGAGGCGGCGCCATCGACGTCGTAATCACCGAAGATCGCTACCTTCTCGCGCCTTGCGATGGCATCGGCCAGACGGTTCACCGCTTTTTCGCAATCCGTCAGGGTGAAGGGCTCCGGCATCAGCGAACGGATGGTCGGATCAAGGAAGGCCAGAGCATCGTCGAGCGTAACACCGCGCCCTGCCAGAACGCGGGCGACAAGATCGGGGATGCCATGGATCTGGGCAATCGCGAGCGCCCTGTTTTGCGCCGCCTGGTCGAGACGCGATACCCAGCGCTGATCGCTTGCAGAGCGTTCAACACCCAGGAATGCGCGCGGGACGGGATCAACCGTTTCCGCCGCCGACGAAAGCGCGGAGATAAGTCTGGTCATCGATCGCTTTTAGCGCATTCAAGGAGAAACAGTAATCCACCCCACCGAACCATCGTGTGGATTGCGTCCTCTCCTGAATTTATTGTGAGCTCTCAGAGCGAAAACCAGATTATCGCACACGCGGCCAAGCCTATCAGGGCCGCAAAGAAGACGAGCATGAAGCTCCAATTCCCGCGCCCTTCGAAATCGTCACTCGCTTGATCGTTTGCATGGACCAGATGCAAGGTCCGCGAACCCATCGACTTGTCGACGGCTCCACCAATTCCCAGCCGGTAGGCCTTTTTCCCAGTGTTCATGGTGATCACGCAAGCGCCTCCTCGCGATGGTGATTACACCTGACAATCTACGCCCGGGAACCTCGCCCGGCTAGTCTTGAAATCTTCATAAGGCCTGCTTTTTTGACGGCTGTTTCAGGAGCATACCGTCCCTTCCGCGAATAAAAAGGCCGGCAAGGAAACCGGCCATTTTCCTGAAATCCTAGAAGGCTTTAGGCCGCTCGATGCGGATCACCTGAGGCTCCCCGACGAGATAGCTTTCCGTCTTGATCGCATCAACCGCCTTGCGGATCGAAGCCTCGGTCGTCGCATGGGTGACGAGGATGATCGTCTTGGGGCTGTCGTCGCCGGCTTCCGGTGTTGCGCGCTGTACGATCGATTCGAGCGAGATCGCATTTTCCGCCATGCGCGTCGCGATCGAGGCAAAGACGCCGGTGCGGTCGGCCACCGTCAGGCGGATGAAATAGCCGCCCTCGTGGCTGCGCATGCGCGCGCGCTTGTAGGGAGCGAGCGATGCAGCCGGCGTGCCCAGCACCGGCACGCGTTGCTCTCCCGGACGGCTCTTGGCGATATCGGCGATATCACCCAATACGGCGGATGCCGTCGCATTGCCGCCGGCACCGGGGCCAACCATCAGCAATTCGCCAAGGATATCGGATTCGATCGCCACCGCATTGGTGACGCCGTCAACCTGCGCAATCACCGTGTCGTGCGGCACCATGGTCGGGTGCACCCGCTGCTCGATACCGCTCTCGGTCTTTTGCGCAACGCCGAGCAGCTTGATGCGATAACCGAGATCGGACGCGGCACGGATGTCCTCGATCGAGATATTGGTGATGCCTTCCAGATAGATCTCGTCGGCGGCGATTTCGGAGCCGAAGGCCAGCGTCGTGAGGATGGCAAGCTTGTGGGCCGTGTCGTTGCCCTCGATGTCGAAGGCCGGATCGGCTTCGGCGTAGCCCAGACGCTGTGCTTCCCTGAGGCAGTCGGCAAAGGACAGGCCCTCCTTCTCCATCCGGGTCAGGATGTAGTTGCAGGTGCCGTTCATGATGCCGTAGACGCGCGAGACGGTATTGCCCGTCAGGGATTCGCGCAGCGCCTTGATGACCGGAATGCCGCCGGCGACCGCCGCCTCGAAATTGAGGAGCGCGCCCTTTTCCTCGGCGATCTTCGCGAGTTCCACGCCGGAGGCGGCGAGCAGCGCCTTGTTGGCGGTCACCACATGGAGACCCCGCTCCAGCGCCGCCCGGACGGAGTTCGCGGCCGGTCCATTGGCGCCGCCCATCAGTTCCACGAAGACGTCGATATCGGCTTCTGCTGCCAGTTTCTCCGGTGTATCGAACCAGGCGATGCCGGAAATATCGATGCCGCGATCGCGATTGCGGTCGCGGGCCGTCACGGCCGTGATCTCGATCGCACGGCCGCACGTGACGGTGAGTTCGTTCGCGCGATTCTGGATGATCCGGACGAGCGAGGCACCAACGGTGCCGAGACCCGCAATCCCGACTTTGAGGGCATCTGACATGCTATTCTTCCTGGTTCCTGGGGAGGAGGAGGCGGACCACGGGGACCCGCCTCATGCTAAAGAAATCCGATCAGCGGCGCGTATTGAGCGAGATGACGTTGTGCATCGTGTCATCCGCCGTCGACAGGAACTTCTTGATGTTGCGCGCAGCCTGGCGGATACGATGCTCGTTCTCGACGAGCGCCAGACGGACGTAGTCGTCGCCCATTTCGCCGAAACCGACGCCCGGCGCGACCGCGACATCCGCTTTCTCGACAAGAAGCTTCGAAAACTCCAGCGAACCGAGGTGGCGGAATTTTTCCGGGATCTTCGCCCATGCGAACATGGTCGCAGCCGGCGGCGGCACTTCGAAACCGGCCTTGCCGAAGCTCTCGACCATCACGTCGCGGCGGCGCTTGTAGATATTGCGGACCTCCGCAATGTCGGAACCGTCGCCGTTCAGCGCGTGGGTAGCGGCCACCTGGATCGGCGTGAAGGCGCCGTAGTCGAGATAGGATTTCACCCGCGTCAATGCGGAGATCAGGCGCTCGTTGCCGACGGCAAACCCCATGCGCCAGCCGGGCATGGAGAAGGTCTTCGACATGGAGGTGAATTCGACGGCGATATCCATCGCGCCCGGCACCTGCAGCACGGACGGCGGCGGCTCGCCTTCGAAGTAGATTTCCGAATAGGCCAGATCCGATAGCACGATGATGTCGTGCTTCTTCGCGAAGCTCACCACTTCCTTGTAGAAATCGAGCGACGCCACATGTGCCGTCGGGTTGGACGGATAGTTGAGAATCAACGCCAGCGGTTTCGGGATCGAATGCTTCACGGCGCGTTCGAGCGGCGGGAAGAAACTGTCGTCCGGCTCAACCGACATGGAGCGGATCACGCCGCCCGCCATCAGGAAGCCAAAGGCATGGATCGGATAGGTCGGGTTCGGGCAGAGGATCACGTCGCCTGGCGCGGTGATCGCCTGCGCCATATTGGCAAAGCCTTCCTTTGAGCCCAGCGTCGCGACGACCTGGGTCTCAGGGTTCAGCTTGACGCCGAACCGGCGGGCATAATAGGCGGCCTGGGCGCGGCGCAGGCCTGGAATACCCTTGGAAGACGAATAGCGGTGCGTGCGCGGGTCCTGCACCACTTCGCATAGCTTGTCGACGATCGCTTTCGGCGTTGGAAGATCGGGATTGCCCATGCCGAGATCGATAATGTCGGCGCCACCCGCTCGCGCGCTCGCCTTCAAACGGTTGACCTGTTCGAAAACGTAGGGCGGCAGACGCCGGACTTTATGAAACTCTTCCATGGCTCCCTCGAAAAAATAGATGCGGAAAGCAGGCCTCATTGCGCTGCTTCGTGGCGCATCCTAGACGATTTGTGATTTGCGGCCAAACGGGCCGAAACGCAAGCGCTATTTGGCGATGTTGGCCAAGGCGTCGTTGCCGTGCTCGGCAGCGAGCTTGCGATATTCGGCGACGCGTCGCTGATACTCGGCTTCCGAGATCGAGCCGGTCCTGCGGGCGCGGGCCAGTGCGGCAAGCCGCGGCTCGCTCTTATGGTAATCGTCATCTTCGATCTGCTCTGCGGCAGCCGTCAGAGTCGGGGCGAAGGTGGGATAGGTGCCGGTGTTTTTCTTGACAAGCGGACCGGGCGCCGGCGAGGTGCTGGACTGGGCGACGACGGCGGGCGGCGGCGTGTTGGGAATGCCGTCGTCGAGCGCGAAGCTCTGGCTGTTGCAGCCGGTCAAAAGAGACAGTGCGCCAAGACCCACCCATAGCGGTATGCCGACGATTCCATGCCTCAGTTTTTCCATTTCCGTAACCCAGTTTCCGTGCCGGCAATATATCTACCTGAACGCGCCGATCGCTGGCACTTGTATTCGCTTTCGGGCACAATGTACAAACGAAAACAAACGAGAATTCGCTGGGAGGCCGTGCGTGACGGAAAAGACCGAGGATAAGGGCGGCACGGGACAGGAATTTCCGGGCTTCGATCCCAAATCGGTCGAGGCCTATATGGTCAAGGACCCGCACGCGCTTGCGATGAACGTCGCTCGGGCGCTGGAGAATCTCGGCAAGGCGGCATCGGAATGGCTCAAGCCCCGTGAGAGTGGCGAGATCGTCGATTCGGCCGCCGACCCGATGACCGATCTCGTGAAGACGCTCTCGAAAGTGACGGAATACTGGATCTCCGATCCGAAGCGGACGCTGGAAGCGCAGACGCTGCTTTTCTCGAGCTACATGGGCATCTGGATGCGCAGCTTGAGCCGGTTCTCCGGCCAGCCGGTCGAACTCGCGCCGGAAATGTTGCCCAACGACAAGCGTTTTGCCGATCCCGACTGGGTGAAGAACCCGTTCTTCGCGTTTTTGAAGCAGGTCTATCTGGTCACCGCCTCCTGGGCAGAAAAGCTGGTGAGTGACGCCGAGGGGTTGGACGAACACACCAGACATAAGGCCGCTTTCTACGTGAAGCAGATCACGGCGGCTCTTTCGCCGGTCAATTTCGCGCTCACCAACCCGGAAATCTATCGCGAGACGATCGCAACCAGCGGCGCCAACCTCGTAGCCGGCATGAAGATGCTCGCCGAAGACATCGCCGCCGGCGGCGGGGAACTGAGGCTGCGCCATACGGACGCGACCAAGTTCGCCATCGGCCACAATCTGGCGCTCACGCCGGGCAAGGTCATCGCCCAAAGCGATATCTGCGAAATCCTGCAATACGAACCTTCGACCGAGACCGTGCTGAAACGGCCGCTGATGATCGTGCCGCCCTGGATCAACAAGTTCTACATTCTCGATCTCAACCCGCAGAAGAGCTTCATCAAGTGGTGCGTCGACCAGGGCCACACTGTCTTCGTCATCTCCTGGGTCAACCCGGACAAGCGGCACGCCAGGAAGGATTGGGAATCCTACATGCGCGAGGGGATCGATTTCGCGCTCACAACGATCGAAAAGGCGACCGGCGAGAAACAGGTGAACGCGGTCGGCTATTGCGTCGGCGGTACGCTGCTCGCCGCCACGCTTGCCTATCACGCAAAGCAGAAGAACCGCCGGATCGCTTCCGCGACCTTCCTCACGACGCAGGTGGATTTCACCCATGCGGGCGATCTGAAGGTTTTCGTCGACGAGGAACAGATCGCTGCGATCGAAAAGCAGATGGATGCGGCCGGCTTTCTCGAAGGTTCGAAGATGGCAACCGCCTTCAACATGCTGCGCGCTTCCGA
This sequence comes from Rhizobium sp. YS-1r, assembly GCF_000757525.1. Lineage (NCBI taxonomy): Bacteria > Pseudomonadati > Pseudomonadota > Alphaproteobacteria > Hyphomicrobiales > Rhizobiaceae > Rhizobium > Rhizobium sp. YS-1r. The sequence goes on along the minus strand of NZ_JPYQ01000032.1, from coordinate 32,124 downwards.
ACTCATCTGGCCCTATGTCGTCAACAACTACCTCAGGGGCCAGGAGCCACCGCCCTTCGATCTGCTCTACTGGAATTCCGATTCGACCAGGATGGCAGCCGCCAACCATGCCTATTACCTGCGCAACTGCTATCTCAGCAACAATCTGAGCAAGGGTGAGATGAAGCTCGGCGGCAAGTTGGTTTCCCTCAAGGACATCAAGATCCCGGTCTACAATCTCGCAACCCGCGAGGATCATATCGCGCCGCCGAAATCCGTCTTTCTCGGCTCTTCGCTGTTCGGCGGACCTGTCGACTTCGTGCTGACCGGCTCCGGCCATATCGCCGGCGTCGTCAATCCGCCCGACAAACAGAAGTACCAATACTGGACGGGCGGCAAGGTGAAGGGAGATTTCGAGGATTGGTTTGCCAAGGCTGAGGAGAGCAAGGGTTCCTGGTGGCCGCACTGGCATCAGTGGATCGAGGCGAAGGACGACGCCCAAGTCCCGGCCCGCAAGCCCGGCGGCTCGGCGCTCAACGCGATTGCCGACGCGCCCGGCACCTATGTGCTTGCCCGCATCTGACCGCCCTTCCCCATGCGTTTCGATCCGCCGCTCGTCCCCGCGACCCTTTTGCAGCGCTACAAGCGCTTCCTCTTCGATGCGGTCGCAGAGGACGGCACGCCGTTTACCGGTTCCTGCCCCAATACCGGCTCGATGCGTGGGCTGACGGCTCCGGGTTCACGTATCTGGGTGTCGCTGCATGACAGCCCGACCCGCAAATACCGGCACATGTTCGAGATGGTCGAGGTGGATGGCGAAACGGTCGGCATCAATACCGGCCTGCCGAACCGGCTTGCAGAGGAGGCAATCCGCGCCGGTCTTATCCCGAGCCTCGCCAGCTACGGGGCGATTTTGCGCGAACAGCGCTATGGCCGCAATTCGCGCATCGATTTCCTGCTCTCCGGGGATGGCCTGCCGGATGCCTATGTCGAAGTGAAGAACGTCCATTTCATGCGGGAAACCGGATTGGCCGAATTCCCCGATACCGTGACCAAGCGCGGCGCCAAGCATCTGGAGGAACTGGGCGACATGGCGGAAGCCGGTCACCGGGCGGTGATGATCTACCTGATCCAGCGGCACGATTGCACGCGCTTTTCGATCTGCGCCGACCTCGACCCGCTCTATGCCCTGGCCTTCGAGCGGGCAAAATCCCGCGGCGTCGAAGCCTATGCCGTCCGCTGCCGCGTTTCGCCCGAAGAGATCGTCCCTTCGGGACTGATTCCAGTCGACGGTCTCGGTTAACGCTTCTCGGCCGCCTTGTAGACGGCATTCCGGTCACGCCGGCCAACTGCGATCACTAGCACGATCAGTTGCGCATCGCGGACCTCGTAGACGAGACGATAACCGGCGCTTCTGAGCTTGACCTTGTAGCGGTCCTCGTCGCCGTAAAGCTGGGCGGAGGGCACGCGCGGATTTTCAAGCCGCTCGGCAAGCTTCTTCCTGAATTGATCGCGGATATTGGCGTCGAGCTTTCGCCACTCCTTCAAAGCAACGTCGAGAAAGGCGAGCTCATAGCTCATCCAGCGTCACCTTGACGACGGCTTCCCCTGCCCGGCTGTCCGCCAGCGCATTGAGTTCAAGGTCTTCGAGCCTATCCATCATGACTTCGTAAGCCTTGGCGGGAATGCAATAAAAGGCCGGCTCGTTGCGGTTCAGGATGGCGACCGGGGCTCCCTCGCCTGCGGCGACGGTTCCCATTGGATTGCGCTTCAGTTCCGAAATGCTGGCTGTCACTTCGGCAAGGACAACGCTAACCATGGCTCTCTCTTTCGTATATCAATCCGCTCCTTATATAGAGCGCTAAACAGCACTTTAAAAGGCTCTTTCAGTGCGATCAATCCACATCGCCGCCAACAAACCGCTCACGATTCGCTGAACCCGATGGACGAACCCTGCCCTGCTGCTTTATGAACGGAGGAATTGCGAGAGAAGAACCATGGTCAACTACATCGAGGCGGTTTCCGCCCCTCTTAAGAACACGGGCGCGATCCGTCTCTATACTCCGGAAGACTTTGCCGGCATGCGCAAGGCCTGCCTGCTCACGGCACGCTGCCTTGACGAACTCGCGTCGATCGTCAAGCCCGGCGTCACCACCAGTGCAATCGACCGCTTCGTCTTTGAGTTCGGCATGGATCATGGTGCCCTGCCCGCCACGCTGAATTATCGCGGCTACAAATATTCGGTCTGCACCTCGATCAACCACGTCGTCTGCCACGGCATGCCGGATGACAAGCCGCTGCGCGAAGGCGACATCGTCAATATCGACGTCACCTATATCCTGGATGGCTGGCACGGGGATTCGAGCCGCATGTATCCTGTCGGACAGATCAAGCGCGCCGCCGAGCGCCTGCTCGAAGTCACCTATGAATGCCTGATGCTGGGCATCGCGGCCGTCCGCCCAGGCGCGCGCACCGGCGCGATCGGTGAAGCGATCCAGACCTATGCGGAAGGCGAACGCTGCTCGGTGGTGCGCGATTTCTGCGGCCATGGCGTCGGACGGCTTTTCCATGACTCGCCAAACATCCTGCATTACGGCCGCGCCGATGAAGGCCCGGAAATGAAGGAAGGCATGATCTTCACGATCGAGCCGATGATCAATCTCGGCAAACCGCATGTGAAAGTGCTTTCCGACGGCTGGACGGCGGTTACCCGCGACCGCTCGCTTTCGGCGCAATACGAGCATGCCGTCGGCGTGACGGCCACAGGCTGCGAGGTCTTCACGCTGTCGCCCGCGGGTCTCGACCGGCCGGGCCTGCCGCCGCTTTCGAGGTAGCCATGGCGAACCGCTCGGCCTCTCCGCCGGACGATCAGGCGTCCTTCATCGAGGACGAGCGCGGCTTTTTCGCCGAACAGCTTTCCAAGCCGAAAGCCATCAGGAAATCGACGGCTCTGGACAAGGAAGAGCCGAGCGCCCATTACTATGGCCATCGCGAGCGGCTGCGCACCAAATACCGCGACCATGGCGACACAGCACTCGCCGATTACGAAGTCCTCGAACTGCTGCTCTTCCGGCTGATCCCGCGGCGCGACACCAAGCCGATCGCCAAGGCCCTGATCGATCGTTTCGGGACGCTGGCCGGGGTCTTCGGTGCGCCGCCGGCGCTGCTGCAGGAGGTCAAGGGCGTCGGTGAGGCCGTAGCACTGGACCTCAAGCTCGTCGCGACTGTCGGCCAGCGGATGCTGAAAAGCGAGTTGCGCGGCAAGCAGGTGCTCTCCTCCTGGTCATCGGTCATCGATTATTGCCATGCCGCCATGGCCTACGAATCCCGCGAGCAGTTCCGCATCCTCTTTCTCGACAAGCGCAATGCGCTGATCGCCGACGAGGTGCAGGGTCACGGCACGGTCGACCACACGCCGGTCTATCCGCGCGAAGTGGTGCGCCGCGCGCTGGAGCTTTCCGCCACCGCCATTATTCTGGTCCATAACCATCCAAGCGGCGACCCGACGCCCTCGCGCGCCGATATCGACATGACGAAGACGATCATCGATACCGCCAAACCGCTCGGGATCACGGTGCACGACCACATCATCATCGGCAAGGACGGGCATGTCAGCCTGAAGGGGCTGAGGCTGATCTGATTTCCCCGGACGTTAGGCCACCTGCACCAGGTGGCCTTCGGAAACCTCACGATATTCCCGTTTCGGCGGCCGGTAATCCATCGGGCGCACGGGGCTCTTCAGTTCGTCGTTGGAAATGCCGCGGCGGATGCCGCGCCGCGCCGGGTCCGGCACCGGAACGGCAGCCATCAGCTTCTTCGTATAGGGATGCTGCGGGTTCTCGAAGACCGCTGCCCGCGGGCCGATCTCGACGATCTCGCCGAGATACATCCCCGCCACCCGGTGGCTCACCCGCTCCACCACCGCCATGTCGTGGGAGATGAACAGGAAGGCGAGGTTCAGGCTCTGTTGCAGGTCGAGCAAAAGGTTGCAGACCTGCGCCTTGATCGACACGTCGAGCGCCGAGACGCTTTCGTCCGCCACGATCACCTTCGGGTCGAGCGACAGCACCCGGGCGATCGCGATGCGCTGCCGCTGGCCGCCGGAGAATTCGTGCGGATAGCGGCTCGCCATGTCGGGTGAAAGCCCCACCTTGCGCAAGAGGTCGGCGGTCTTCTCCCTCGCCTGCTTCGCCGTCCCGAGCCTGTGCTTGATGAACGGCTCGGCAATCGCCTGGCCTACCGTCATGCGCGGGTTGAGCGATGAAAACGGATCCTGGAAGATCATCTGGATCGTCTTGCGCATGTTGCGCAGACCAACCTGGTCGAGATGCAGCACGTCGTAACCGTCGAGCGCCACCTCGCCGCCGGTCGGCTCGATCAGCCGCATGATGGAGCGACCGGTCGTCGACTTGCCGCAGCCGGATTCACCAACCAGTGACAACGTCTCACCCTGAAAGAGATCGAAGGAAATGTTCTCGACCGCATGCACCGCACCGGTCTGGCGCGCAAAGAGGCCGGAGCGGATCGGAAAGCGGGTGACAAGGTTCCTGACGGCGAGGACCGGCGTCTTGCGCGTATCGACGGTGCCCGCGACCTCGGCGGGTTCGGCCGCTTCGCCGGTCGAAACATCGACAACCGGGAAACGGGTCGGCCATTTGCGGTTCCGCATCGAGCCGAGCCGCGGCACGGCGGAGAGAAGTGCGCGCGTATAGGGATGCTTGCCGCGGTGGAAGATTTCCTCCGTCGGGCCGCTCTCCACCGCCTCGCCCCGGTACATGACGATGGTGCGGTCGGCGATCTCGGCGACGACGCCCATATCGTGCGTGATGAAGAGGACGGACATGCCCTCTTCTTCCTGCAGCACCTTGATCAGATCAAGGATCTGTCCCTGGATGGTGACATCAAGCGCCGTTGTCGGTTCGTCGGCGATGAGCAGTTTCGGCCTGGAGGCGAGCGCCATGGCGATCATCACCCGCTGGCGCATGCCACCCGAGAACTGGTGCGGGTAATCATCGAAGCGCGCGGAGGCGTTCGGAATGCGCACCTTTTCCAGAAGCCGCACCGTCTCGGCGCGCGCCTCATGTTTCGACAGGCCCTTGTGGCGGGTCAGCACTTCCGAGATCTGCCGACCGATGGTGAAGATCGGGTTGAGCGAGGTCATCGGCTCCTGGAAGATCATCGAGGCGTCGTTGCCGCGCACGCCGCGCATCTCCTTCTCGGAGAGCGCCAGCAGGTTCTTGCCGGCCAGCAGGATCTTTCCCTCGATGCGGCTCGAACCCGGCGAAAGCAGCCGCATGATCGAGAGCGATGTGACGCTCTTGCCGGAGCCGGATTCCCCGACAATCGCCACCGTTTCGCCGGGGCCGACGTCGAAGGAGACGTCGCGCACGACGCTCTTCCATTCGCCGTCGACCAGGAAGGAGGTCGTGAGGTTCTTGACGGAAAGGACGGGTGTTTCGCTCATTGGGGCTTCCAGGGCGTGGCAAAGGAGGCGGAGGGGCGGCCTTCCGCCTCGCGGGCGGCTTCAAGCGCTGCGATCTTCTCGTCGATCACCCGGCGGTCGATCATGCCGTGCGGGTTCTCGCGAGTCGGCATGGTCTCGGCGACATGCAGGTAACGCTCCTGCGCCACCGCGTAGAGCCGCCGCAGTTCACGAAGCGGATCGGTATGATCGTCGGCGTGGATTCGCAGCCACGGATAATCCTGGTCGCGATAGATAACCATGGCGGCGGATTGCTTGCCCCGCTTGTCACCGCCGGCCGCCTCGCCCGCATCCATGGCATCGAGCAGCCGTTCGGCAAGCGGCGCGTCGGCCGCCGCCCTCTCCTTATAGACGCGCAGCGTCTCGGCGATCACCTCAGGCCCGGCCAGCATGTTGCCGGCGACGGACACATTGTCGTCCACCAGATGGCCGGCCCAGTCGACGCAGTTCTCGCCGGTATAGGCGGCGTTGCGGCCGCTCGCGTCGATCAGGTGGAACTGGCGCTGCCGCCGCCCGTCGTCGCGGGCCGTCAGCGTCCCGATGATCTCTTCCGGCAACTTTCCCTCTTCGAGCAGCTTCAGCCCGTCCGTACCGTAGAGCGGACTGACGAAGGCCTGGGTGGCGACCGCGCCCACCCTGCCCCTGATATGCGGCACGGCGGCGCCGACGGCGAAGAAGCGGCTCGCGACGGCAATCCCCAGATGACCCGTTTGCGGGTCGCGCGCGACGATCGACCAGGTCATGGACTACCTCCCCACCGCATAGGCCTGCATCAGGCGCGGCGTCGCCGCCGCCCGCATCAGGCCGTCCGCATCGCGGCGGGCGGCGGTCAGGCGGCCGACGCTCCAGGGATCGGCCACCGTCACCTGGTGGCCGCGGCGGCGCAGTTCGTCCAGGACCTCGGCGCCGATATTGCTTTCCACCATGATGTTCCCGGGCTCACTGGTGCGCGGATAGAAGGAGCCCGGGAAATGCGTCGTATGGAAGAGCGGCATGTCGATCGCCGCCTGGAGGTTCTTCTTGTAGTGGACGTACCGCAGGAAGAAAGGCAGTTGCCACTGGTCCTGCTGGTCTCCGCCGGGCGTGCCGAAAACCAGCGTCGGCCGGCCCTGGTGCAGCGCAAGCGATGGCGTCAGCGTGGTGCGCGGCCGTTTTCCCGGTGCGAGCGAGGTCGGCAGGCCGGGCTTCAACCAGAACATCTGGGCACGCGAATTCAGTGCGAAACCAAGGCTGGGCACGATCGGCGAAGACTGCAGCCAGCCACCGGACGGCGTGGTCGAGACCATGTTGCCCCATCGATCGATGACGTCGATATGCACCGTGTCGCCGCGCTTCTCGGTGAGGTGCGACATGGTCGGCTCGTAGACCGCCCCCTTGCCGCTTACTTGCGCCAGCATCGCCATCGTCAGGTCGAACTGGTTGTCGTAACCCGGCACGCGGCCGGGGCGGAGTTCAAGCGAGGCTTCCTTGGTGATCAGCTTGCGGCGCTCAGCGTTGTAGCCTTCCGACAGCAGGTATTCGGTCGGGATCTGCGCGAATTCCGGATCGCCGTAATAGACCTCGCGGTCGGCATAGGCGAGCTTCATGGCTTCGACGACGACATGCACGAAGTCCGGGCCGGCCGGGTCCATCGTCGACAGGTCGAACCCCTTCAGCAGCGCCAGGGACTGAAGCAGCACTGGCCCCTGACCCCACGCCGGCGTCTTGGCGACCGTCCAGTCGTGGTAATCGTAGGTCTGCGGTGCCTCGATGGTCGCCTCCCAGTTCGCCATGTCGTCGGCAGTCAGAACGCCCTTATGCCTGGCGCCGCTCGCATCCATCACTGCGGTGGTGCTGACATATTTGTCGATCGCCTCTGCCACGAAGCCACGGTAGAAAGCGTCGCGGGCAGCCTCGATCTGGTTTTCGCGGCCGGTCTTCGCCTCGGCCTCGGCAATGATCCGCTTCCAGGTTTCGGCGAGAACCGGGTTCCTGAAATTCGCCTGCGGCTCGGGTGCGGCGCCGCCCGGCAACCAGGTCGCGTAGGAGGTCGGCCATTCCTTCTCGAAGAAGCCGGCAAGCCCCTTGATGGTGGCGGAAACACGGGCAAGCACCGGATGGCCGTTTTCGGCGTAGTAGATCGCCGGCTCCAGCACTTCGCGAATGCTCATCGTGCCGTAGTCGCGCAGCATCAGCATCCAGCCGTCGAAGGCGCCCGGAATGACGGTCGCGAGCAGCCCGTCGCCGGGGATCAGCGTCAGGCCTTCCGACGTGTAATGCTCGATCGTCGCGCCGGCCGGCGCCGGCCCTTGCGCGCAGATGACCTCGACCTTGTCCTTCTTTTTCGAGTAGAAGACGGCCGGCATGTCACCGCCCGGACCGCAGAGATGCGGCTCGACGATCTGCAGCACGAAGCCGGTCGCAACCGCCGCATCGAAGGCATTGCCGCCCTTTTCCAGGATCGCCATGCCGACGGCGGATGCGATCCAGTGGGTGGAGGTGACGACGCCGAACGTGCCGAGAATCTCGGGCCTTGTGGTGAATTCAGTCATAATATCGATATTCCTTTCAAATCAGGATTCGCGCGGGTCGAGCGCGTCGCGCAGGCCGTCGCCGAGCAGATTGAAGCCGATCACCACGAGGAAGATCGCCGCGCCCGGCCACATCGCCATCCACGGCGCCTGGGTGAGAAAATTCTTGGCGACGTTCAGCATCGAACCCCAGGAGGGCGCCGGCGGCTGCTGGCCGAGGCCGAGGAAGGACAGGCTCGCCTCGGCGATGATGGCGGTCGCCACCGTCAGCGTCGCCTGCACGATGATCGGTGCGAAGACGTTCGGCAGGATGTAACGAACCATGATCTCCACATGGTTCAGGCCGACGGCACGCGCGCCTTCGACATAGTCTTCCGTCTTTACCGCGAGAACCTGGCCGCGCGTCAGCCGCACGAAGATCGGCATCGCCGAAAGCCCGATGGCGATCATCGCATTCATCAGGCTCGGCCCCAGGAAGGCGGCGAGCGCGATCGCCATGATCAGGAACGGCATGGCGAGCAGCGCCTCGGTGATGCGCGAGATCACCATATCCACCCAGCCGCCGAAATAACCGGAAACGAGGCCGAAGGGCACGCCGATCACGACGGCGATCGCCACCGAGACGACGCCGGCCATCAGCGATGCCTGCGCACCCCAGATCATCCGGGAGAGAATATCGCGGCCAAGATCGTCGGTGCCGAGCCAGTACGCCGCGGACGGCGCCTTGCGGATCGCCGACCAGCTTGTGGCAATCGGATCGATGATTGGCAGGATCGGTGCGGCGACCGCCAGAATGGCGAAGAAAAGAACGATTGCCGCGCCGACGAGCGCACTTCTGTTTCGCTTCATCTTGCGCCAGGCGCGGCTTTCCCCGCGCTTTGCCACCGTTATGGACGGCACTTGATCGATCGTGGTCATAGGGTTGCCCTCAGACGCGGATTGAGCAGAACGTAGAGAACGTCCGCGATGAGATTCATGAGGATGAAGCCGACGGCCGTGCACAGCACGACGCCCTGCACCACCGCATAGTCGCGGTTGAAGACGGCATCGACGATCAGCTTGCCGAAACCCGGAATGGTGAAGATCTGTTCTGTCAGGACCGCGCCGGCAAGCAACTCGCCGAAAAGCAGCGCCGAGAGCGTGACGACGGGAAGCAGCGCATTGCGGAAACTGTGGCTCAGGACGACCTCGCGGGGCGAAAGCCCCTTGGCGCGGGCGGTGCGGATATAATCCGCGCTCATGACGCCCACCATGGCTGAGCGCGTGTGGCGCATGAGCTGGGCTGCGAGCGCGGTGCCGAGCACAAAGGCCGGCATGATCATGGTCTGCAGGGAGCGCACGGGGTCGACAAAAATCGACTCGTAGCCGGAGGCCGGCAACCAGCCGAGATTGACCGAAATCAGCAGGATCAGCATGATTCCGAGCCAGAAATTCGGGATCGACAGCCCGGAAAGCGCGAAGATGTTCGCGATATAGTCGAGGGCCGTATTCTTCTTGACGGCGGCCAGGATGCCGGTCGGTATGCCGATCAAGAAGGCGATGATCATCGACATGACAGCAAGCTGAATGGTCACCGGCAACTTCTGCAGGATGAGTTCGAGCACCGGTTGATTGGTCCTCAGTGAAATGCCGAAATCGCCCTGCACGATGCCGCCGAGCCAGCGGACATATTGCACCGGCACGGGATCGTTCAGATGGTATTTCTCGCGCAGGAATTCGATCACCGCCGGATCACGCTCCTCCCCGGCCATGGCGAGAATCGGATCGCCGGGCAAGAGCTTCTGCAGCGAAAAGACGAAGACGGAGATGATCAGCAGGGTCGGGATGGCGACCAGCAGACGCTTTCCAATATAGACAGGCATGATGCCGTCCCTTGTTGAAGTATGCGGTTCAAAGGTGCGAGGGAAAGATGCCGCACGGGGATCCCCGCGCGGCACCGGCAGATCAGCCTTCCTTCTTGACGCCTTGCAGGCGGATCATCCCGTCGGGGCTCGGCACAAAGCCGCTGACGCTGTTCTTGTAAGCCCAGATCCACGACTGGTGGCCGAGATAGATGACCGGCAGTTCGTCGTTCAGGATGGCGGTCGCCGCGTCGTACTTCTCCTTGCGGATCGCATCGTCGGTCGAAGCACGCGCCTCGTTGAGCAGTTTGTCGACTTCCGGGTTGCAGTATTTGGTATCGTTGATGCCGCCCTTGCAGGTGACGAACTGATGGACGTTGCCGTCGGGATCGACGCGGCCGGACCAGTCGGAGCGGCTGAGCTGGTAGTTGCCACGGGTCTGCTCGTCGAGCAGGGTCGCAAATTCCGTCGACTTCAGGCTGACGTCGAAACCGGCTTCCGCCACCATCGACTGGACGATCTGCATCATCTGCTGGGCGACCGGGTTGTTCGGAATCTGCATCTCGATCGGCACACGGTCGAAGCCGGCTTCCTTGATCAAGGCCTTGGCCTTTTCGACATCGCGCGCCGGGACCGGAATCGCTTTGTTGAACCACGGGCTGTTCGGCGGGAAAGGCTGGTTGCCGCCGACGGCCGTGCCTTCATAGACGATCTGGGTCAGGGCATCGCGATCAATCGCCAGCGAGAAGGCCTGGCGCAGGCGCTTGTCCTTGCCGAACGGATTGTCGGCGCGCGGGCCGTTGCCGATGTTCGCATAAAGCGCCATGTAGCCGATGTTGACGACGGCATCATATTTCAGGCCGGAATCCCCCTTGACTGACGCAACATCCGTCGGCGCCAGACGCTCGATGAAATCGAGGTCGCCGGAACGCAGGTTGGCGAGGCGGACGGTCGTATCCGGAATCGGAAGGTAGGTGACCTTGTCGATGAAGACCTTGTCCTTGTCCCAGTAATCGGCGAACTTTTCGAGTACGATGCGGTCCTGCTGGACGCGCTCGACGAATTTGAACGGGCCGGCGCAGGCAGGCTTGGAACCGAAGTTGGCGCCGAGTTCCTTGGCCGCCGTCGGCGAAACGATCATGCCGGCGCGGTCGGAAAGCTGGGCGAGCAGCGTCACGTCCGGAGCCTTCAGCGTAAACTTGACTTCCAGCGGGCCGGTCGCCTCGACCTTTTCCACCGAGGAGAGCTCGCTCTTGCGTCGGGATTCGGGCAGCGTCATGTTGCGTTCGATCGTGGCGACCACGGCGGCCGCATCGAGCGGCGTTTCGTCATGGAACTTGACGCCCTCGCGGATCTTCATCGTCAGTTCCTTGCCGTCGGCGGACCAATTCCATTCGGTCGCAAGCTGCGGAACGATTTTCAGATCCGGGGAGACATCGACCAGCTTGTCGCACATGGCGGTGTAGACGATGCGGCCCACGAAGGTGCGGGACTGGGCCGGGTCGAGAACATCCGCATCGTCCTGCAGACCGATACGGAGTTCGGCGGACATGGCCGGAAGGGCAAACAGCGCGCCAGCAAGCAACGCTGTCGTCAGCTTGGCAAGTCGTTTCATATGGTCATTCCTCTCTTTTGGTTCTCTGGTTCCTGTTTTTCTGCTGTCCGGCTTGGCTGCCGGCTTCTCATGCAATCGCGTTCCTTGTCTTCAAATCCTCCGGGGCAGTCTCCGCGCCCCCGTGATCGACGGAGGTCGCACGGATCAGCACCTCCTGGAGCCCGAGAAGATGTTCGCGCATCGCCTCCCCGGCTCGCGCCGGGTCCCGTGCCTCGATCGCATCGATGATGCCGGCATGCTGGATATGGATGGCGCCCTGTCGGCGGTTGCTGGCACGCGCCCGCTCCCGGATCGCCTGCCAGGCCTCGTCCTGGCGAACACGGTTGATGAGGTCGAAAATCGACAGGAAGAGCTGGTTGCCGGCGGCCTGCGCGATCTGGCGGTGAAACGCGCCGTCCCAAAGTTCCTTCGAATCCGCGTCAGTGCTCTCGGCGATCTTGCGGGCAAGATCGCGCATCTTCTCCACATCGCGAGGCTTGGCGCGCATAGCCGCAAGCTGGGAAAGCTGCGGCTCGATCCTCAACCGGACTTCCATGATTTCCATGAAATCGGTGCCGGCGACGAGATCGCCGAGATGTTCGCTCCAGCGGGCGGGCCGCTCGCCGATGAACGTTCCCGAGCCCTGGCGGCGCCAGATCAACCCCTCGGCCTCCAGCACTTCGAGCGCCCGGCGCACCGCGCGGCGGCTGATCCCGAGCATCTCGGCCAATGCCCGCTCGGTCGGCAGACGTCCCTCAGCGCCGAATTCCCCGGCAGCCATAAGCTTCCTCAGGCGATCAAGCGCATAGTTCGAATTGTCGTGAGCCTCGCTCGTTTTCCCCTGAACCATTTTTGTACCAATTCTTGATTGGTTCAAGTGGATGGCATTTCGCGTGCCCAGTCAAGACACTTTTTCATCAATTTTTGCAGTGCACAAAATTTGTGCAGAAAGGTCGAAATCGAGGCTTGGACGCGCCGCAATCAAAACTTTAGAATAGGTGGTTACAAACGGAATCGTGAGCGCTGCCGCAGTGCGGCAGCCGGAGTTTCGAAGCGGAGTAATCCATGAACCAATACGACCTCATCGTCGTCGGCAGCGGTCCGGCAGGCCGCCGGGCGGCCATCCAGGCAGCCAAACTCGACAGGAAGGTGCTTGTCATCGAGCAAGGCCGCCGGGTTGGCGGCGTCTCCGTCCATACCGGCACCATTCCGTCGAAGACGCTTCGCGAAACAGCTCTCAACCTGTCCGGCTGGCGCGAGCGCGGCTTCTACGGACGCGCCTATCGCGTCAAGGAGGAAATCAGCGCGGAGGACCTGCGCCGCCGCCTCCTGATCACGCTCGATCACGAGGTCGAGGTCCTGGAGCATCAGTTCGCGCGCAACCGGGTCCAGCACATTCGCGGCAAGGCCAGTTTCGCGACGAACGAGACATTGGCCATCGTCAAGGACGACGGCGATATCATGCACGTCACCGGCAAGTCGATACTGCTGGCCGTCGGCACGCGGCCCTTCCGGCCCGACTACATACCCTTCGACGGCAAGACGGTTCTCGACAGCGACGAGCTTCTGGAAATCGAAGAGCTCCCGCGGTCCATGGTGGTGATTGGCGCGGGCGTCATCGGCATTGAATATGCGACGATCTTCAGCGCGCTCGATACCGCCGTCACGGTCATCGATCCCAAATCGACCATGCTCGACTTCATCGACAAGGAGATCGTCGAGGACTTCACCTATCAGCTCCGCGACCGCAACATGAAGCTCCTGCTCGGCCAGAAAGCCGAGAAGGTGGAGCGCCTGCCCGACGGCAAGGTCTCGGTGACGGTCGACAGCGGCCGCCGCATCGTCACCGACATGGTGCTTTTCGCCGCGGGCCGCATGGGCGCCACCGACACTCTGAATCTCGCTGCCGCCGGCCTGGAAGCCGACAGCCGCGGACGTTTGAGGGTGAACCCCGAGACTTTTGAAACCAACGTTTCCGGCATCTATGCGGCCGGCGACGTCGTCGGCTTCCCGAGCCTTGCCTCGACCTCGATGGAACAGGGGCGTATCGCCGCCCGTGTCGCCGTTGGCGCGATCGCCAAGGAGCCGCAGAAATATTTCCCCTACGGCATCTATGCGGTGCCGGAAATCTCCACCTGCGGCTTGACCGAAGAGGAGATGAAGGAGCGCGGCATCCCTTACGAATGCGGCATCGCCCGTTTCCGCGAAACCTCGCGCGGCCATATCATGGGCCTCGACACCGGACTTCTGAAGCTCATCTTCTCGCTGAAGACTCGCCGCCTGCTGGGCGTCCACATCGTCGGCGAAGGCGCCACCGAGCTCGTCCATATCGGCCAGGCCGTACTAAACCTCAAAGGCACGGTGGAATATTTCGTCGAGAACACGTTCAACTATCCCACGCTCGCCGAAGCCTACAAGATCGCCGGCCTCGACGCCTGGAACCGCATGGGCGAACTGCCGAAGGAAGCACCGATCGCAACCGCCCAGCCACTCGACACGGCAACGACCGTGACGGGGGCCGAAACCGCAACGACCGAAAAGAAAAAAGCCGCCTCGAAATGAAGCGGCTTTCCCGGAGCCTCGATATGAAAATGGCCCCTTCCGAGGCCATTTTCGTCAGGATCAACGCGAATAGAATTCGACGACCAGATGCGGTTCCATGATGACCGGATACGGCACGTCGGAAAGGCTCGGAACGCGGACGAAGGTTGCCGTCATCTTGTTGTGGTCGGCTTCGATATAGTCCGGAACGTCGCGCTCAGCGAGGCTTACCGCTTCCAGAACCGAAACGAGCTGCTTCGACTTCTGGCGGACTTCGATCACGTCACCGGCCTTGCAACGGTAGGAGCCGATGTTGACGCGAACGCCGTTGACGGTCACATGGCCGTGGTTGACGAACTGGCGGGCCGCGAAAACCGTCGGCACGAACTTGGCGCGGTAGACGATGGCGTCGAGGCGCGATTCCAGGAGGCCGATCAGGTTCTCGGACGTGTCGCCCTTGCGGCGGTTGGCTTCATCATAGGTCGCGCGGAACTGCTTCTCGCGGGTGTCGCCGTAATAGCCCTTCAGCTTCTGCTTGGCGCGCAGCTGCACGCCGAAGTCGGAAAGCTTGCCCTTGCGGCGCTGGCCGTGCTGGCCCGGGCCGTATTCGCGGCGGTTGACTGGGGACTTCGGACGGCCCCAGATATTTTCGCCCATACGGCGGTCAATTTTGTACTTGGACGATTCGCGCTTGCTCATCGCATTTCCTTCTCAACAGGTTACACCGGTTTGTTACCAAACCGGATCAAGGAAACACGCCCTCCTCTGAGCCTCGATCGAGAAGCTCTGACAGGTTTCTCACGAAAGCGATCGGAGACAACCACGGGACATGTCAAATGAAACACCGGGCGTTGCCACCCGGTGCTGGCGGGGTCTTTAGGCGGATGTCATGGAAATGTCAACAGCAACGGTTCCTTAACCTCTCAGCAAGCTGTTTCCAAGATCGGTTTGACTCTTCGAATATTCAACCCATCTCATATTTGAGGGAGGTAATGTGTCATAAGACGCACAAACTGGACCAGCCCGCTGAGAGTCGAGGATCCCGAAACCGGCATCATCCGCACTGTCAAGACTGTGCGACAGGCAAAGACCGTGCTCGACCGCTTCTGGCCGGCCTATCACGGCAGCCAGCATCATCGGGCCGAACAGGCCTGCGACGATGCCCTGAAGGGGAAATCCGATCCCACGGAAGCGCGCCGAGCCTTCATCGCCGCTGCCGTGGAAGCGCATTTCCACATTCAGTAAGATCTATTCGGCTGCGGCTCTCGCTTCGCCCTCGTCCGCCGCATCGGCGTTGCCGGGTGCAGTTTCCGCCTGCAGATCCGGGAAGGCGACGACGCGTTTTCCCGAAAAATCCGTGTGGACGACGATCAGACCCTGCTCCTCGAAGTAACCGAGCAGACGCCGCGCACGGCGGGCCGAATGGGTGCCGTAGGCCCGTGCGATCCGGGCATCCGACGGGCATGGCTCGCCCGTAATCGCCGCCTTCGCCATCATCAGGAATACGCCCTGCAGGTCGTCGGAAACACCGGCAGACAGGGACACCGCCGTGGCCCAGGCCTCGCCCGCGGCGGTCTCGGCATCGACGCCCGAGCGGGCGATCGCCGCACGGCGGCGGAATTCCGAAAGCGACAGCGGTGGCCCTGGCAGACGCCGCATGCGGGCGCGCACCAGGAAATCCTGGTAGAGCACCGAATCGGTCCGGTAACCCGATTGCGGATCGTCGAGGATTTCCGAGAGCACGGCGGAAAGCCGTTCCTCGCGCTCCTCCGGCGATATCTCCTGCTGGGGGGCGCGCGGCTCCTGCGGCGCGGACGAAGCGGCCGGCATGGAGCGGGAAAGTTCGGCAAGGATATCCGTCGTCGGGCGCGGCGCAGGCGTTGCCCGGCGCACCACGATCGGCCGGACAAATTCTTCCGGGTCGGGCGTGAAGATCAGATCCTCGACGTCCTGCGGCGCGTCCGGCAGCGGCATCAGCTTCGGGCTCGACGAGCGGGCCGACGTTTCGACCGCGCCGATCACGATCGGCAGCGGCCGCCGCGAGAGCGCCGGGCCGAGGGCGACGAAATTGCCGCGCTTCAAATCCCGGAACATTTCAGCCTGGCGGCGGTCCATGCCCAGAAGGTCGGCGGCGCGCGCCATGTCGATATCGAGGAAGGTGCGGCCCATCAGGAAGTTCGAAGCTTCCGCTGCAACATTCTTGGCAAGCTTCGCAAGGCGCTGGGTGGCGATGACACCGGCGAGCCCCCGCTTGCGGCCGCGGCACATGAGGTTGGTCATCGCACCGAGGGAGAGTTTTCGCGCATCTTCGGAGACATCGCCGCCGACGGAAGGCGCAAACATCTGCGCCTCGTCCACAACGACGAGCACCGGATACCAGAATTCCCGGTCGGCATCGAACATGCCGTTCAGGAAAGCGGCGGCCGCCCGCATCTGCTCCTCGAGGTCGAGGCCTTCGAGCGTCAGCACGCAGGAAACCCGGTGCTGGCGGATGCGGTTGGCAATACCGGCAAGTTCGGCTTCGGTGCGTTCTCCATCGACCACGACGTGGCCGAACCTGTCGGAAAGAGTGACGAAGTCGCCTTCCGGATCGATCACTACCTGCTGCACCCATTGGGCGGATTGTTCGAGCAGGCGCCGCAGGAGATGCGACTTACCTGAGCCGGAATTGCCCTGCACGAGCAGGCGGGTGGCCAGAAGCTCCTCGATATCGAGCTTGGCCGGATCGCCCCCGGACACAATTCCCATATCGATGCCGACTTGCAATGCACTTTCCTCTTATGCCGTCTCTTCGCGGCTCCTCACTGGACCGCGACTCTTGAGCCTTAACAGAGATCGGGATTCGTTTCGCCGGGCAATAGCGAAAATGCACAGGGCTTTGCAGCTACTCGACATTGATCTGCCAGGAAACGCCGAAGCGGTCATTCAGCCAGCAGAACTTTTTGCTGAAGCCGTAATTGTCGATCGGCATCAGAAAGGACCCGCCTTCCCCCAGAGCTCCAGCCAGCCGCTCAAGTTCCTCCGCCGTCCCGCATTCCACGAAGAACGAAAAGGACGGCGTGAAATCGAAGGCGTGCCTGACCGGACTGTCGATGCAGTCGACTTTCTGGCCGGCAAGCTCGAAGGTGGCGCGAAACACGCTGCCTTCCGCTCCCATCTCGCCTGGTCCGTAATGCTTGATGTCGACTACCCGGCTTTCCGGCAGAACCGAGGTGTAGAAAGTGATTGCTTCCTCGCATTTATTGCCCTGGAACATCAGGAAAGGCCGGACGGATTTGGTCGTGCTTACCATCATATTCTCCCTCAGGATGCGGCTCGACGGTAGAACGCAAGCGAACCGGCAAGCGCCAGAAGTGCGCCGCCGCAGGCACGGTCCAGCCAGAGCGCACCTTTCCGCTTCAGCAGATGCACGGCCCGTGACCCGAGCAGCGCATAGGCGAACATGACCATAAAGTCGATCAGAGCAAAAACGATGGCGAGAATGGCATATTGCGGAACCTGCGGTGCATCCGATGTAATGAACTGCGGCAGGAAGGCCGAGAAAAAGAGATACCCCTTGGGATTGGTGACAGCGACGAGAAAGCTTTTCAGGAAAATCGACCTTGCAGACCCCGAGCCTGACGCTGCAGTACCTTCCGTAACGTCAAGCGACCCCTTCGACCGCAAAAGCATGATACCAAGGAAGGTGAGATAGGCCGCTCCCAGCCATTTGACGATCGTGAACCAGAATTCCGAGGCGGCAAGCAGCGCGCCGAGACCGAGCGCTACCGCACCGATCAGCACGAAATCCGAGAGCATGGCACCCGCCATGCCGGAAAGCGCGCGGCCGAGGCCGTAGCGCGAGCCGTTTGTGAGCGCCAGCAGCACGGTCGGTCCGGGCGTTGCGATACCAATGAAGGCGACGATCGCGAATGCGAGCAAGGTCACTTCACTCATCTCTCCCTCCTACCAGAGATTCTTGCCGTCGATGACCGTATGCGGCCACTCCTCGGCGTCGAAATCGTCGAACAGACGCGCGTTCACCCCGAAGCGGCGCGTCTTGCCGTCCCAGGTGCCGTCCATCTGGAAATCCGGGCTATCGCTATAGGTCGTGCAACCACAGATGCCGCAGAAATGGTGCGCCACCAGCTTCGTATTCCAGCGGTAGACGCTGTCGCTTGCGGGATCCGCTTTCACGCGAACCTGCTTCGGCTCGTAATAGGCGTAAAGCGTGCCGCGCCTGGAGCAAAGGGAACAGGTGCAGCGGGTGAGCGCCTGCGGCAGCTCGCCGTCGATTTCGAAAACGGTCCCGCCGCAATGGCAACGTCCGGTCAGCATCGGATACTCCTCCCAGATTTCCTCAGGCGGCGGCGCGCTTGAAGCCGATCGACAGGAGGCCTGCGCCGATCATCAGCGATCCGCCTGTGCGGTTGACGATCCTCTGGATCTTCGGCTTGCGGATCTGATTGCGCGCCAGGGCGGCCAGCAGGCCGTAAAGGGTGGCGTTGAGCGTCGCGAGCGTCAGGAACGTGACCTCGAAAATCGCCATCTGCATAAAGAGCGGCTGGGTCAGATCCAGGAACTGCGGCAGGAAAGCCACGAAGAAGACGATGCTCTTCGGGTTCAGCGCCGTCACCGCATAGGCATGCAGGAAGATGCGGAAAGGTTTTGCCGATGGCGCCTCAGCCTCTTCCATATCGGCCGCACGTTCGGAGACCGGAGCACGCCAGAGCTTGATGCCGAGATAGATGAGATAAGCGGCCCCCGCCCATTTCAGCACCGTGAAGAGCGCCGCGGACGTCGCAAGCAGCGCGCCGAGGCCGAGCATCGAAGCCGTCATCGCGGTGAAATCGCCGAGCGCGACCCCTGCCACCGTCGCCGAGGCGACATTGCGGCCGTGGCTGAGCGCATAGGAAATGACAAGCAGGATCGTCGGGCCAGGGATGGCGAGCAGGACAGACGAAGCGGCGACGAAGGCGAGCCAGTGTTCAAGCGACATGCAAAAAATCCTCTCGATGAGAAAGCGAGCAAGCCATCGAATTTTGCGCTTTGCAAGCAGTGTTTTGTTGGGATCAGGCGGCCTCGTCGCCGATCGGCCTGACCGGCGGCTGCTCTCGCATCAGTGCCTGCGCCAGATCATAATTGGCCTGCATGGACAACCACGCCCGAGCGGTGCTGACACCAGCCCGCTCCAGACGCACGGCGAGATCGGGACTGACAGCAGCCCGACCGTGGAGCACTCGCGACAGAGCGACCCGGGACATGCCGAGGCGCTTGGCCGCTTCCGTCACCGACAGATCAAGCGGCAAAAGGACATCCTCACGGAGCAGTTCGCCAGGGTGCGGCGGAAATTTCATCATCACAAGCTCCTTCAGTGATAATCCTGATAGTCGACCAGTTCGATGTCGACGCCAACAAATCGAAACGTCACTCGCCAATTTCCATTGACCCAAATGGACCATTGTCCTTTCAGGTCTCCCTTAAGCGGGTGAAGCTTGAAGCCGGGCAGATTCAGGTCTGCCGGACCAGCAGCGGCATCGAGCAAGCCCAGGATACGTCCTAACTTGGCGGCATGGGCCGCCTGAATGCCCTTCGTCGTACCCGAATGGTAGAAGGCTTCGAGTCCTTTATGCCGAAAGCTGACTATCATGATTCAATGTATCGTGTATCTTAACGCGATACAAGTCTTCTAGCGTACCCACCGATAGAGCACGTCCGGCTCCTTCTCCTCGTTCGCCGCACCGTCGGTTTCCTTCACGGCCACAAAGCCGTGCCGCTCATAGAAGCGGCGGGCAAGCGTGTTGCGCTGAAAAGTCCAGAGAAAAAGCTCGGGACAGGCTCCCTTGGCGATCTCCAGAAGCGCCGAGCCGATCCCCTGCCCCTGCGCTTCCGGCAGAATATAAAGCTGGTCGATCCAATCCTCGCGAAAAGCGTTGACGCCGAGCAAGGTCCCGTCCCGCTCGGCGCCCCATATTTCGCAGGCCGGAAGAAGATGGCCAGTCCAATAGTCGCGATCTTCCTCGGGCGTATGCAGGCCGGCGAGCCAGGGCAGCCGCTCGTCGAAGGCGGCACGATGCACACGCGCGGCGGCCGGCATGTCGGCAAGGGTGAGCTTGCGAATGATTAGCGTCATTGTACCTCCAGCCGAAAGCAGCTTCGGCGGGCACACCGCCGAAGCTGAACGACAGTTTCTCTCAAAGCCGGACATCCCAGAAGGAACGCCTGGCTTCCCCGGGCGCGTCTTCGCTTTCAGGCACGCCGATATCGCGGCGCATGCGGTTCGACAGATCGGAGATATGATTCTTCATCCGGCGACGCCTCCAGGCGGCCATCACCAGCGCATGCGCCGTCTTCCAGACGCCATGTTCCCGGTACAGTTCATCGACCGTCGCCGACAGCGCATCAGCAACTAAAGATTGTGATTTATACATAGGTTTTCCGTCCCGGCGCAGTCACGCAGCCAGGTCCTCTCGAAGGGAAAGACGCAGTCGGGCAGACGCGGAAACCCCGTCGGCCGGTCACGTCAGTTCATTTGGGAAACGCCGAAAGGCGGATTACAGGCGTATTATCAGGCCCGGAAGCAGATTCCGGCCGGCATGGACACGCCAAGGCTCGACCCCGCGAGGGTCGCTCCGCCGAACAGGCGTACAAACACGGTAATCGATTTCATTGCACGCCTCCTAGTTCGAATTGCGGATGGCGTCCATGATACACGAGCGCCGGCGCTCGGCAAGCATACAATCGCGAATTGCAAAAATCTCGCAAATTTGTTGCGAGAAAGCAACACCAACCGGGCACGTTTACGCCCGCAAGCCGAACCCCTGCATCAGCCGCCGGGTCGCGAAATCCGGATTGCCGGAAGTGAAGACGGCGAAGTCGGAATTGTCCGGATGCTCGGCGCCATCGATGAGCAGTACTTTCCGTCGCGCCTGTCTTGCGATCGCCTCTGCCGGATCGAGCCAGTCGACCGGCCAGGGAGCCAGCCGCCGGAAGACATTGGCCATGAAGGGATAGTGGGTGCAGGCGAGCACGACGATATCGGTCTTCCTGCCGTCCTTTTCGATGAAGCAGGGAGCGATTTCCGCCATCACCGCTTCGTCGGAGATCGTCTCGCCGCGGATATAGGCTTCCGCCATGCGGGCCAGGTTTTCAGAACCCACGAGCCGGACGTGGCATTGCGTCGCGAAGGACTGGATGAGGTCGCGCGTATAGGCGCGCTTGACCGTACCCGGCGTGGCGAGCACCGAGACAAGCCCGGAACGGGTACGTTCCGCCGCCGGCTTGATCGCCGGCACCGTGCCGACGAACGTCATGTCCGGGAATTTTTCGCGAAGGTCCGCGCCGGCCAGCGTAAACGCCGTGTTGCAGGCGATGACGCAGACTTCGGGATCATAGTCCTTCAGGAGCTTTTCGAAGAGGGTGAGAATGCGCTCCTTCAGCGCCGGCTCCTCCCAGCCCCCATAGGGAAAGCCCGCATCGTCGGCCACGTAGATGAAGCCGCGCTCCGGCATCAGCACACGCGCCTCACGCAGCACGGTCAGCCCGCCGATGCCCGAATCGAACATCAGCACCGGCTTCAATTCATTCCGCGTCCCCGTCATTCCCCGTCTGCTCCCCCGGCTCGCCGGCCTTCGCCTGCTGTTTCGGCCATCTGCGCGGAAAGCGGTCGAGCGAATTGATGACGCCCCGGAACACGCTGATCTCCTGTTCCGTGAAATCCCGCCGCGAGATGACGGCGCGGAGATTGTCGATCATTTTGGGCTTTTTCGCGGGCGGATGAAAATAGTTGCGGGCGTCGAGCGCCTCTTCCAGATGTTCGAACAGGCCGAAGATCTGTTCCTTTGTGGAAGGCCGCTGTTCGACCGGCTGGAAGAGAGTTTCGGACAGGTCCTCCATGCCCGACTTCATCCACTCATAGGACATCAGCAGCACGGCCTGCGCGATGTTGAGCGACGCAAAGGCTGGATTGACCGGAAAGGTGACGATCTCGTCGGCCAGCGCCACCTCCTCGTTGGTAAGGCCCCAGCGCTCGCGGCCGAAAAGGATGCCGGTCTTTTCGCCGGCCCGGAATTTCGCCCGCAATGTCTCGGCCGCGACCACCGGCGAGCGTACCGGCTTGAAGCCGTAGCGCTCCCGCGCGGTCGTGGCATAGACGAAATTCAGGTCGCCGATCGCCTCCTCAAGCGTCTCATAGACCTTGGTCCCGTCGATGACATGGTCTGCCTTCGATGCGGCGGAGCGCGCCTTCTCGTTCGGCCAGCCGTCGCGCGGGTTGACAAGGCGCAGTTCGGCGAGCCCGAAATTGGCCATGGCGCGCGCCACCATGCCGATATTTTCGCCAAGCTGTGGCTCCACCAGGACAACCGCCGGCCCCTCGGCAATCAGTTCGCGCTCGCTGTTCGTGCCTGACATGGTCCCTTTCCGATGATTGTCCGCGCGGAAATAACCAGCGCAGCCCGGATCGGCAAGGGGGGTGAAAGCTGTTAGCCGCTGTCGAAGCCTCATTCGCCCTTGGCGATCGACTGCATTTCCTCGATGAGAGAATCCCGCTCGCCGTCAGCAACGCGATGGATATCGTCGATGACCGGCTTGCCATCCTCCTCGACCACGTCGAAATGCACTTCGCTGACGCTGTCCTTCACCTCCGGTTCGTCGACACAGGTCCACATCTTGAAGGTGACCGTCACGTCCGTTGATCCGTTGGCGCCCGGCGCGGAGTTCATGGTGATATCCTTGAGCGGACAGCCGTCCTGCGAACTGGTGATGACGTCGTAGCCGAAGGGATCGCCCGGCTGGTTGTTCTCGGTCTCATAGGCCGGATGCTTGGCGGCTTCCGCATAGGCGCCCTGAAATTTCCTGCTGAACAGCCGCGCCAGCGGGTCCGGATCGAAGATGTATTTCCATTCGCTGTCGACGGTGTTCCAGTTGTCCTCGGTGACCTTCATCACCTCCTTGATCGGAT
This sequence comes from Rhizobium sp. YS-1r, assembly GCF_000757525.1. Lineage (NCBI taxonomy): Bacteria > Pseudomonadati > Pseudomonadota > Alphaproteobacteria > Hyphomicrobiales > Rhizobiaceae > Rhizobium > Rhizobium sp. YS-1r. The sequence goes on along the minus strand of NZ_JPYQ01000032.1, from coordinate 9,236 downwards.
CGGCGGCGTCAGTCGCCATGGCGAAGGTGGAGGTCAGCGAAAAGACGATGGCGAGCGGCAAGGTCCGCATGGCGATGATCCGATTTGTTCGAGAGGGATTCCGGCGGACATTAAACCGGGTTTGTGGTTTGGCAAGGGCAATCCTTCGCGAACGCGAAGACACGGTGATTTCTCGCGCGAAAACCCGCGCGCGGCGAGCCGAATGCCTTTGCGTTCCGGCCCGGCGATGCTATAGCGCACCCCACTGGTGTCCACCCGTCGGGATCAACGGTCCCCCTTAGTCTCAAGAGGAATTCCATGCAAAAGATCAAGGTAGCAAACCCTGTCGTCGATCTCGACGGCGACGAGATGACCCGCATCATCTGGCAGCTCATCAAGGACAAGCTGATCCTGCCCTATCTCGATCTCGACATCGAATATTACGACCTCTCGGTTGAGAACCGCGACGCCACCAACGACCAGGTCACGATCGACGCCGCCAACGCCATCAAGAAGCACGGCGTCGGCATCAAGTGCGCCACGATCACGCCGGACGAAGCCCGCGTGAAGGAATTCAACCTCAAGGAAATGTGGAAGAGCCCGAACGGCACGATCCGCAACATCCTCGGCGGCGTCATCTTCCGCGAGCCGATCATCTGCAAGAACGTGCCGCGCCTCGTTCCGGGCTGGACCAAGCCGATCGTCGTCGGCCGCCACGCCTTCGGCGACCAGTATCGCGCCACCGACTTCAAGTTCCCCGGCAAGGGCAAGCTGACCATCAAGTTTGTCGGTGAGGACGGCCAGGTCATCGAGAAGGAAGTCTTCAACGCGCCGGGTGCCGGCGTGGCCATGGCCATGTACAACCTCGACGAATCGATCCGCGAATTCGCCCGCGCCTCTATGATGTACGGCCTGATGCGCAAGTGGCCGGTCTATCTCTCCACCAAAAACACCATCCTGAAAGCCTATGACGGCCGCTTCAAGGATATTTTCGAAGAAGTCTACCAGACCGAGTTCAAGGCTGAGTTCGACAAGGTCGGCATCACCTACGAGCACCGCCTGATCGATGACATGGTCGCCTCGGCGCTCAAGTGGTCCGGCGGCTATGTCTGGGCCTGCAAGAACTATGACGGCGACGTCCAGTCCGACACGGTCGCGCAGGGCTTCGGCTCGCTCGGCCTGATGACCTCGGTGCTGCTCACCCCGGACGGCAAGACGGTCGAAGCCGAAGCAGCCCACGGCACGGTCACCCGCCACTACCGCCAGCACCAGAAGGGCCAGGAAACCTCGACGAACTCGATCGCCTCGATCTTCGCCTGGACCCGCGGCCTCGCACACCGCGCCAAGCTGGACGCCAATGCCGAACTCGCCAGGTTCGCCCAGACGCTCGAAGAAGTCTGCGTCGCAACCGTCGAGTCGGGCTTCATGACCAAGGATCTCGCGCTCCTCATCGGGCCGGACCAGCCGTGGCTCTCCACCACCGCCTTCCTCGACAAGATCGACGAGAACCTCCAGAAAGCCATGGCTGCGTAAGCCCAAAAAATCGGCTAGACATCGAACGGCAGGACGCAAGTTCTGCCGTTTTCTTTTGGGGAATCAGCCATGACAACCACCGTCCGCCCGCTTGAACCCTCCGACCGCTCCCAATGGGAGCCGCTCTGGGAGGCTTACCTGCGCTTCTACGAAACCGTGCTGCCGAAGGAGCAGTACGATCTCACCTGGAGCCGGCTGCTTGATCCCGCCGAGCCGATGCATGGTTTCGGCGCCTTCGACGAGAGCGGAAAAATGGTCGGCATCGCGCACGTGATCTTCCACCGCTCCTGCTGGCTGCCGGACTGGACGTGTTATCTGCAGGACCTCTATGTTGCGATGAGCGAGCGCGGCAAAGGCACCGGCGAAGCGCTGATCGACGCTGCTGCCGAGCTGGCGCGGCAGAACAAGGCCGGCCGGCTTTACTGGCTGACCCATGAGAGCAACGCCACCGCCCGCAGGCTTTACGACCGCGTCGCGCAGAATTCCGGTTTCATCCAGTATCGCAAGCCGCTGTGAGCGCATCTGTCTTGATTCCGCAACATCCGGATTTTAGCACTGAGGGAAAGAGCAAGAGGAGGACGTCATGACGGATGAGCTGATACTTTACACCAACCCGATGTCGCGCGGCCGCATCGCCCGCTGGATGCTGGAGGAAGTCGGCGCTCCCTACCGCACCGAGATCCTTCAATTCGGCACGACGATGAAGGGCGACGCCTACAAGACCGTCAACCCGATGGGCAAGGTGCCGACGATCGTTCACAACGGCAAGGTCGTGACAGAATGTGCGGCAATCTGCGCCTATCTCGCCGATGCCTTTCCCGAAGCGGGCCTTGCGCCCCCGACCGACCGGCGCGCCGATTATTACCGCTGGCTCTTCTTCGGGGCAGGCCCGCTGGAAGCAGCCGTCAGCAACCGGGCGCTCGGCTTCGAGGTGCCGCCCGAGCGCGAGCGCATGATCGGTTATGGCAGCTATGCCGACGTGATGGACGCGCTCGAAAAGGCAGTGCAGGCGAACCCCTATATCGCTGGAGATGTGTTCAGCGCCGCCGACGTCTATGTCGGTGCCCAGATCGGATGGGGCCTGCAGTTCGGTACGATCGAAAAACGTCCGGCCTTCGAGGAGTATTTCGGGCGGCTCGCTTCGAGAGAAGCTTGCCGGCGCGCCAATGAAAAAGACAATGCCGCGGCGGCCGAACTGCAAAATGCAGGGTGATACTGCCGGAATACCCGATTTCAATCGGATCTCCGACAAGCAAGGGCTGCCTTGGTGCCTTTCTAAGGCCTGGAGCGCTCGCAATCAGGGGCCGTAGAGATTCGGACGCCGTCAGGACGGCCACGATTACCGCCCCTCTTGCCGTACCCGTCGATTTCATAATATCGGCGGTGCACCGACCTGATACGCGGATCGTCCAGATATCTCGAAGCCGCGGCCAGAGCCTGACGGGGGCTGCAGCCTGGCCGACCATATTCGCCATATCTGCGCTCGTACCGCCGGTTGTCGCGCCACTCATCACGGCGGTAATATCGCCTGTCGTCGTCCGGTCTGACGATGCGAACGTCGCCATCGCCGAAGTCGAATTGCACGACCTGGGCGACTGCCGGTCCGGGCAGGACGCCCAAACCTACAAGCAGGACGGACATGCCCGCCAGCAAAGTCAATTGTTTCGCTTTCATGTGTTCCTCCCAAGCTGGGCTCAAAACCGAGTTCCAATTTAGTGTCGGCAAAATGAACGGGAGCATAACAAAGTTCCATCCCACCCTCCCGGCCGCCAGATTGCTGCACAAGCGGTATAGAAGGCTCCATTCCGGGAAGCGCGCCGGATCTCCTGCCAATATATCGAATGCTTTTCGGGAAGCGGACCTCGCGTGGCCGACAAAACAACACGCCGATTACTACCGCTGGCGCTGCTTCGCGGCCGGTCAGCCTGTAAACGACGGCTAATCCGCGAATACACATTTAAGATTCATGATGAATGCGGCCACGCATTGCCGCCTGAATAGATTATGTTAGGAAGACCTCGCCCGATTCCGGGCTGAGGGGATTTATCCGTGACAAAGTTTATCTATGCCACTGCGGGCGCTCTCGCAGCTATCTTCATATCGGCCAGTGCTTCGCAGGCCGAAGACCTCGTCTTCACGCTGACGAACAAGACGAAAGGGACGCTCGAGCGCTTCTATACATCGCCAGTCGGCATCGACGAGTGGGAAGAGGATGTTTTTGGCGATGATGTACTCGGCCCGGGCGAGAGCATCGAGATCACTATCGCCGATGGCCGCGCGGTCTGCAAATACGACATGCGTTTCGAATTCACCGAGGACTCCGATTTCGAAGACCTCGAAGACGCGCAGGACCTTTGCGAGATGGGCTCCTATACCATCACTGCCAGGTGACAAGCGTCCGCGTCGACCTGCTCACAACCCCGCCTCGTGCGGGGTTTTTGTTGTCGGAAAAGCTTTCATCAGCCGGCACTATTCTTCGGCATCGAACGCCAGAGATGTCGCAAGATAGCCGAGCCCGAAAACCGAGCCGAAGCCGTAGATCGTCAGCCATATCTCCAGGAGCCCGATGGAAAGGATCGAACCGGATAGCGACTGCGTCAGTACGGCGACTGCGGTGGCAGCGCCCAGCGCGAAGCCGATCGACACTCGAATGAGGATGTAACTGATCAGAGCGGGCATGTTTCTGCTCCGGCATGTCTTGGAGCAGATAACCGGAAATGCCGACAAAAGTTCCGCCACCGGATTTCGCCGGGACGCCAGACAGCCGCCTGCCCCGGCGGTCGAAGGGGTTCGCGCCTGAGCGCGTCACCCAAGCCGGATGCAGGCGCCGGCATGCTGCAAGCAACCGCAGGAACCGGTGCTCTTGCTCAAAAGCGCCGGCTGGAACCCCGGCGCGGCAAGCATGGCCCGGGCTGTATTATCCGATTTCCAGGAAGCCGCTCAGTTTGAGGGAGCAGGCGTCGTCGGCGCAGGCGTGGTTGGGGCTGTCTCCGTCCCCGTCCCGGTCCCCGCCGGCGGCGTGGTGGAACTCGGCCACAGGAAAAGGGCCAGCAGGATGACGACGATGACCACGATGATGCCGATGATGGCGTTTCTGCTCATGGGTTCCTCCCCTCACGAAACGATCGGTGGAACAATCATGGCCGACTGTGGCGAGAGTGTGGACTGATGAGCGGCTTTTTGGAGGTAACGGCAGCTCCTCTTCGAATTCGCCGCCGGTATTCCGCTGTTTCGACGCTCATCTCCTCCCTCGCTTGGCTGATGTCAGCGGCAGCATGGACCGGCTATCGGTCGTGAGCAACGTCCGAAGCCGGCGCAGAATCCGAAATGGTCGCGACACAAGCGCTGCAATGGCGACCGTCAGATCGAGATATGCGCCTGAATGTAGTCGATATTCTCCTTGATCGGGATATCGCCTGCTGCTGTCACCAGTTTGGTAAACTGACCATCCTCGTGCGGTAGGATTGCAACCACCTGATCAAAGTTGACCAGAAGGTTCACGCCGTCGGACCGCGTGACTTTTAGCCATAGGCCCTGATTGTTCATCTTATCCTCCCAAGGGGCGGGGTTTTCCGTAATGCCCCGTTCGTGGTGCGAACCGTTCAATCGCTCTGCACCGGCAAGGATCCATCTTTATCTCTATTTCTGTCTTCTGAGGAATGGCAATCGACTGCATCGCGGACAAAAGCGCCTTGAGCGCGCAAGGTCGATTGCAACTCCGCAATCTCGACATCCCGCGGCGTCACACCGCGGTTTGCCGCAATGCCGGCCGCCGCTCCCGCCGCCTGCCCCGTCAGCCAGCATTGGGGAATTTCCCGCATGAAACCATGACTGTTCGCATCGCAGGAGATGTGACGCCCGGCGGCCAGCAATCCGTTCAGCCTCAGAGGCACAAGAGCTCCGTAAGGCACGGAAAGGACCGGAAACTTCGGCGAAACCGAGGGGCTGACGCCCACCTCGTCGGGTTGGATCGCGCCGCTCCCCCACTGGCTGCGCTCGATCCGCCCGACACCCGCCAGACGCCTCGTGTGCCGGACGCCGAGTTGCGGCGCGCTCAAGAGCATGTAGGCGTCCTTGAAACCCGGCGCATGCTTCCGGAAGAATTCGCAATGCGACTGCATGAACCGATGCGAGCGGATTTCGACCTCGGTCATGTCGTCCACGTTGAGCGCCGAGAGGCCCGATTGCCGGGGGCCCAGGAAAAGCGCGATGTCGTTGCGCCAGGAAACGTAGGGCGTCTGAAAGAACCCGAGCTGCTCGCGTCCCAACGTGTTGAAATCCGCGAATGCCTGCTCTTCCGTTCCGCGGAAAGTCAGCCATGTCTCCATGTCCACGCCGCCCAGCATGAAGCCCGTATTCATCGAGTGATGGACGTCGCCTTCCTCGATGTCGGCCTCGAAGCTTGCTCCCGCGCGGGCAAAGATGTCGCCGTCACCGGTACAGTCCACCACGACCTTGGCCATGATCGCCTGGCGACCCTCCTTGCTTTCGAAGATCACGCCCTCAACGGCGCCATCCTGCACGACCGGCATCGCTGCCCAGGAATGGAAGACAATCCGCACCCCCGCCTCGATCAGCATTTCCTGTGAGGTCAGCTTCAGTCTCTCGGGATCAATGGTCGGGGCCCAGGTGACGATGCCGTGAAAGGCGGATGTGCGGAGCCGCCAGTATTTCGCAAGATCAGGGTCCCGCACGCCCCAAAGCGTCCTGTCCGGGCCGGCCACGGCCTCAGGAGGAAGCCGGCCGATCACCTCCTCGGCAAATCCGCGAATGACCTGCCGCCCTTCCCAATCGGTCATCCGGTCGATCCAGATCACGACGCCGCCCGTGGAAAGCCCTCCGAGATGATTGTAGCGCTCCAGGACCACGACCTCCGCCCCGGTTCTGGCCGCGGCAAGTGCGGCCGCGGTTCCGGATGGTCCGCCGCCTACGACCAGCACATCACAGCGATGATAGAGGGGGATGTCGCGCGCTTCTTCCCTCAGAACTCCCTCGCCGTTGCGACGGGGGAAAACATACTGTCCCGATTCAAAGATGTCAGAGCTCAGGAAGCGGTTTTCGCTCTGGCGTATCTCCTTCACCGATACGTTCCGCTCATCCATGGCATCCTCCCTCATCTCCGCCGGCCGCCGCTCCCGAGCGAGCCGAAGCGAAATTTAGCCAGGGAAAGGCAGCCTCGAAAAGACACCAATATGCCGATAGAGCTTTCTCGATTCACGATAGATGAAGAAGTGCCGCCCATCGTTCTAGACCCAAGCTAACTTGTGCACCAACCTCACCCCCCTCTGGCCTGCCGGCCATCTCCCCCTCAAAGGGGGAGATCGGCTTGGCGCATCAGCTTCCCCAAAACAAGCAACCATGCTGGCTGGCGGGAGGTAATGGGACGGGAAGGTCATGCCGCTTGTGATCTCCCCCCTTGAGGGGGAGATAGCCGGCAGGCCAGAGGGAGGTGAGGCAAATCAAAGCCTTGGCGGAAATCGGCAGAAAAAATAGCCTCCGATTTTCCCCGCCCTCCGAACCTATGCCTACAATCTCTCCGCTTCCGTTGCCGGAGTGTTTCGCGAGACGTTCGCGGGCAGGCGGGAGCCGGCGCTTCCATCGGACCCGTAACGTGCGGGAAAGGTGGAAGAGGTGAAAGCCATGGAGCGCGTGCCGAAAGGCATGCTCTCCTATCAAGCCTCCCCCGGGCAGCCATGTCCGGTTCGGTATAGCCGTGCAAGTGGCAAGGTTTCCCGAAAGGAGACCGCGAATGAAGCCACGCAGCGAGGCGAGATGATCACCTGTAGGGGCCGGAAGCCCCGAGAGAACGCCGAAGGCCACGCGAATGCGGAGCCAATTTATACAATTCCAATGAGGTTCCGCATTCGCGTGCGCTTCTCCGGATTGCTCTTTGAAAACCACGGCAGGAAGCTGCGCGTGGGCGAAAATGTTGGAAAAGCCTCGGCGAGGCACCCTATCTCCCCCTGTGTTTGGCAGGCCCGAAGGGGGGTGGACGCGGCACGCCCTCACCTCAGCAAACCGCCGATCAACTCCGCAACCCCGGAGCCTCATAACCCGTCCGCTCGACATACTCGGTATAGCCGCCGTCATAACGGTGAATGCCGTCGGGCGTCAGTTCAAGCACGCGATTGGAAAGTTCGGCGAGAAAATGCCGGTCGTGGCTGACGAACAGCATCGTCCCTTCGTATTCCGACAGCGCCCTGATCAGCATTTCCTTGGTATCGAGGTCGAGGTGGTTGGTCGGCTCGTCGAGGACCAGGAAATTGGGCGGATCGAAGAGCATGGCGGCCATCACCAGGCGCGCCTTCTCGCCGCCGGAGAGAACCCGGCATTTCTTCTCCACGTCGTCGCCGGAAAAGCCGAAGCAGCCAGCGAGCGTGCGCAAGGCTCCCTGCCCGGCGCGCGGAAACTCGGCTTCCAGCCATTCGAAAACGGTGAGGTCACCGTCGAGCAGATCCATGGCATGCTGGGCGAAATAGCCCATCTTGACGCTGGCGCCGACCGTCACGCTGCCCTGGTCGGGCTGGGCGGTGCCGGCGACCAGCTTCAGCAGCGTCGACTTGCCCGCGCCGTTGATGCCCATGATGCACCAGCGCTCCTTGCGCCGCACCATGAAGTCCAGCCCCTCATAGATCGAACGACTGCCGTAAGCCTTGTGAACGTTCTTGAGGTTCACCACGTCCTCGCCGGAGCGCGGCGCCGGCTGGAATTCGAAGGCGACCGACTGTCGGCGCCTGGGCGGTTCAACGCGCTCGATCTTGTCGAGCTTCTTCACCCGGCTCTGCACCTGCGCGGCGTGACTGGCGCGCGCCTTGAAGCGCTCGATGAACTTGATCTCCTTGGCGAGCATCGCCTGCTGGCGCTCGAACTGCGCCTGCTGCTGCTTTTCGTTCTGGGCCCGCTGCTGCTCGTAAAAGCCGTAGTCGCCGGAATAGCTGGTGAGCGACCCCGCATCGATCTCGATGATCTTGTTGACGATACGGTTCATGAACTCGCGGTCGTGCGAGGTCATCAGCAGCGCGCCGTCATAACCCTTCAGGAAATCTTCGAGCCAGATCAGGCTTTCGAGATCGAGATGGTTCGACGGTTCGTCGAGCAGCATGACATCGGGGCGCATGAGCAGAATGCGGGCGAGCGCCACGCGCATCTTCCATCCGCCCGAAAGCTTGCCGACATCGCCATCCATCATCTCCTCGGTGAAGCTCAACCCGGCCAGCACCTCGCGGGCGCGGCCTTCCAGCCCGTAACCATCGAGTTCCTCGTAACGGGCCTGCACCTCACCGTAACGCTCGATGACGGCCTCCATCTCGTCCATGCGATCCGGATCGACCATGGCTGACTCGAGTTCGCGCAACTCGGCGGCGACGACACTCACGGGACCGGCCCCTTCCATCACCTCGGTTACCGCGCTCACGCCCGCCATCTCGCCGACGTCCTGACTGAAATAGCCGATGGTGATGTTCTTCTCCGTCGCGATCTGCCCTTCATCCGGCAGCTCCTGCCCGGTGATCATCCGGAAAAGCGTCGTCTTGCCGGCGCCGTTCGGACCGACGAGGCCGATCTTTTCGCCACGGTTCAGCGCCGCGGAGGCTTCGATATAGAGAATGCGGTGGCTGTTCGACTTGCTGATGTTTTCGATGCGGATCATGGGAGGACTTCAATCGTTCATGGATCGGGTAGGAGGGGCCTTACGGCATCCCTCCTCCCACACCACCGTGCGTACG
>NZ_JPYQ01000031.1:0-77469 GCF_000757525.1 Rhizobium sp. YS-1r | reverse complement strand
GAACTATTTTCGGCAAGCCGGATGCGTTGCATATTAATCGCCCGACGCTCTAGCGACAAACGCCGGGCGGTCCGGACAGATCTTTCAGAGCGTGGCGCGACGTATCTCGCTCGCCGGAACCCGCCCTGATTTGCGGGCCAGGCTGGCATAGACGGCAGCATATTGGCGGGCGCTTCGTTCCCAGGAGAATTTTGCTTTCATCCCCTGGTTCTGCAAACGAGCCCACATTTTCGGATCGGCATAGGTTTGCAGGGCGCGGCGAAGCGCCAGGCGCAACCCGTCCGTCGTGACCGGATGAAACTGGAAGCCTGTTGCCACGCGGGCCGACATGGCCGCATCATTGGCGTCGATGATGGTCTCCGAGAGCCCGCCGGTTCGCGAGACGACCGGCACGCAGCCGTAGCGCAGGGCATAGAGCTGGGTGAGGCCGCACGGCTCGAAGCGGGACGGCTGCACGATCGCATCCGAGCCGCCGTGGATCAGATGCGCCGTCGGCTCGTCATAACCGATATGGACGGCCATGCGGCCGGGAAAACGCGAGGCAGTATCGAGAAGCGCCTGTTCGATCTCGCGGTCGCCCTGGCCGAACACGATCACCCTGCCGCCGTTGTGAATCACCTCGTCGGCGGTTTCGGCGAGCATGTCGATACCTTTCTGCCAAGTGAACCGACTGACTGCGGAAAAGACCGGACCGGCGCCCGACGGGTCGAGACGGAATCTCTCCAGCAGAACAGCGCGATTCTCGCGTTTGCGGCGCAGGCTGTTGATGTCGTAGTTGCGCGGCAGGTGCGGATCCGTCGATGGATCCCAAACATCGAGATCGATACCGTTGACGATGCCGCGCAGGACCGAGACGCGTTCGTTCAGAACGCCGTTCATGCCCATGCCGAAGCGTGGCGTGAGGATTTCGCGCGCATAGGTCGGGCTGACGGTGGTGATCGCGTCGGCTGTCTGCAGCCCGCCCTTCAGGAAGCTGATGTCCCCGAAATATTCCATCCGATCCATGGAATATGCTTCCGGGGGCAGTCCGAGTTCGTCGAGCAGGCTCGCGGGATATTGGCCCTGGAAGGCCAGGTTGTGGATCGTCAGCACGACGGGCGTCGAGCAGCCCCGTTCCCGCATGTAGACGGAGGCGAGCGCCGATTGCCAGTCGTGGGTATGGACGAGATCGGGACGCCAGCCGGGCAGGACGCCGCCGGCGATTTCCGCCGCGGCCAGCGAAAGAGCGGCAAACCGCTTCCAGTTGTCGGGATGGTCGATGCCCCGTTCATCGACATAGGGACCACCCGGACGGTCATAGAGAGTGGGCGCGTCGAGCACGAAAAGGCTGAGGCCCTCGATGCGGGTGTGCAGGAGCGAGGCCTTTTCGCCCAGCAGGCTGTCGAAGGCTACGAGCGGCACGGCGCTTTGCAATTGCCGCATCACATTCGGATATCCGGGGATCAACGACGTCGTTTCTATGCCGAGCGGGGCGAGCGCTTTGGGCAGGGAACCTGTCACATCCGCCAGGCCGCCCGTCTTTACGAATGGAAAGATCTCGGACGTGACCGAAAGCACCCTCATTTGCGGCAGCACCCGCGTTTCCTCGACCGGGGTAACCACGCTCCCAGACATGGCGTGCTGATCGCGGTGCGTATTGCCGAGGGGGGCGTGAGCGTTCATCATGTCTGCCTCCGCCGTGGGCCGTTTGCACCCCTCGGAACATTTCGGCCATGGCCAACGTTCCCTGTCGGGTTCGGTGTCGGGCGGAGCTCAGACGCAACTGTCATCTCAATCTTCCAAGGCAAGAAAATACGCTCTCGCGACAATGCCAATCGCCGCGATTGATGAAACTGGTCTTGATGTATACGATCCGGGCGGCGTTATTGGCCGGCCGGCACCTTCTTGGAGCGCTTTTTCGCCGGTTCGACCGCTGCCGGAATAGCTGCGGGGGTCTTCGAGGTCGTCTTGGCAGCAGTCCCTGTCGATGCCGGCTTCGATGGGGCCGTCTTCGTGACAGTCTTTGGAGCTTTCGGCGCTGCTGCCTTTGGAGCCTTTACGACTGCGGCTGCCTTCTTACGGGGACTTGCCATTGGTGGTGTGTTCGAGGCGGTCGGCTTGAGCGTCGCATGCTCCAGCTTCGCCCTTTCCCAATGCTCCCGATCCTTACCGGAAGGGTAGCCTTCCTCTTCCCACAAAGCGTATGCCCGTCTCTTGATCCAATCTTCCTCGGATTCCGCCATTATCGTCTCCATTCGACCGAACGCCCCAACGTGTGCAGCGCAAAAAAGTTCCATCGTCCAAACGAAAAATTGCACCCTGGCCAGCAGAGCAGGGCCATGAACTCAAAAATCGGCCCCGGGGGGTATTTTCTGGCAATTGGGGGTATGTTTGTCGCCGCCGGGAAGGAGCGCATCCAAATCAAAGGTACTGCGATATAATCCCTCATGCAACTGCTCGGGTCCATATTATAAGCGCCGTTCGATCTGCGTCCTATTATCACACCGGCATTCCGCTCCGGACATGGCAAATGCTCATCTCGTTCCGCCTGGGGTGAGCAAAAGCCCAGCTTTGACCGGGCTTTTGCTCAGGGAACGGGGCTATGCGGCCTTTGCCGGCGCCCCATTCATCGAAAGCCTCAGGCGGCCTTCTGAGCCGCCATGTTGACGGCGGATTTGGCAAGGCTGGTCAAGGCCTCGTCCGTCTTGCTTTCCTCGGCGAGCGTTTCCTCCAACAGCTTCACAGCCTCCTTGAGGCCAAGCTGTTGGGCCCAGGTGCGCAGCGTACCATAACGGCTGATTTCGTAATGCTCGACCGCCTGTGCGGCAGCGAGCAGGCCAGCGTCAAGCGCAGGATTGCCCTTGAACTCGTCGAGGATTTCTTCGCCCTCTTCGATGATGCCGTCAATTGCCGGGCAGGTCTTGCCCTGGGCCCGCTTGCCGATGATCTCGAAGACCTGTTTCAGGCGCTCGATCTGGCCTTCAGTCTCATCGCGGTGTTTCTCGAAAGCGGCCTTCAGCTTTTCATCCCGGGCGCCGCGCGCCATCTTCGGAAGAGCCTTCACGATCTGGCGTTCGGCATAGTAGATGTCTTTCAGGGTTTCATGGAAAAGGTCGTCGAGGGTCTTGCTGGCCATTGCTCTCTCCTTGGGTTTATAGGTGTTGGGTGAAAAGGTATTGCGAGGCATCTAACGACGAGGTGCCTCGAAGGTTCCTGTTCCAGTCAGCGGCTGTGCGGATGAGGTTCGCGGCCGCCCGGCGGCTTGTCGTAGAGACGTTCTATCGCCTCTTCCTGCTGCTCTTTTTCGCGGTCCGTCAGGCGACGGCGCTGTAACAGCGCATAGGCGATCGCAGCGCCGAGAAGGATCGGCCCGATCGCCACGACTATGAACCAGAAGTTATCGGCCATTGCTTTCTCCTTGTCCGGGGAACTTGTCGCCTATGTCCGCAAAACTGCCGGTTGCTGCAAAGGTTCCGGAAATCGTCGTCATCCTTGCCACCAGCGCAACACCTCGTCCGTATCGGCGAGCCGGAGCTGGTTCGAAAAACGCCTGCCGAAAAGGGCGAGGGATGCGTCATGCGTCTCGTCGGAGGTGCTGCAGATTGCATCTTTGACGAGAATGATCGCATAGCCGAGATCCACGGCGCCGAGAATGGCGGCAAGGACGCAGACATCCGTCTCCCCGCCGGAGATGATCAGCGTGGTGACGCCCTGGCCTCGAAGGAAATGATGAAGCCGGTTGTCGAACCAGGGCGAGTAGACCATCTTGTCGAAGACGATTGCGGGAGGAGCCAGTGCCCTCAGCTCCGGAAGAATGTCGACCATCTCGTCGCCGAGTTCGCCGCGCGTCATCATCGGCCATTTCTCGTAATAGTCGCGCCAACTCCCCTGGGCTTCGGCAGGCGTTGTCGGGGGGACGAAGCGAGTGAAGATCGTGCCTGCAGGAAAGGCTCCGGCAATCATCGCGACCGGTTGGCGCACGCGCTGCATCCATGGAATATTCCAGGGCGTGTCTTCCGCGAACATGCGCTGCATGTCGACGCAAAGATGCCGGCAGTGATGCGGGTCCTCCATGTCTTCCTCAGCTTCCATGCTTGTCAGGACAGAAAACTTCCACGGTGGTCAGGAACAGAAAAGCGGCGGCAAAAGTTCCACCGCCGATGATGGAACCGGGCCTGACCGAGAACGTTGCGAAAAGCAGCAGATGTGATGTCTCAAGGGAGAGAGAGATGCAGGAAAAGCTGAAGATCTACCGGCTGGTGCCGAACGCCGCTTCCGATGACCCGAACTGGCAGAATTCGCCGCCGCACGGCGAGGTGGTGGTCCGGGCCAGAACCGCAGGCGATGCGCGCCTCGTCGCAAGCGCGGCGGAGCTCGATTTTACCGAGATCGACGCTTCACCTTCGGAAGGTAACTCGACCGAAATGGCAAGCGCCTTCCGCAACGAAAAGCTCTATACGGTGATCGAGGACGGGAGCGGGCGTTATGAGGCGGAGGGCCCGAGAGGTGTCGTGGCAGGCCGGGTGCGCACCGACAATCTGATCTCGACCCAGCTTTGAGACGCGCTTCAGCCGCCAGGGCTGCCCATCTTTTCGTTGAGCGCCTTCTGCAGTTCGCGCGCCAGTTCGAGCAGACGATCGGGGACTTCTTCCTTCTCGATTTCGGCGAGCAGGACCGAGACCCGGCGGTTCACGCGCTTTCCCATCCTGACTTCCTGTTCCGCAACCGGAGTGTTTTGCTTCGCCATCCCGACCTCTGACGTAACCAATATCGGCAAACTCGCGCCGAAAGAATGTCCGCCTCGCCGATAATTCTGCTATCGCTCTCCTTACCGCAATATGGTCGACTTGGGGTATCCCGAAAAAGTCACAGGGATGGATGAAATACCGACACAAATGAAATAAGGCGACTTCCTATCACGGAAGACGCCTGAATTGTTCCATACGGATTTTACTGTTGTCTAGTGTTTTGGCGGTTTTGGCGTGCCGGCCGGGATGGAGGTCACCGTGGTCGAAACGGGGTCGCTTGCCGGAAACGTGTCTTCCAGCCCCTCGTTGAGCTGTTCCTCCAGTTCTTTGGTTTCGTGTTTTGAACGTGCGGAGCGCTCGGTCGTCTTCTTGTCCCCTTCGTTCCGTGAAGCGTTCTGGCTGCTGCTGGTGCTCATGGGAATGCCCTCCTGTGCAGGTGTCTGAAGCAAACGGTTTCTCTTGGATGTTTGTTCCGGAACCAAGCCGTATCGTGCGGGTTATCGCGGAAAGGAAGGAGTTCTGCCGTGGCGCCGCGTGTATTCTGGAAAGGTTATCTGAAGCTCTCGCTCGTCACCTGCCGGGTGACGATGACGCCCGCCGTTTCCGAAGGCGCCAAGGTGCGCTTCCACAACGTCAATCGAAAGACCCACAACCGTGTCCTCAGCCAGTATGTGGATGCGGATACCGGCGAAGCGGTCGAAGACGACGATCAGGTGAAGGGTTATCCCAAGGGTGAGGACGACTACGTGCTTTTCGAGGACGACGAGCTCGATGACGTCGCACTTGAGAGCACGCGCACGATCGACATCGAGACCTTCGTGCCGGCCAATTCGATCGGCTGGATATGGTATGACCGGCCGCATTATCTCGCTCCGGACGACGAGGTGAGCGCAGAGGCCTTTGCCGTCATCCGCGAGGCGATGGCGAAGACCAAAACGGGCGGCGTCGCCCGGCTTGTCATGTACCGCCGCGAGCGGGCCGTGCTTCTCTTGCCGAAGGACAAGGGGATCGTTGTCTGGACGCTTCGCTACGGCGACGAGGTGCGCGACGCCGACGATTATGCGGCCGAGATGCCAAAGGAAAAGCCGGGCGCCAAGCATCTGGCGATGATGGAAAAGATCATCGAAGAGCGCACCGAAGCGTGGAAGCCTTCGATGGTAGACGATCCGGTGCAGGACCGGCTGCTCGACATCATCGCCGAGCGCAGGAAAGGCCGCAAGACGAAGAAGCGTACCCAGGAGAAGTCGCCGGAGCGGCCGAGCAATGTCATCGACATCACGGCGGCGCTCAAGAAGAGCCTTGAGGCAGAACGGAAATCGCCTCGGAAGTGAATCGTCTCCGGAATATTTGAGGATGTGCGTGCTGCGGGCGCCCGGATGTCCTGCTGACGGGGCTATCGCATGCCGAACCCATGCGACTCGAACGATTGGGATATCCACGAACTTGCATTGTCCGTCTTTAGCATGTTTACTGCCCACGCATCTCTCTGGGGCAGGGGTTCCAGCGGTATGCAGGCGGCCGGGATGTGTGGAGACTCCCGGCCGTTCTTCACTTGCGGGGAGAGGGTCGCCGAGCGAGGCGAAAGCCGGGAGGGGCAAAACCCGCATATGCGATTGCCCTGCTCTTGAACGGATGCCGTATCGTTCCGGCTTTGCAGCTATCTCTTCTTCACCTTGAATTCGATCGGCGCTTCCGCCTTGCGGAAATCAGCCCAGGGATCGCTCGCCTGCCGGGCAATCCGCGTCGGGGTGTTGTTGACCGTGAAATAGTTGGGGCCGATCACGCCGCCGAGCTCGTCCCAGGCGAGCGGCATGGAGACGGGCGCGCCCGGCCGCGCGCGGGTGGAATAGGGAGCGACCGCGGTGTTGCCCCGGCCGTTGCGCAGGTAGTCGATCAGGATCTTGCCCTTGCGTTTCGACTTGGTGATGGTCGAGACGTATTTGTCCGGGTCGTCACCGGCCATGCCGTCGGCGAGCGCCTTCATCGCAGCCTTTACCTCAGGCCATTCCGCCTCGGGCTTCACGGGGGCGACGACGTGCAGCCCCTTGCCACCGGACGTTTTGACGAAGGGCGCGAGGCCCATGTCCTCAAAGCGCCGTTTCACCTCGTGGGCCGCGGCGATGATCTCCGTCCACGAAACGCCTTCACCGGGATCGAGGTCGATATTGACCATATCCGGCTTTTCCCAATCGTTGAGCGATGCCCCCCAGGGATGGACTTCCAGTGTCCCGCCCTGCACGAGCCCGAGCAGCCCGTCGAGGTCGCGGATGGAGATATATTCCTCGCTCGGGTCGGCGGGATCCTTCACCAGAACCACATTTTTCGTCATGCCTTTCCAGGCGTGCTTCTGGAAAAACAGCGGTTTGGTAATTCCGTCCGGCCCGCGAACGAGCGCCAGCGGCCGGTTGACGACGAAAGGCGCCATCAGCCGCCAGACCTCGGTATAATAGTCCGCAAGTCCGGCCTTGGTCACCCCGGCATCCGGCCAGTACACCCGATCCGGATGGGTGAGATTGACCGTCCGCTTGGGCGGTTTCGGTTCTTCCGCAGCATTCACAGGCCCGCCCTCCCGGACGATATCCTTCGGATCCTTGTCTTCCCTCAGACCTCTGAAAGAGGCGTGGCGGATATGGGCATCCGCCGTCCAGCCGCGAAACTCGACTTCCGCCACCAGTTCCGGTCTGACGAAGACGGCATCCTTTTTTTCCACTGCCGCGAGCTTTTCGTCAAATTGGCTCTTGTCGCTTCGAATGCCGTTGAGCCGCTTGAAGAGCGATTGTGCCACGGTATTCGAATAGCCCGTGCCGACGCGGCCGGCATGACGAAGCTTTCCCTTCTCATAATAACCCATGACCAGCGAACCGATCGCCTTGCGGTTGACGGAGGAAGGAACGTAACCCGCAACCACGAATTCCTGCCTTGCCGAGCATTTCGATTTGACCCAATCGCGCCCGCGACCGGGGCGGTAAGGGGCATCGGCGATTTTCGAAATGATGCCCTCCAGGCTCAGCCGGCAGGCATGTTTCAGCACCAGCGCGCCCTCGTCGCTGAAATGCTCGCTGTAGCGCAGCACCGAGCCGCTGTCGGCGAAAAGTGTTTCAAGCGCTTCCTTGCGCCTGAGCAGGGTTGCGCCGGTCAGGTCATAACCATCGAGATGAAGAAGGTCGAAGGCATAGAAGGTGAAGTGATCGGTGTGGCCCTCGCTGAGAGCCTGCTGGAGCAGCGAGAAATCCGTCGCGCCGGAGCCTGCTTCGACCGCGACCTCGCCGTCGATGATGGCCTCGGAGACCGGAAGCTTCGCGAATGCCGCAACGATCTGCTTGCCGAACTTGTGGGTCCAGTCGAGGCCGGTTCGGGTGAGCAGCGTCACCTTGCCGTTTTCGATATGTGCCTGAAGCCGATAGCCGTCGATCTTGATCTCGTGGACCCAGCGTTTTCCGGAAGGGGCGCTTTTGACCAGCGTCGCAAGCTGCGGTTCGATGAAATCCGGCAGCTTGGCCTTCTTCGCCCCCCGGATCTTCGAAACCGCGATGTCCGTGCCTTGCGGGTCTGGATCGGTCGGGAGCTTCGTTTTCGAGCGCGCCTTTTTTGCCGGCCGCTTCCTGCCCCAGACCTCCTCGATCGTCTTGCCGGTTTTCACGGAAAGCGGCATTTCTTCGAGAATGTCAGGGTCGCCTTCGTCGCGGGCGAATTCGTCTTCGCCTTTGATCAGCAGCCAGTTCTCGCGTTTTTCACCTTCCCTCTGCCCCATGCGGACGAGGTGCCAGCGGCCTTCCAGCTTCTCGCCTTTCAATTCGAATTCCATGTGGCCTTTCCGGTAGGCCTTGTGCGGATCGCCGATCGGCTCCCATGTGCCGCGATCCCAGAGCAGCACCGCGCCGGCGCCGTAATTGGCTTCCGGGATCATGCCCTCGAAGCCGCCATAATCGAGCGGGTGGTCTTCCACATGGACCGCAAGGCGCTTTTCGCCGGGCACGAGGCTCGGACCGCGGGTCACGGCCCAGCTTTTCAGCACGCCATCCATTTCCAGCCGGAAATCGTAATGCAGCCTGGTCGCGTCGTGCTTCTGGATCACGAAACTGTTGCCGGTCGCCTTTGTCTTGCGGGTGCGAGATACTCTTCCTCGTGGTTCGGGAGAAACCTTGAAGTTGCGCTTCTGGTGGTAGGTTTCAAGCGCCATGATCAGCCGGCCTTTCTCTGCTGGGTGGTCGTCTTACGCGAGGTTGCCCGAGAGGCGGTCTTCTTGGCGGTCGTCTTCTTCCGCGTGGCGGGAGCGCCGGCGCTCTGGCGGAGCGCGTCAAGCAGGTTCGACACTTTTTTGACCTCCGGCTTGGGCTTCTTCTTCAGCTTGCGGCCTTCGATCTTCGCTCTGACGAGTTCGGCGAGGGCCGCCTCGTAACGGTCGTCGAATTCGGTCGGGTCGAATTTTCCGCGCTTGGTGTCGATGATGTGCCCGGCAAGGTCCAGCATTTCACCCTCGATCTTGAAGTCCTTGATATCGGAGAAGATTTCCTTGGCGGATCGCACCTCGTATTCATAGTTGAGCGTGCTGGCGATCATGCCGATGTCGCTCGGACGGATGAGCAGCGTCCGCAGGCGCCGGAAGAGAACCGTGCGGGCCAGTGCTGCGACGCTCTTTTCTTCCAGCGCCTTGCGGATCAGTGCAAAGACCTCGGCAGACGGCCTGTCCACCGGCATCAGATAATAGGGGCGGTCGAGATAGATTGTGTCCACCCCATCGCAGGGGATGAAGGTTTCGAGTTCGAGCGTCTTGTCGCTTTCGGGTACCGCCGCCTTCACTTCGTCCGGTTCGAGGAAGACGTATTCGCCGCTTGAAATCTCGTAGCCCTTGACGATGTCGTCGCTTTCCACTGGCTTGTCGGTGTCGGCATCGATCATCTGGCGGTGGACACGGTTGCCGGTCTCCCGGTTGATAATATGGAAACTGACGCGGTCGGATGTGGAAGCGGCCGTATAAAGCCCTACCTGGCAGCTCAGCTCCCCGATTTTGAGATAACCTTTCCAGTTCGCACGCGGTGCCACGATCATAACTCCGTGAAAAACCTATCAACCGGCCTGCCGGCCGCTTTGTTCCGTCATCAGTATGAACAGGCCGTTCATCTTGGGGGAACCAAATGCGCAAGGCGCGCGTTTGCCACCAAAATCCCCGCCCATCGAGACTTCGGAGAGGTAGGCAACGGTGTCTGAATCACAGTTGAATGGTGATCTTGCACGTGCAGACATAGTGAGGCTCATTCCGGCTCTCCGCGCATTTGCCCGTACCTTCTGCCGCAATCCCACCGATGCAGACGATCTGGTGCAGGAAACGCTGATGAAGGCGCTCGCCAATCTCGACAAGTTCGAGCCGGGCACCAAGCTGAAGAGCTGGCTCTTCACGATCATGCGCAACACGTTCTACACGCGCGCCAAGGTGCTGGGACGCGAGGCGCCGGGAATCGAGGAGAACGTTTCGGGCGATACGGCCGTAGCCGCATCGCAGGAAATGGCCGCGCGGGCGAGGGAGGTGCAGCGCGCGCTCCAGAAACTGCCGCCGCATTATCGCGAGGTGCTGACGCTGGTGGCGATTCTCGGCGAAAGCTACGAGACAGCGGCCGAAATCTGCGATTGCGCCGTCGGTACGGTCAAAAGCCGGCTCAACCGGGCCCGCCATCAGATCCTGCAGGAATTGGGCGAAGAGACGACCTAAGCCATCAGGCCGGGTCCTGGTCCAATTCCGGATAGTGCCGGAATATGCCCGAGTCGTTGAATGCGAGCCGGCGCTTCGAATTGACATAAGCTTCGATATTGGGACGCCTGCGGACGAGGTCGCGCAGCTTCGCGACATCCGGATAGTCACTGTCGAAGTTCCGCATGGCACGGGGAAAGGCGTAGGCGAGCCCTTCGGCGATCTGGAAGAGCGATAGATCGGCATAGCTCAGGGCGTCACCGACGGCGTAACCGTTCTTCGCCGGGTTCACCTGGATGACGTGGTTGAAATAGCCCAGAAATTTCGGCACCCGATGCCTCAGGAAGGCCTGTGTGCGGGCCTTCGCCTCTTCCTTCTGATCCTCGTAATAGTCTGTGGTGCTGATCGGATGGTGCGTGTCATGCGCTTCCGCGACAAAATCCGTCAGGGTAAGCTGAAGGCCATGGATGAAGATGCGGCTTTTCTCCTCCTTGGGCACGAGGTTCAGCTTCGGCCCGAGATAATGGAGGATATTTGCCACATGCGAGACGACGATATCGCCGTCCTTCAGGAAGGGAGGTGCAAAAGGCATCGCCAGATACCCTTGCTTGCCATGCAGGTAGGCCATCATCGCCGACATGCCGTGGCTCGATCGGGCGACATCCACATATTTGGCACCGGCCTCTTCCAAAGCCAGCCGCACGAATTCGCCGCGCCCCTGGAGGCCGTCCCAGTAATAAAGTTCGTAAGCCATGATCACTCCAGAAAATCGGCAATTTTCCTCAAGTCCTCGACGAAGCGGGCACGGTTGAACTCCGCATCCGCCCGATCCCGGCTCCGCAGCAAGGCCGAGGGGTGAATCGTCACAAGCATAGGCACACCGTTCGGCGAATTCAGGATCTGGCCGCGGTCACGCATGACTTTCGCCTGCCTGCCCAGCAGAGAATAGAGCGCAGTCGCGCCAAGCGCCACTACCAGTGCCGGCTTGATGAGGCGCAATTCCGCCGCCAGCCACCAGGCGCAGGCCTGCACCTCTCCGGTATTCGGTTTTGAATGGATGCGCCGCTTGCCACGCAGTGTGAATTTGAAATGTTTCACTGCATTGGTGACGTAACACAGGTCGCGATCGATGCCGGCTTCATCGAGGCAACGGTCGAGCAGCTTGCCGGCGGGGCCGACGAAAGGTTGTCCGGCCTGATCTTCCCTGTCGCCCGGCTGTTCGCCGACGAAAAGAACCTTCGCTCTTGCCGGCCCGTTTCCGAAGACGAGATGAGTGGCACTCTTGTAGAGATCGCAACGGGTGCAGCTTTCCGCCTCTTCCCTGACCCTGGAAATGCTTGAGCCTTCTGCACCGGTCGTCTCGAAGGCGGGGCCCTTGCGGGACGTCAACATGGCGGAACTCCCTTCATGGGCGCCAAACCAGTTCGATGTCCGGCGGTTCCGGAAGTTGTCGGAAAAGGTTGTCCAATATCCATTGGAACTTTTGGGCAAAACCCGTGTTGAAAGCGCGAAGGCGCCGCAGGGTTCCCGCGCACCTCGCCTTATTGTTTTCAGGGACAGGGATTTCACTATGGCCGTTAAGATTACCGCGATCCTCTTCACGCTGATCGGGATCGCGCTGGCCGTCGGGGGTGGGCAGTTGGTGCTGCTCGACGGAAGCGCCTATTATCTGATTTGCGGTCTCGGTTTCATATTGACCGCCATTCTTCTGTTTCTCAGGCTTGCTATTGCCCTCAGGGTCTATGCCGTCCTCATACTCGCCTCGCTCGTCTGGGCGGTCTGGGAGGTCGGGTTCGACTGGTGGCAACTCGGTCCGCGCGGTGGCGTCATCATTCTGCTGGGTATCTGGCTGCTGACGCCCTGGATCCGCAGGCCGCTCGGTTTTTCAAGCCCGACGGGCATGCGTTACGGCGCAAGCAGTACGCCGCTGGCGCTTGCGGTCGTCATCGCCATCGCGGTGGCGATCTTCTCGATGTTCATCGATCCGCTGGACCAGAGTGGCGAGCTGCCGGAGCAGTCCGTCGCCGCAGCCCCCGCAATGGGGGGCGACGTGCCGCCCGGCGAATGGCACCAGTACGGCCGCACCCCCTACGGCCAGCGTTATTCGCCGCTCGACCAGATCAATGTCGAGAACGTCGCCAATCTCCAGGAGGTCTGGCGCTACCAGACGGGCGACGTGAAGCGGCCGGACGATGTGGGCGAAACGACCTATCAGGTGACGCCGCTGAAGGTTGCCAATACGCTTTACCTCTGCACGCCGCACAATCTGGCGATTGCGCTCGATGCGGCGACCGGTCAGGAGAAATGGAAATACGATCCGAATTCCGGCATGAACCCGGACCGCCAGCACCAGACCTGCCGCGGCGTCAGCTATTATCGAGACCAGGCGGCGGCTCCCGGTTCACCCTGCGCCGAACGGGTTTACCTGCCCACCTCGGATGCGCGGCTGATTGCGCTCGATGCGGCAAACGGTGAGGTCTGCGGGTCCTTCGCAGACAACGGCACGCTGCATCTCGAAACCGGGATGCAGTACAATCCCGCCGGCTATTATTACTCGACCTCGCCGCCGGCGATCGCAGGCAACAAGATCATCATCGGCGGTGCGGTCAACGACAACTATTCCACACAGGAACAGTCCGGCGTCATCCGCGCCTATGACGTGAATACGGGACAGCTCATCTGGAACTGGGATTCCGGCAACCCCACCCAGACCCAGCCGCTCCAGCCGGGGCAAACCTACACGACCAATTCACCGAACAGCTGGTCCGTCTTCAGCGTCGATGAGGAACTCGGCCTCGTCTATATCCCACTCGGCAACCAAGTGCCCGACCAGCTCGGCATGGGGCGCAGCGAAAACGTCGAGAAATACTCCTCCTCGATCGTGGCCCTCGACCTGAATACCGGCGTAGATCGCTGGGTGCGCCAGACGGTGCATCACGATCTCTGGGACATGGACGTTCCCGCCCAGCCGGTGCTCCTCAATCTCACCATGCCGGACAATACGGTCGTGCCGGCGCTGGTCGGGCCGACCAAACAGGGTGACATCTATGTTCTCGACCGGCGTACGGGGGAGCCGATCATTCCGGTCACCGAGGAGCCGGCACCGGGCGGTGCCATCCCCGAGGATCACACCGCGCCAACGCAGCCGACCTCCGCACTGACCTTCAAGCCGCAGCCGCTGCGAGAAAAGGATATGTGGGGCATCACCATGTTCGACCAGATGGTGTGCCGTATCTGGTATCACCAGTACAACTACGAGGGCCGCTATACGCCGCCCTCGCTCAAAGGCACGATCGTCTATCCCGGCAATTTCGGCACGTTCAACTGGGGCAGCGTCGCGGTCGATCCGGAACGGCAGGTGATGTTCGGCATGCCGACCTATCTCGCCTTCACCTCGCGGCTCGTGCCGCGCGCGGAAATCCCGCCGAAGGGACAGGACGAGAAGGGCAGCGAGCAGGGGCTTAACCGCAACGAGGGCGCGCCCTACGGCGTCTATATGGGGCCGTTCCTGGGGCCTTTGCAGATTCCCTGCCAGGCGCCGCCCTGGGGTTACGTGGCAGGCGCCGATCTGCGCACGGGCAAGATCGCCTACATGCACCGCAACGGCACGGTCTACGACATGACGCCGCTGCCGCTGCCCTTCAAGGTCGGCGTGCCCGGCATCGGCGGGCCGATGATCACCAAGGGCGGCGTCGCCTTTCTCGGTGCAGCCGTCGACAATTATCTGCGTGCCTATAACCTCACCGATGGCCGGGAACTGTGGAAGGCACGGCTTCCGGCCGGTGGCCAGGCCACGCCGATGACCTACGCAGTCGACGACGGCCGGCAATTGGTGGTGATGGTCGCCGGCGGCCACGGTTCGGTCGGCACCAAGCCCGGCGATTACGTGATCGCCTACGCGCTGCCGCGCTGATCGTTGTTCGGTTCCCTCTGAGGGGCGCGCCGCCACGAGGCGATGGGTGGGGTGCGACGATCGCTCCACCCCGACCTTCGGTCCGATCCTTCTCCTCGATGCGTGGGCAAGCAGGTTACAGCGGCCTTGGCGCGTCATTGAAGAAGGAGGGAGCAATAGAGCGAATCTCGTTGCGAACCGTCGTGACGCCGGGTACGCCGCGGGCCACCTCTTCGGCCCGGCTGATTTCCTCCGGAACCTGGACCACGCCCCCGAGCGTCACCTCGCCGCCTTGCGCCGTCACGGTCACGTCGCTTGCGTCGACGCCACCGGCCGAAGCCAGTGCATCGGCGACCGCGCTTTCAAGCACCGCACGCGGCGGAAACTCCGCCTCCACTTCGGCGGTCGTCTCATGAAAATGCTGGTGTTTGAAGACCATCTGTCGTTCTCCCGTTTCCGATGGGAAAACAACGTTTGTTCCGGCAAATTGGTTTCAGGAGGCGCCGAGGACCGAAGCGATGACGTCCTGAAGCTGATTTTGCGAGAAAGGCTTCGGCAGCCGCGGCAGACGGTTGTCGCCACCGGTGGGCAATTCCGCATAGCCGGTTGCGAGCACGACCGGCAGCCCCGGCCATTTTTCGCGGATGGCGGCCGCCAGTTCCGAGCCGGTCATGCGCGGCATGGAATGGTCGGTGATGACGAGATCGAACTGACGCTCCCCTTTGCGCAGCGTGTCCAGCGCCTCTGCACCGCTATAGGCTTCGATCACCACATGCCCCAGATCCTCCAGCATCAGCGTCGTGTTCATGAGGACCAGGGCGTCGTCATCGACGGCGAGGATCGTGAAGGCTCCCTTGGGGGCCTCGGCGGGTGAGGGCATGGATGTCTCCGAAAATTGCCGGGCGTCATTTGCGTCTGCGACGGGCAGGAAGAGCGAAACCGTGGTGCCCTTGCCCTTCTCGCTTTGGATCACGAGCTTGCCACCCGATTGCTCGGACAGGCCCTGGACCATCGGAAGGCCAAGTCCTGTTCCCTTGCCGACGCCCTTGGTGGTGAAAAAAGGCGTCGTCGCCCGGGCCAACGTTTCCTCATCCATCCCTTCGCCGGTGTCGGCGACCGAAAGCCGGACGTAACGGCCGGGCTTCAGCTTTTCCGACCCTCCGTCTACCACATGTTCCTCGGCATCGATGGTGATCAGACCGCCGTTCACCATCGCGTCGCGGGCATTGACGACAAGGTTGAGAAGTGCGGTTTCGAGTTGTACGGGATCGGTCATGACCGGGGGAAGATGGGGCGGGAAGCGGGTCTCGATCCGGGTATCGGCACCGAGGGAGCGTTGTACGAAATCCATCATGCCGTTCATCAGGGCCTGTGCGTCGACGGCTTCCATGTTGAGTTCCTGCCGACGCGAGAAGGCGAGCATGCGTTGGGTCAGCGCGGCACCACGCTCGGCGCCCTGGATGGCATTGTCGATCAACGGCATCAGTGCCGGATCGTTCGGCAGGCGTTTTTTCAGGATTTCCAGGCTGCCGAGGACAGCCATCAGAAGATTGTTGAAATCGTGCGCGACTCCACCGGTCAGCTGGCCGATGGCCTCCATCTTCTGTGCCTGGAAAAGCTCCTCACGTGCCTGGGTGAGTGCTTTCTGCACCTCAACCTTTTCGGTAATGTCGCGGGTGATCTTGGCAAAGCCCAGGAGCTCGCCATGCTCGTTGCGGATGGCATCGATGATCACATGTGCCCAGAAACGGCTGCCGTCCTTGCGTTGCCGCAGCCCCTCCTTCTCGACGCGTCCTTCTCTCCTGGCGGTTTCCAGGCTTTTTGCCGGCTCGCCGCGCTCGCGGTCCTCTTCCGTATAAAATTGTGAGAAATGCTTTCCGACGATCTCATCGGCCGTATATCCCTTGATGCGCTCGGCTCCGATATTCCAGTTGCTGACATAACCTTCCGGATCGAGCATGTAGAGCGCGTAGTCTGTGACGCCCTGCACGAGGAGCTGGAACTTCTGCTCGCTCTGCCTGAGGTCGACTTCCGCCTGCTTCCGCTCCGTCAGATCGCGGGTGACCTTGGCGAAGCCCAGGATCTCACCGGACCGGCCCCAGATCGGATCGATGATGGCATGCGCCCAGAAGCGAGTGCCATCCTTGCGAACATGCCAGGCTTCGCTTTCGAAACGTCCTTCCGTCGCCGCCGTCCGCAAGGCGTTTTCGGGCACCCGGGCGAGGCGATCTTCATTCGTGTAGAAGCAGGAAAAATGCTCTCCGAGGATTTCCCACGCCTCGTAGCCCTTGAAGCGTTGCGCCCCCGGATTCCAGCTCGCCACCCTGCCGTCAGGGGCGAGCATATAGATGGCATAATCGGTGATCGCATCAACAAGAAGCCGATAGCGCTCCTCATCAAGTAGCGAAACGTCGTAGCTTTGCGGCATGCTCATCCAATTTCCCCGGCCCGCCGAACGCGGTTCAACACGCTCAAACGTCATTTGTAACTTTTGGTTCCCGCCAGAGATGATTTTTGTCACAAAGCGTAGCCGCTCCGTAAAGGTTGACAGATGACAGTTTTCGCTTTACGAATGACGAAAAATGAAAATCGTCAGTCGTTAAGTGAAAGCCGTCAATCCATGGAAGCCAGTGAAAATACCATAGAGGCGACGAGGCAGGAGAACGTCAGCCGCATCCTCGATGCGGCGGAACGCCTCTTCAAGCACTACGGCTATACCAAGACCAATGTCGCCGATATCGCCCGCGATCTCGGGATGTCGCCCGCCAATATCTACCGCTTCTTCTCGTCAAAGGCGGATATTCACCAGGCGCTGGCGAACCGCATGCTCGACGGCAGCTATCAGATGGCTTTGGCCAATGCGAAGCGGCCGGTGAGCGCGACGGAGCGCCTGCACGATCACGTCCTGCAACAGCATCGGCTGACCCTCGAGACCATGCTCGACGAGAAGAAGGTGCACGAGATGGTGGTGATCGCCATCGAGCAGCAATGGCCGGTGATCCAGCAGCATCTGGACCGCCTCCGCTTGCTGATCGCCGACCTGATCCGGGAAGGCATCGATGCCGGTGAATTCCGAGAACAGAACCCGCTGCTGGCGGCCGAGAATTTCATGTCGTGCATGGTGAAGCTGTGCCATCCGATGCTGATCGCCGATTGCCTGCTCGAAAGGCAGATCGGGCAGCCGGAAGATCTCGTCGAATTCGGCCTGCGTGCCTTGAAATAACTCTCCTTATAGAAATCCCGCCATCAGGAGTGCGGCGCCATGTTTTTTGTGAAGACCAGACGTGATGTCTCGTTTCTCGTCAAAGGCCTCATTGTTGCGACTGCGCTCGGCGCGCTTGCGGCCTGCTCGGAAGAGAAGAAGGCCGAAGCGCCAGAGGTGGTTCGGCCTGTCAAGGTGATCGAGGTCTCTGCCGCCGATCAGGGCCGGAAGGTCGAGTATTCCGGCTCCGTCAAGGCGCGCACGGAGATGAATCTCGGCTTCCGTGTCGCCGGCAAGATCACCGAGCGGCTGGTGGATATCGGTCAGCGGGTCAAGCCGGGCGACGTGCTTGCCCGGCTTGATGCGACCGATTACCAGCTCGCCGTCCGCCGCGCCGAGGCCGATCTCGCCGCCGCGCAGAAACAGGCGGAGATCACCGAGCTCGCCAAGCGCCGTGCCGATTCTCTCTATTCCAAGAACGTTGCCTCCCAATCGGACATGGAGCAGGCGGCGCTTGCCTATGACCAGGCCGTCTCCTCCCGCCAGTCGGCGGTTTCGGCTTTGCAGGAGGCGCGCAACCAGGTTGCCTATGCCGAACTCAAGTCGGATCAGAACGGTATCGTCACCGCCGTCAGCGCCGATATCGGCCAGGTCGTGGGCGTCGGAACGGCGGTCATTTCCGTCGCCGTCGATGGCGGTAAGGAAGTGCAGATCGCCGTTCCGGAAATGGACGTCGCCAAGTTCAGCCCCGGCAAGACGGTCAAGGCGCGCTTCTGGTCGGCAACCGACCTTGTGCTTGATGGCAAGGTTCGGGAAATCGCAGGCAGCGCCGATCCCCAATCGCGGACCTTTGCGATCCGCGTCAGCCTACCGGAGGACCCGCGCGTCCTGCTCGGCATGACCGCGACGATCGAGGCGATCGAGGACAACGCCGCGCCGACCTGGTCCATTCCGCTTGCGGCTCTTGCCAAGAAGGACGGCCAGTCGGTCGTCTGGATCGTCGATCGTGAAAAAGGGATGGTGGGTTCGCGCCCGGTGACCGTTGCCGATTTTTCCGATGACGGCGTGCGCATTTCCGAAGGACTTTCGAAAGGTGACCTCGTCGTCTCGGCGGGCACGCAATTCATGCGTGAAGACATGAAGGTGAAGCTGCCGGAAGCAGTTGCCTCCCGCTTCGGCAGCGCCAGCAGCATCAGCACCGCTTCGGTTATGCCCTGATTTCAAGAACCCGGCCCTAAAGGACCACGACCATGAACTCCTCCCATCAGGACAATCCTCCGGAAAAGGCTAGGTTCAACCTGTCCCGCTGGGCGATCGGCCATCCGAGCATTGCCCGCTTCCTCTTCGGTCTGATCATCGCCATGGGCGTGCTCGGCGTCATGAACATGGGCCAGAAGGAGGATCCGGATTTCACCTTCCGCGTCATGGTCGTGCAGTCCGTTTGGCCCGGCGCCTCGATCGACGACATGCAGAACCAGGTCGTCAACAAGATCGAGCGCAAGCTTCAGGAAACGCCGCATCTCGACTGGGTGAAGTCCTATACCCGCGCCGGTTTTGCGATCACGACCGTGCAGGTCAAGGGCGATACGAATTCCGAGGAAGTGGCCGACGCCTTTTATCAGGTGCGCAAGAAGATCGGCGACATCAAACAGGATCTGCCCTCCGGCCTGCTCGGTCCTTATTTCAACGACGAATTCGGCGACACGTTCATCACGATGCACGCGATCGTCGGCGAGGGATACAGCTATCCGGAGCTGAAGCAGTTCGCCATCCAGGCGCGCGACATGCTGCTTGCCACGCCGGGTGTCGAAAAGGCAGTTATCCTCGGCGACCAGCCGCAGAAGATCTTCATCGACGTTTCCTCAAAGGCGCTGGCCGAACGCGGCCTGACCGTCGTCGACATCCAGAATGCGCTTGCCGGCCAGAACAATGTCGATCCGGCCGGCAGCGTGGAGACCGCCGAGCGCTCGGTTCGCATTTCCGTCGAAGGCGATGTCACGACGCCCGAAGATATCCGGGAACTGCGCCTGCGCGCCGGCAGCCAGGTGATCCGGCTCGGCGACATAGCGACGGTGAAGGAAGGTCTCGAGGACCCCTACCAGCGCAAGTTCCGCTTCGACGGCCAGGACAGCGTGCAGCTTGGCGTCGTCATGGCGAACGGGTTCAAGGTCACCGATGTCGGTCACGATATCGAGGCAACCTATCACCGCTTCGAAGAGACGCTGCCGGTCGGCGTTTCGGTGCACCAGATTTCCAACCAGCCGGAGGTCGTGACCGAAGCCGTCGGCGAATTCACCAAGGCGCTGATGGAAGCCCTCGTGATCGTCCTGATCGTCTCGCTGATTTCGATCGGCTGGCGCTCGGGCATCGTGATCGCGATCGCAATCCCCCTCGTGCTCGCGGCGACGCTCGCCATCATGTATTACATGGGCATCGAGCTGCAGCGCATCTCGCTCGGCGCGCTGATCATCGCGCTCGGGCTGCTCGTCGACGACGCGATGATCGTCGTCGAGATGATGGAGCGCAAGCTGGAGGAGGGGTTGCACCGCATTGATGCGGCGAGCTTCGCCTATTCGTCCACCGCCTTCCCGATGCTGACCGGCACGCTGATCACGACCGCCGGCTTCATCCCGGTCGGCTTTGCCGAATCCACCGCCGGCGAATATGTCCGCACGCTTTTCTACGTGGTGGGCATCGCGCTCGTCACCTCCTGGTTCGTAGCGGTCTATTTCACTCCCTGGCTCGGCTACATGATCCTCAAGCAGCGGGCGCATGCCGGCACCCATCACGACGCCTACGACACCCGCTTCTATCACCGCCTGCGCAGCACGGTCGGTTGGGCGGTGCGCCACCGGATCATCGTGCTCACCCTGACGCTCGCCGCCTTCTTCGGCAGCCTCTGGTCCTTCCAGTTCATCCCGCAGAGCTTCTTCCCGCAGTCCTCGCGGCCGGAAATCCTGGTCGACATGTGGCTGCCGGAAGGGACCGCGATCGAGGAAGTGGAACGGCAGGCGAAGGCGCTTGAAACCAAGATCCTGCCCGATCAGGACAAGACTTTCGTCGCCACCTATATCGGCGAAGGCGTGCCGCGCTTCTTCCTGCCGCTCGACCAGCAGCTCCGCAATCCGAACTATGCGCAGCTCCTCATCATGTCGAAGGATGAGGACGCAAGAGAGCGGCTGATCGTCAAGCTGCGCCAGATCCTGGCGGAGGATTTCCCGACCGTGCGCGGCAAGGTTGACCGTCTCTTCCTCGGCCCGCCGACCGGCTGGCCGGTGCAGATGCGCGTCATAGGGCCGGACAAGGCCGAGGTCCGCCGCATCGCCGACCAGGTCAAGGAACGCTATCACCAGCAGCCGCTGTTCGGCTCGATCCATGACGACTGGATGGAACCGGTGCCGGCCATGAAGCTGGTCATCGACCAGGATCGCGCCCGGGCGCTCGGTGTTTCCTCGCAACGTGTCCGCCAGATGCTGCAGACGGCGGTCTCGGGTGCGCCGATCGATGATTTCCGCGACGGCGAGGAGACGGTTTCGATCGTCGTCCGCGAGCCGGATGCGACGCGCAGCCTGCTGTCTGCCGTGCAGTCGGTCTATGTCCCGACGGACTTCGGCGGTTTCGTGCCCGTCTCGCAGATCGCCAAGGTCGAGCCGGTGCTCGAACAGGGCATCGAGTGGCGCCGCGACCGCCTGCCGACAATCACCGTCAAGGCGACATTGCCGGACGGCGTCGAGCCGACCCAGATGGCGCTCAACTTCTACAACTCGATCGCCGATCTGCGCGCCAGCCTGCCCGCCGGCTACAAGATCGAGATACAGGGCGGCGCCGAGGATTCGGCCGAAAGCCAAGCGTCGATCGCTGCCAAGGCGCCGATCATGCTGCTGGTGATCCTGGTGCTCCTGATGGTGCAGCTCCAGCATTTCGGCAAGGCCATGCTGGTGCTGGCGACCGGTCCGCTGGGTATCATCGGTGCAGCCATGGCGCTGCTCGTCACCGGCGCACCCTTTGGCTTCGTGGCTATCCTCGGGGTCATCGCGCTGCTTGGCATCATCATCCGCAACTCGATCATCCTCATCGACCAGATCGACCAGGATATCGCTGCCGGCATGGCACGCTCGGAAGCGATCGTCGGTGCGGCAGTCCGGCGCTTCCGGCCGATCATGCTGACCGCGATGACGGCGGTGCTGGCGCTGATCCCCATCTCCCGCGGCGTCTTCTGGGGGCCGCTCGCCTATGCGATGATGGGCGGCATCCTGGTTGCCACGGTGCTGACCATCCTCGTTCTGCCGGCTGGCTATGCGCTCTTCTTCGGCCGCGAGAAGAAGGACGAAGACGACAAGGGCGACCGCCAGCCGGCCAATCAGGGCGACTTGTTCGAAAGCCGTGAAACGCCCCTGCCCATGGCGGCCGAATAACGTCGCGCGCCTTCCTCGGGAGCCTGGTAGCTCCTGAGGAAGGCGTCCTGATTGGCGCGAACCGACTGAAAGATATAGTCCGTCACCATTCTCACCCGCGGCACATGACTCAGGTCGCGATGGCAGACCAGCCAGTAGTTCCGCCTGATCTCCACCTCGTCCGGCAATACGATCTGCAGGTCCGGATAGGAGCGGGCGATGAAATGCGGCAATACGCAGAGGCCGAGCGCATTCAGCGTCGCGGTGAGCTGCGCGAAGATGCTGGAGCTCTGGAAGCGCGCCTTGATGCCGGGGTGGACCTCACCCAGATAGTCGAGCCCCGGCACGAAGATCATGTCCTCGATATAGCCGATGAAGGGATGGCTCAAGAGATCCTGTCGGTTGCGGATCGGAGCCGCCCCGGAAAGATAGGCCTTCGATCCGTAGACGTTGAGGCTGTAATCGGTGAGCTTTTCCGTCAGATACGGTCCGTCCTTCGGCGGATCGAGGGAGACGGCGATATCCGCCTCCTTGCGCGACAGCGACATGATCTGCTGGATCGTCACCAGTTCCAGGGTGATGTTCGGGTGGCCGTCGCAGAAATTGCGGATCTTGTCGGCGAAGAAGAAATTCGCGAACCCTTCCGGCGTGCTGAGCCTGACGACGCCGCGCTGCGCGGTCGTGCCGGAGGTGATGTCGGCCTGCAGCCGGTCCGCTTCCGCCTCGATCCGCTCCGCCGCCTCGATGAAGCGCTGGCCCATGCCGGTCAGCACGTAGCCGCGCGGATTGCGCTCGAAGAGCTTCACCTTGAGGGAAAATTCCAGCCGGTCGATCCTGCGTGAAACCGTCGCATGGCTGGTGCGCAGCTGTCGGGCGGCGGTCGAAAGTTGCCCCGTGCGCGCCACGGCGAGAAAATATTGCAGGTCATCCCAAGTAAAGTTCGCATTGGCAGACAAGTCGAATCCTTAATCTGTTCAAAAATGCACAGATACTGTTTGCAATTAATTGCAGGTCCCTGCTTGCGTCAACAGCGGTTTTCGAGAACCATGGGGTTGGAACGGCTGCTTGGAGGAGAGCAGCTCACCAATTTTGAACAGACACTTTGGGAAAATCTCCGGGTACTTTCTCTGGGCACACTCTCTGGGAGGAGAAATCATGCGCAAGACACTTCTGACATCTCTGGCTGTCCTTTTTGCAAGCACGGGTCTTGCAAGCAGTATCGCGTTTGCGCAAAGCGCATCCGACGGCAAGGTCAAGATCGGCATCCTGAACGACCAGTCGGGCGTCTATGCGGATTTCGGTGGCAAGTCCTCGGTGGAGGCCGCGAAGATGGCGGTGGAGGATTTCGGCGGCAAGGTGCTCGGCGCTCCGATTGAGATCGTCGATGCCGACCACCAGAACAAGCCCGATATCGCCTCCAATATCGCCCGCCAGTGGTATGATACCGAGCAGGTCGATGCGATCATGGAACTGACGACCTCTTCCGTTGCGCTGGCGGTGCAGGCGATCGGCAAGGAAAAGAAGAAGATCGACATCGTCACCGGTGCGGCGACCACCGACCTCACCGGCAAGCAATGCTCTCCCTACGGCTTCCACTGGGCCTATGACACCCATGCGCTTGCGGTCGGCACCGGCGGCGCGCTCGTCAAGCAGGGTGGCGACACGTGGTTCTTCCTGACCGCCGACTATGCCTTCGGTTACTCGCTGGAACAGCAGACCAGCGACTTCGTCAAGGCGAACGGCGGCAAGGTCGTCGGCGCGGTCCGCCATCCGCTTGCGACGACCGACTTCTCGTCCTTCCTCTTGCAGGCGCAATCCTCGGGCGCCAAGGTCATCGGTCTTGCCAATGCCGGCCTCGACACTTCGAACGCCATCAAGCAGGCGGCCGAGTTCGGCATCACCGCCGGTGGCCAGAACCTTGCCGCGCTCCTCTTCACGCTTGCCGAAGTGCATGGTCTCGGCCTTGAAGCGGCGCAGGGGCTGACGATGACGGAAGGCTATTACTGGAACCTCGACGATCAGAGCCGCGCGTTCGGCAAGAAGTTCTTCGAGCGCACCAAGAAAATGCCGAACATGGTTCATGCCGGCACCTATTCGGCGGTGACGCAGTATCTGAAGGCCATCGAGAAAGCCGGCACGGATGATACGGACGCCGTCGCCAAGGCGCTGCATGAGATGCCGGTCGACGATTTCTTCGCGCGCGGCGGCACGGTTGCCGCGAACGGCCGGATGATCCACGACATGTATCTGCTGCAGGCGAAGAAGCCCGCCGACAGCAAGGAGCCGTGGGACTATTTCAACGTGCTCGCCACGATCCCCGGCAAGGAAGCCTATATGGACCCTGCCAAGAGCGGCTGCGAGCTGGTGAAGTAATGGCTTTCGCCGCGACAGTAACGCATGAAGAGCCGCGGGTGGTGCTTTCCGCCCGCGGCCTCACGAAACACTTCGGCGCCTTCGCGGCGGTGAAACAGGTTGATCTCGACGTCCAGCATGCCCGCGTCCACGCGCTGATCGGCCCGAACGGGGCCGGCAAGACGACCGTCTTCAACCTGCTCACCAAGTTCCTGCAGCCGACGGCGGGTTCGATCACGCTGCTCGGCACAGACATCACCAGCACGCCGCCGGACAAGGTGGCGCGCATGGGCCTTGTGCGTTCCTTCCAGATTTCCGCCGTCTTTCCGCATCTTTCGGTGCTCGACAACGTGCGCGTAGCATTGCAGCGGCCGAATGGCCTTTCCACACAGTTCTGGCTGCCGCTCTCCTCGCTCAACCGCCTGAACGCGCGGGCCGACGAGCTGATCGAGACCGTCGGTCTCAAACGCGAACGCAATGCGCTCGCTGCCGACCTTTCCTATGGCCGCAAGCGCGTGCTGGAGATCGCCACGACGCTCGCGCTCGATCCGAAGGTCCTGCTGCTCGACGAGCCGATGGCCGGGATGGGGCAGGAGGATATCGGCACGGTCGCCAACATCATCCGCGAGGTGGCGAAGACCCGTGCGGTGCTGATGGTCGAGCACAATCTTTCGGTGGTCGCCGACATCTGTCACCACGTCACGGTGCTCCAGCGCGGCGAAATCCTCGCGGAAGGCGATTACGCCACCGTCAGCCAGGACGAGCGGGTGCGGTTGGCCTACATGGGCTCGGAGGAGGCTTGAGATGACGCCGTTGCTGCAAGTCTCCAACCTCAATGCCTGGTATGGCGAAAGCCATGTGCTGCATGGCGTCGACATGACGGTGGGCGAGGGCGAGACCATCACCATCCTCGGCCGCAACGGCGTCGGCAAGACGACGACGCTCAGGACCATCATGGGTATCATCCGCGAGCGGAAGGGCGAAATCCGCTTTGCCGGCAAGAACATGCTTTCCGTGCCGCTGCACCGCATCGCGCATGCCGGCCTCGGCTTCGTGCCGGAGGAGCGCGGCATCTTCTCGACGCTGACCGTCGAGGAAAACCTGATGCTGCCGCCGGTCGTCGCCGGTGGCGGGATGACGCTCGACGAGATCTACGCGCTTTTCCCGAATCTTCAGGAGCGCCGCTCCAGTCCCGGTACAAAACTCTCCGGCGGCGAGCAGCAGATGCTGGCAATCGCCCGTATCCTGCGCACCGGCGTCAAGCTGCTGATCCTCGACGAACCGACCGAGGGGCTGGCGCCCGTCATCGTCCAGCGTATCGGCGAGGTGCTGAAGAAACTGAAGGAGCGCGGCATGACGGTGCTCCTGGTGGAGCAGAATTTCCGCTTCGCGAGCCGTGTCGCCGATCGCTTCTATCTCATGGAGCATGGTAAGATGGTCGCGGATTTCCCGGTCAAGGAACTCCCCGGCCGCATGGACATGCTGCACAAGGTTCTGGGGGTGTAGGGATGGCGAAGATCGTTAGATATTCTACTCCCAGGACTCCCTCGCAGCCATCTATGGGGTCCGGCCGGTGCAGCATACTCCCAATCTCCCCCCTTGTGGGGGAGATGTCATCGAAGATGACAGAGGGGGGTGGTGCAGCGAACGCGACGGTAGAGATTGAGGCGTCACCCCCCTCTGCCCTGCCGGGCATCTCCCCCACAAGGGGGGAGATCGGCACGCTGCGCTGTCTTCCTCAAATCGCGGCGACATTGCCCAGGAGCCACGCGCCATGACGATGATCTTCGGCATACCGCTGCAGGCCTTTCTCGGGCAGCTCCTGATCGGCCTGATCAACGGTTCGTTCTATGCGCTGCTCAGCCTCGGGCTTGCGGTCATTTTCGGCCTCCTGCGCGTCATCAACTTCGCTCACGGCGCGCAATACATGCTCGGCGCCTTCGTCGCGATGCTCTTGCTCCAGTATTTCGGGATCAACTACTGGTTCGCGCTGGTCCTCGGTCCGCTGATCGTCGGCCTGTTCGGGGCGCTGATCGAACGGACGATGCTGTCCAGGCTCTACAAGCTCGATCCGCTTTACGGACTGCTCTTCACCTTCGGGCTGGCGCTGACGATCGAGGGCACGTTCCGCTATCTCTATGGTGCGGCCGGCCAGCCCTATTCGGTGCCGTCGCAACTTGCCGGCGGCACGAATCTCGGCTTCATGTTCCTGCCCATCTATCGCGGCTGGGTGGTGGTCGTGTCGCTCGTCGCCTGCATCGGCACATGGCTGCTGATCGAGAAGACCAAGCTCGGTTCGTATCTGCGCGCCGCCACCGAGAACCCGGTGCTGGTGCAGGCCTTCGGCGTCAACGTGCCGATGCTGCTGACCCTCACCTACGGGTTCGGCGCTGCGCTCGCCGCATTTGCCGGGGTGCTTGCCGCACCGATCTACCAGGTCTCGCCGTTGATGGGCTCGAACATCATCATCGTCGTCTTCGCGGTGGTCGTGGTCGGCGGCATGGGCTCGATCATGGGCGCCATCCTGACCGGCTACATGCTCGGCATTGCGGAGGGCTTGACCAAGGTGTTCTATCCGGAGGCCTCGAATATCGTCATCTTCGTCATCATGGCGATCGTGCTTCTCCTGAGGCCAGCCGGCCTCTTCGGACGGGATGCGTAACATGACCGACCTTACTCAAAGCAGCGTCAAACGGCAGCCCGAACGGTCGGCCACGGCCTCGATGACCTATGCGGCCTTCCTGATCGCGGGGCTCGCCTTTCTCATCGTGGCGCCGGCCTTCTTCTATCCGATCTTCCTGATGAAGCTTTTATGCTTCGCGCTGTTCGCCTGCGCCTTCAACCTGTTGCTCGGCTATACGGGGCTCTTGTCCTTCGGCCATGCGACCTTCTTCGGGGGCGCCGCCTATTTCACCGCCCATGCGGTGAAGGAATGGGGCTTTCCGCCGGAACTCGGCGTCTTGACCGGCGTCGTCGGCGCAGCACTGCTCGGCCTCGTCATGGGCTATGTGGCGATCCGCCGGCAGGGCATCTATTTCGCGATGATCACGCTGGCGTTGTCGCAGATGTTTTTCTTCTTCTGCCTGCAGGCGGGGTTCACACAGGGCGAGGACGGCATCCAGTCCGTGCCGCGTGGCCATCTCTTCGGCTTCATCGACCTCAGCCAGTCAAGCAACATGTATTACTTCGTGCTGGCCGTGTTCCTGATCGGCATGGTGGTCATCTGGCGTTTCATCAACTCGCCCTTCGGCATGATCCTGAAGTCGATCCGCGAGAACGAGGCGCGCGCTACCTCGCTCGGCTATTCCGTCGCGCGCTACAAGCTCGGCGCCTTCGTCATGTCGGCGGCGCTGGCCGGACTTGCCGGCGGATTGAAGGCGCTGGTCTTCCAGTTCGCGACGCTGACGGACGTCGCCTGGCAGATGTCCGGCGAGGTGATCCTCATGACGCTGCTCGGCGGCATCGGCACGCTGATCGGCCCGATCTTCGGCGCTGGCCTGGTCGTCACGCTGCAGAACTATCTGGCGACGTCGGAATTCCCGGTGACGATCATCACCGGCGTCGTCTTCATGGTCTGCGTCCTCGTCTTCCGGCGGGGCATCATAGGAGAATTCTACGCCTCCCGGCTCGGCCGGAAGCTCGGTTTCGAGCATCGGCGGTGAACGGTCAAAGTTATGGAAAATTACGATTACATTGTCATCGGTGCGGGCAGCGCCGGCTGCGTCTTGGCCAACCGTCTCTCGAAAGACCCGGATAACCGCGTCCTGATCATCGAAGCGGGCGGCAACGACAATTACCACTGGGTGCATATTCCCGTCGGTTATCTCTACTGCATCAACAATCCGCGCACCGACTGGTGCTTCACCACCGAGAAGGAAGAAGGCCTCAATGGCCGTTCGCTTTCCTACCCGCGCGGGAAAATCCTCGGTGGCTGCTCCTCGATCAACGGCATGATCTACATGCGCGGCCAGGCGCGCGACTACGACCTCTGGCGGCAGATGGGTTGCACCGGCTGGGGCTGGGACGATGTCCTGCCGATCTTCAGGAAATCGGAGGATTTCTACAAGGGCGCCGACGAGATGCACGGCGCCGGCGGCGAATGGCGGATCGAAAAAGCCCGCGTCCGCTGGGCGGTACTCGACGCCTTCCAGAAGGCGGCGGAGGAGGCCGGAATCCCGATCATCGACGACTTCAACCGCGGCAATAACGAGGGCTCCAGTTATTTCGACGTCAACCAGCGTTCCGGCATCCGCTGGAATGCGTCGAAGGCCTTCCTCAAGCCCGCGATGAAGCGGCCGAACCTCACCGTGCTGACCAAGGCGCATGTGCGCCGCCTGATCATCGAGAACGGCGAGGTGAAGGGTGTCGAATTCCAGCACGACGGCGTGACGAAGAAAGCCCATGCGAGGAAGGAAACCGTGCTCAGCGCGGGGGCGATCGGTAGCCCGCATATCCTCGAGCTCTCCGGCGTCGGCCGCGGCGAGGTGCTGCAAAAGGCGGGTGTCGAGGTCGTCAAGGAAGTCAAGGGCGTCGGTGAGAACCTGCAGGACCATCTGCAATTGCGCATGGTCTACAAGGTCACCGGTGTTCCGACGCTCAACGAAAAGGCGTCGAGCCTGATCGGCAAGGCGGCGATCGGGCTGGAATATGCATTCAAGCGCTCCGGGCCGATGTCCATGGCGCCGAGCCAGCTCGGCATCTTTACGAAATCCGGTCCGGACAGGGAGACGCCGGATCTTGAATACCATGTCCAGCCCGTCTCGCTCGACAAGTTCGGCGATCCCGTCCATGCCTTCCCGGCCATGACCGCGAGTGTGTGCAACCTGCGTCCTGAAAGCCGCGGCTCGGTGCATCTCAAGAGCCCGGATTTCGCAGCCGCCCCCGGCATCTATCCGAATTATCTCTCGACTGCCGGCGACCGGGACATCGCGGTGAGGGCGATCCGGCTCACCCGCGATATCGTCAAGAAGCCTGCCTTCGCGCGTTACCATCCGGAAGAATACAAGCCCGGCCCGTCCTTCGAGACCGATGCCGATCTCGAAAAGGCGGCGGGCGATATCGGCACGACGATCTTCCACCCGGTCGGCACGGCGCGCATGGGCCCCGATCCGGAAAGCGTGGTCGATCCGCGTCTGAAAATGCGCGCGCTCGGAAAACTTCGTATCGCCGATGCCTCGATCATGCCCAATATAACATCCGGCAACACCAATTCGCCGACGATCATGATCGCTGAAAAGGCGGCGGAGATGATCCTGGCGGACAACCGTTAAACCGGAGATGCGCATGTCCGATACCGCCATTCAGAGTGACGAAGTCCTTCTCGACCACGTTGGTTCGGCGGCCGTCATCCGGCTCAACCGTCCAAAGGCCCTGAACAGCCTGAATCTTGCCATGGTGCGGGACATGAAGGCGGCGATGGAGCGTTTCGCCGGCGATCCGGCGATCTCCTGCGTCATCGTGAAAGGTGAGGGGGAACGGGGGCTTTGCGCCGGCGGCGATATCCGCGTCATCCACGAGATGGGCAAGGCGCGGGACCCGGAGGTCACCCGCTTCTGGCGGGAGGAATTCCCGCTCAACTACATGATCTCCCATTATTCCAAGCCCTATGTGGCGCTGATGGACGGTATCGTCATGGGCGGCGGCGTCGGCATTTCGTCGCATGGAAAGCACCGCATCGTGACGGAGCGGACGCGGCTTGCCATGCCGGAGACCGGCATCGGTTATGTGCCGGATGTCGGAGCCACCTGGCTTTTGCCGCATGCGCCGGGCGAGACCGGCACCTGGATGGCGCTGACGGGCGAGACGGTCGGCGCGGCGGACGCCATCCATGCCAATCTCGCAGACGCCTGCGTTCCATCCGAGCGCCTGGAGGGGCTGGTCGAGGCCCTGGGCGAGCTTAAGGGTGGCGCTTCCGACGAGCAGGCGCGGGCGGTGATCGATCGTTTTGCGGTCCTGCCGGGCGAGGGGCAGTTCGCTGCCCATCGCGACCTGATCGAACGCACCTTCCGCTTCGATAGGGTGGAGGAAATCGTCGCGGCCCTGGACAAGGAAGAGGGCGAGTTTGCCGTCAGGACGCGCGAGATCATCTCGAAACGCTCCCCGACAAGCCTCAAGCTGGCCCTGCGGCTGCTGCGGCTCGGACGCGCAAGTTCGAGCCTTGTCGAATGCCTGGAACGGGAGTTCACTGCCGGCGTGGAAATCCTGCACAACCACGACTTCTACGAGGGCGTGCGGGCCGCGATCATCGACAAGGACCGCAATCCGAAATGGCGGCCGGCGAGGCTCGAAGAGGTGAGCGGGGCGGACCTCGACCGTTATTTCGCCGTGCGGCATCCGGTGTTGTTTGCGGACCACAGGCTCTGAGAAACACAGGAACGGGAGGAAGACATGACCAAGATCGCATTTATAGGCCTCGGAAACATGGGCGGGCCGATGGCTGCCAATCTGGTGAAGGCGGGTCATGAGGTGCATGGCTTCGACCTCTCGGATGCCTCGGTGAAGGCGGCTGCCGGCGCAGGCGTCAAGGGCGCTGCGACGCTTGCGGAAGCCGTTCACGACGCCGAATGCGTCATCACCATGCTGCCGAAGGGAGAGCATGTCATCGCGGTCTGGACGGACCTTACGACGCTCGCCCCCGAAGGAACGCTCGTCATCGACTGCTCGACGATCGACGTGGAAAGCGCCCGCAAGGCACACAAGCTCGCGGAGGTGATGAACTGCATCTCGCTGGATGCGCCGGTTTCCGGCGGCACCGGGGGCGCTGCGGCCGGCACGCTGACCTTCATGGTCGGCGGTTCTCAAAAGGCGTTCGCGTCGGGCAAGCCTGTCCTCGAGGCCATGGGCAAGAAGATCGTCCATTGCGGCGAGGCGGGAGCCGGGCAGGCTGCCAAGATCTGCAACAACATGATCCTCGGCATTTCGATGATCGGCGTCTGCGAGGCCTTCGGGCTTGCCGAAAAGCTCGGCCTCTCGCACCAGGCGCTGTTCGATGTTGCCTCCACGTCATCGGGACAATGCTGGTCGCTCACCACCTATTGCCCGGTACCCGGTCCGGTGCCGGCCTCGCCCGCCAACAACGATTACAAACCGGGTTTCGCCGCGGCGCTGATGCTGAAGGACCTGACGCTGTCGCAGCAGGCGGCAAGGCAATCGGGTGCCGCAACGCCGCTCGGGAGCCATGCGGCGGAGCTTTATGCGGAGTTCGAGAAGGCCGGCCACGGCGGAGACGATTTTTCCGCGATCATCCGGATGCTGCGGGAGAAGGCGAGCGCTTGAGTTTTTCCGGAAACACCTTCGCCCACGCAGGCAGAGCCGGCATGGTTGGGAACGGGGCAGGCAGTGGCATTGGGTTTGGGAGGTAGGATTTTCTGCCTGCCCCGGCCGTTTCGGTTATCTTTCGAGAGTTGTCAGTTCCCGTCCAATCGTCTTCCACGACCATCACCGGAAACCGAGCCTTGACCCGTGAAGCTGGAGCCGGCTCGCGAACCCGGTTCCCATCCGATGACGTGAGGATTATCGCGCCGGTTTTGCTGGCGGGGACAAACGGCACGGGCCCTTCGATCCAAGTCGTTGATGGACAGACGGGTTATTTTTTGAAGACGCCGAAATCATCCCCGCAGGCGATCCGCCCGGCGGGGCTTTGTTTGCGTTTGTTTGTCCCGAGCAATGGGAGTAAAATTGGTTCCCCCTTGGCCGACCGGCCATGGACCTGTGATGGAGGAGAACATGGGTCGCAAATTCATCGATTGCCGCGAATTTCCGAGCGAAATGAAATGCACCATAGCCATGTCGGCTGACAGCACCGACGAGCTTGTCGATGTCGCGGTCCAGCACGCCGTTTCCGTGCATGGTCGTCAGGACACGCCGGAGTTCCGCACGGAGATCAGGAAAGCCATCCACGACCTGGAAGCCCCGCGCAGCGTCGCGTGACGGATGCTTGATGGAGGGTCCCCAGCGTTCATGGCACTGCCTTCTCGGGAGGGGAGGCGGCGTAATCCCGATGGTGAGCGAAAAGCTTTGCCAAACAGGGGCGAAAATGGACGAAATTTCTAAAGGGATGCGCAAGCGGGGTCCCCGGTTCCTCGCGATCCGGCACGCCAGCCGGTAGTTTCAGCGGCACAATCAAACACCGGAGACTTGCATGAACCGCCTCCTGATCCTCGGCACCGCGTTTGCGGCGCTTTTCGTCACGCCTGCACTGGCACAGGAGCCGAACAAGCTTCTCAACGCCTCCTACGATATCGCCCGCGAGATTTTCGCGGCCGAAAACGAGGCCTTCATCAAGAGCCATCCGGGCGTCACCATCGACCAGTCGCATGCCGGCACCTCGAAGCAGGCTCGTTCGATCGTCGAAGGTCTTGAAGCCGATGTGGTGACCTTCAACCAGGTCACGGATGTCGAGTTTCTGGTGAAGCAGGGCTTCGTTTCCGCGGACTGGCAGAAGGAATTCCCGAACAACGCCTCGCCCTTCTATTCCTTCCCGTCGTTCCTGGTACGCGCCGGCAATCCGAAGAACA
This sequence comes from Rhizobium sp. YS-1r, assembly GCF_000757525.1. Taxonomy (NCBI): domain Bacteria; kingdom Pseudomonadati; phylum Pseudomonadota; class Alphaproteobacteria; order Hyphomicrobiales; family Rhizobiaceae; genus Rhizobium; species Rhizobium sp. YS-1r. The sequence continues at coordinate 44,700 of NZ_JPYQ01000031.1, read as the reverse complement.
TCAAGGACTGGAGCGACCTTGCCCGCGACGACGTCCACGCCGTCTTCCCCAACCCGAAGACCTCCGGCAATGCGCGCTACACCTATCTCGCGGCCTATGCCTGGGCCAAGGAGGCCTATAGCGGGGACGAGGAGAAGATCGAGGCGTTCATCACCAAGATCTTCGACAACGTGCCGGTCTTCGATACCGGCGGTCGCGCCGCGACCACGACCTTTGTGGAGCGCGAAACCCGCGACGTGCTGATCACCTTCGAGGCGGAAACCCGCAGCATCGTCAAGCAGTACGGCGCCGACAAGGTCGAGAGCGTCATTCCCTCGGTCAGCCTGCTTGCGGAATTCCCGGTCGCCGTGGTCGACAAGGTGGCCAAGAAGCACGGCTCCGAAACGCTTGCGAAATCCTATCTGGATTTCCTCTATTCCGAGGACGGCCAGCGGATCGCGGCCGAGTTCGGCCATCGCGTCCACAACGACAAGGTCGTCTCCGAGTTCAAGGATGAGTTTCCGGAAATCCGCCTTGTCAATGTCGACGACGTGTTCGGCGGCTGGAGCAAGATCCAGACGGAGCATTTCTCTTCCGGCGGCACTCTCGACAAGCTTTACGGCAGTCGCTAATCCCGCATCGGACGGGTTTCCTCCTGCCCGGCGGGCTTTGATCCGCCGGGTTTTGCCGTGAAAAAAGGAATAGCAGTTTGAGACGCAATGTCCTGCCCGGATTGCCGCTCTCGCTGGGCGTGACCCTTACCTATGTCGGCCTGATCGTGGTCCTGCCGCTTGCCGCGCTTGCGTTCAAGGCGGCAAGTCTTGGGCCGGAGGACTACTGGCGGATCGTTTCGTCGTCGCGGGCGCTCGCCAGCTATCGGGTCACGGTGCTTTCGGCGCTCGCCGCGACCGCTTTCAATCTGGTGTTCGGCCTGGCGCTCGCCTGGGTGCTGACGCGTTACCGCTTTCCGGGATGGCGCATCGTCGACGCCATGGTGGATCTCCCCTTCGCGCTGCCGACGGCGGTTGCCGGCATTGCGCTGACCGCGCTGTTTTCCACCAATGGCTGGTTCGGTTCCGTGCTTGCCGGGTTCGGCATCAAGGTCGCCTATACGCCGCTCGGCATCATGATCGCCATGTGCTTCACGTCGCTGCCCTTCATCGTCCGCACCGTGCAGCCGGTGCTGGAGGACCTCGATCCGGCGCTGGAGGAAGCGGCTCAATCGCTCGGCGGCTCCGACTGGGAAATCTTCCGCAAGGTCATCCTGCCGCTCCTGACACCTGCGCTTCTGGCGGGCGTGTCGCTCTCGTTTGCCCGTTCGCTCGGCGAGTTCGGGGCGATCATCTTCATCGCCGGCAACCAGCCGATGTCGACGGAGATCACCGCGCTTCTGATCTTCATCCGGCTGGAGGAATACGACTACCAGGCGGCAGCCGCGATCGCCTCCGTCCTGCTTCTGACCGCCTTCTTCATGCTCGCCGTCACCAACTGGATGCAGGCGCGGGCGCTGCGCTATACGGTGAGGAACTGACCATGAGTGTCATCGCTACCCGTCGCAAACCGCCGCGCATCGGGGATGGCCCGGTCTTCCGCCGCAGCCTGATCGGCGTCGTGCTCGTCCTCGTCGCCATTCTCATCCTCGCGCCGCTCGTCATCATCGGCGTCGAGGCCTTTTCGAAAGGCTGGCAGGTCTATCGCGACACGATCGCCCATCCCGACACGCGGCATGCGATCATGCTCACGGTGCTGACCGCGCTCGTCGCCGTGCCGGTCAACACTGCCTTCGGCATCGCGGCGGCCTGGGCGATCACCAAGTTCGATTTTTGGGGCAGGCGCTTCCTGCTCGTGGTGATCGAAATCCCGTTCTCGATCTCGCCGATCGTCGCCGGTGTCGCCTATCTGTTCGTCTACGGGCTGCAGGGCATTTTCGGCCCGGTGCTGGATGCCTACGGGATCAAGATCCTGTTCGCGATCCCCGGCATCATCCTGGCGTCGATGTTCGTCACGGCGCCCTTCGTCGCCCGCGAACTCATCCCGCTCATGCAGGCGCAGGGCCGCGACCTGGAGGAGGCCGCCACCTCGCTCGGGGCGTCGGGCTGGCGCACCTTCTTCGCGGTGACGCTGCCGAACGTCAAATGGGCGCTGCTTTATGGCGTCGTGCTCTGCAATGCCCGCGTCATGGGCGAGTTCGGCGCGGTCTCGGTCGTTTCGGGCAATATCCGCGGCCAGACCAACACGCTGCCGCTCCATATCGAACTGCTCTATCACGATTACCAGGCGGCGGGCGCCTTCGCTTCCGCCTCCATTCTGGCGCTCATCGCCGTCTTCACCATCATCGCCAAGGTGGCGCTGGAACGCCAGGGGGCCGGCCGCGTCCGCCCAAGGGCGCCGGAAGCCGCCAATGCCGCGGAGAAAGCCTCATGAAAATCCGCCTCGACCACGTGGTCAAAACCTTCGAGACTTTTCGCGCCGTCAGGGATGTCTCTCTGGAGATCGAAAGCGGCGAGCTCGTCGCGCTGCTCGGGCCGTCCGGTTCCGGCAAGACGACCATCCTGCGCATGGTCGCGGGCCTCGAATATGCCGATGGCGGCCACATCTATTTCGGCGAGCAGGACGCGACGGACATTCCCGTGCGTGACCGCGGCGTCGGCTTCGTCTTCCAGCACTATGCGCTCTTCCCGCATATGACGGTTGCGCAAAACATCGCATTCGGCATGAAGGTCTCGAAGGTGAAGCGCGGACAGGCGGCGATCGATGCCCGTGTCGGCGAGCTTTTGCGTCTCGTGCGCCTCGAAGGCCTCGGCGACCGGTTTCCGGCGCAGATTTCCGGCGGCCAGCGACAGCGCGTGGCGCTCGCCCGCGCGCTTGCGGTCGATCCGAAGGTGCTGCTGCTCGACGAACCGTTCGGCGCGCTCGATGCCAATGTCCGCCGCGACCTGCGCCGCTGGTTGCGCGAAATCCATTCCGAGCTTGGGATCACCACGCTTTTCGTCACCCATGACCAGGAAGAGGCGCTCGACCTTGCCGACCGGGTCGTCATCCTGAAGGATGGGCATATCGTCCAGCAGGGCACGCCGGAGGAAGTCTGCCGCGATCCGAAATCGGCATTCGTCATGAAGTTCCTGGGTGATGCGAACGTGATCTCTGCCGAGGTGCGCGACGGCAAGGCCTATGCCAGCGGCGCGGCGATCGAGGTTTCCGGTCTGGCGGACGGCAAGGCGGAACTCTACGCCCGTCCGGCCGATCTCGACTGGTCACTGCAGGGGCCGGGCATTCCGGCCAGCATCAGCCGCGTGCTGGACCGGCCGGGCGGGCGGCGGGTGCTGGCGACCACCGAGGCTGGCGAGCATCTGGAATTCGACGTCGAGCCGGAGCGCCTCGTGAAGGCGGGCGATGGGGGCTTCGTGACCCTCAGGCGGGCGAAGGTGTTCGCGATCGGTTGAGCTTTGGGCTGAGGGGGGTGTCGCGGGCAATGAAGCAAAAAAGGACAGCGATACGAACCGCTGTCCCTTGGATTTCAAACAACCAACTTAAGTCTCAGCTCATCTGGGAAACGAGGCGGGTTTCCAGATAGGCTTCGACGGCTTCCGAACCACCCTCGGTGCCGTAGCCGGAGTCCTTGATGCCGCCGAAGGGTACTTCCGGCAGGGCAAGGCCGTTGTGGTTGATGGTCAGCATGCCGGCCTCCATCTGGCGGCCGAGCGCGTGGGCCGTCTTCACCGAGCTGGTGAAGGCATAGGATGCCAGTCCGAAGGGCAGGCGGTTCGCCTCTTCGATCGCATCGTCGAAATGCGAGAAACGGTTGACGATGGCAAGCGGGCCGAACGGCTCGTCGTTCATCACCTTGGCGGAGGTCGGCACATCGGTGATGACGGTCGGCTCGAAGAAATAGCCCTTGTTGCCGATGCGCTTGCCGCCGGTCTTCAGCTCGGCGCCCTTCGATACGGCGTCATGGATCATGTCTTCCATGGCCGGGATGCGGCGGTCGTTGGCAAGCGGGCCCATGGTGACGCCTTCTTCCAGGCCGTTGCCGACTTTGATCGACCGGGCATACTTGATGAGGCCCTCGGTGAACTTGTCGGCGATGCCGTCCTGGACCAGGAAGCGGGTCGGCGCGACGCAGACCTGGCCGGCATTGCGGAACTTTGCCGCCGCCGTCACCTCGATCGCCTTTTCGAGATCGGCGTCATCGAAGATGATCGCCGGCGCATGGCCGCCGAGTTCCATCGTGGCGCGCTTCATGTGCTTGCCGGCGAGTGCAGCGAGATGCTTGCCGACCGGCGTCGAGCCGGTGAACGAGATCTTGCGGATCACCGGATGCGGGATCAGGTATTCGGAAATCTCGGCCGGAATGCCGTAGACGAGGTTGACGACGCCTGCCGGAACGCCGGCATCGACGAAGGCGCGGATGAGTTCGGCAGGCGAGGCCGGGGTTTCTTCCGGCGCCTTGACGATGATCGAGCAGCCTGTGGCGAGCGCTGCGGAGAGCTTGCGGACGATCTGGTTGATCGGAAAATTCCAGGGCGTGAAGGCGGCGACCGGACCGACCGGCATCTTGATCGCCATCTGAGCCACGCCGCTGAAGCGGGCCGGGATGATCTGGCCATAGGTGCGGCGGGCTTCTTCTGCGAACCAGTCGATCGTGTCAGCGCCGCCCATCACTTCCATCTTCGCCTGGGCGAGCGGCTTTCCCTGTTCGCGGGTCATCATGAAGGCGATCTCATCGACGCGCGAGCGCATGATGTCGGCGGCCTTGCGCATCAGCTTGGAACGCTCGAAGGCGGCGGTGTCACGCCAGATCTTGAAGCCCTTCTCGGCCGCTTCCAGCGCAAGATCGAGGTCCGACTTGCGGGCATGGGCGATCTTGCCGATCACCTCTTCGGTCGCGGGATCGATGACCGGAAGGGTCTCGCCGCCGATGGCATCGCGCCATTCGCCGTTGATGAAGAGCTTGACGTCGGGATAGGTCTGCATGGGGTCCACTTTCGTTCCAAAAAAAGGGCGGGCGTTCTAAAAAGGGCGGGGCGATCAGGGAAAATCGCCGGCAGAGATACGGAGAATTCGCCAGCCTGACCTAAGATAATTGACGGCCACAATCAACGGTGACCTTCAATAAAGTCATACTAAAGATAGGGTGGTGTGCAGGCGCTCACCACCTCGCAGCGTTCGGTGCCGACGTTGCGGTAGCGGTGCGGCAGGCGGCTGTCGAAGAGATAGGCGTCTCCCTTCTTGAGGATGCGTGTCTGGCTGCCGACGGTCAGTTCAAGCTCGCCGGCCACCACCACGCCGCCTTCCTCTGCATCATGCTGCAGCATGGTCTCGCCGCTGTCGGCGCCGGGTTCGTAGAACTCATGGAAAATCTGCACGCTGTGGGATTTCGCGTCGCCCACCTGCAGAAGGGTCAACGTGCCGGTGGAAAGCGGAACCAGTTCATCGGCGCGATAAAAAATCTGGTCGACCGGCGGCAGGGTCAGCGCGAAGAAATCGGTCAGCGGATAGGAGATCGATTCAAGGATCTTCTTCAGCGAGGCGACCGAAGGGCTCACCTTGTTCTTCTCGATCAGCGAGACGAGCGAATGGGTGACACCCGCCTTCATCGCCAATGCCCGCTGGGAAAGCCCATGCTGATGGCGCACCAGGCGCAACCGTTCACCGACGTTGAAACCGCCATCGGCGTCTTCCGCCGTCTTTTCCATGGCGTGCATTCTTTCGAGCGACCCTTATCTCATTCGTACACTGCCCCCTGATGGGACCTGACCTCACTGATACACCGAAGGCGGAAATTTCTCCAATGACGAAAAACGGCGTGGGGTGTGAGGGGATTTAAGTTTTTTCGGCTGGATGTCGGATCGCCGAAGGCCCCTGCGTCTTTAGGGTATGGTCGTGACTGACGACCTCGTCACGAGGACTAAAAGGGAGAACTGCAATGGCAAAGAACACGATCTGCGTTTGGTACGACAAGGATGCCGAAGAGGCCGCCCGCTTCTATACCGGGATTTTTCCGGATAGCGCCGTCGGCGCGATAATCCGCGCGCCCGGCGATTACCCGGACGGCAAGCAGGGAGACGTGCTCGTCGTGGAATTCACCGTCGCGGGCGTTGCGTGCGTCGGGCTGAACGGCGGCCCGGTCTTCAAGCACAACGAAGCCTTTTCCTTCCAGATTTCGACCGAAGACCAGGAGGAGACCGACCGATACTGGAACGCCATTGTCGGCAATGGCGGTCAGGAGAGCGAATGCGGCTGGTGCAAGGATAAATGGGGCATTTCCTGGCAGATCACGCCCCGCGTTCTCATGGAGGCGCTTGTGGCCGGTGGCGCAGAGGCGAAGCGCGCCTTCGATGCGATGATGACCATGAAGAAGATCGACGTCGCGGCAATCGAAGCCGCCCGGCGCGGGTAGGTAAACGCCCCGACAAGCTTCGGATCGTTGCCGGCTGGCGAGGTCAGCCGGCGCTTGCCGTTTTCGAGACAGGTGCAGAAGGGAGGATATCGGGCATGATCACCGTATACGGCGAAGGGAGAGGGTTCCGGGTCGTCTGGCTGCTGGAGGAAATGGGCCTGCCGTACCGGCTGAGGCTGGTGGACCTGATCGCCGGCGTCGAGCATGACGCGGAGTTTCTGGCCATCAATCCCGCCGGGTTCATCCCGGCACTTCAGGACGGCGACGTCATCATGGTCGAGTCGATTGCGATCATGGAATATCTGATGGCCCGCTACGGGCCGACGCCGCTTGCGCCGCAACCATCCGATTCCGCCTTCTCGTCGTACCAGCAGTTCCTTCACCTGGGCGAAGCGGGGCTGGCGGCCTCCATGTATTTCGTCTCCGGTGCCCGCAATCTCGCGCCGGAGGCCGAGCGGCAGAACTGGAGTGCCGGCCAGGCGCTATCCGTGTTCGAGAGCCGGCTGGGACTGGTGACGCGACAGCTTGCGCATTCGCCCTATCTTGCCGGCGAAACATTCACGGCGGCGGACATTTCGGTGACCTATGCACTGGAATTTGCCCGCAGGACTGTCGGCTTTGCCTTTGGCGAGGCTGAACGCGCTTATGTTGCACGGACCACCGGCCGCGAGGCCTACAGGCAGGCGATGGATGTCTGTGCGGACACGAAGGCGTGGGACAAAAAAGTGTCGAGGCTTTGAAACTCAAGGAGAAATTCGATGGAAAAGAGAGTGAGTGACCGCCGCACGGCGGTCGAACGGAGGTCCGAACGCGAACTCGTCGTGACGCGCACCTTCAACGGTCCGGTTCGCCTCGTGTTCGATGCGTGGACCACGCCCGAATTGTTCAAGCTGTGGTGGGCACCGAAATCCAGCGGCGTACCGCTTCTTTCCTGCGAGATGGATGTTCGCACCGGCGGCGGCTATAGCGTCACGTTCGGACAAGATGCCGAAAACTCCATGACGTTCTTCGGCAAATATCTCGAAGTGTCGCCGCCTTCACGCCTCGTCTGGACCAATGACGAAAGCGAAGAGGGCTCCGTCACCACAGTCACCTTCGAGGAAGAGGATGGCAAGACGCTGCTGGTCCTTCACGAACTCTATCCTTCCAAGGAGGCGCGCGACGAATCCTGCGCCGGCATGGAAGGCGCGATGCCTGAATAGTTCGGTCAGCTGGATGAACTTCTCGTCACCCTGGGCGCGGACGTGTGAACCAGCGACTGTCGCTTCGCCGAGGCGCAGAAACATGGAAGGCCCGGCGCGCTGGGAGCTGCCGGTCCTTCAGACTGCTGACAAACATCTCGGCGTGCAGGACGTCATCCTCGGGCTTGTCCCGAGGATCTGCCGTCGCTTGCCAAGCTATTGTTTATATTTATGTAATTTCGGGAATATAGACGTGGTCAGATGCTCGGGACAAGCCCGAGCATGACGAAAGAGGAGTTGCCGCCCTTTGTCCGCAGTCTGAGTCCGGCGCGCTGGGAGCTGCCGGTCTGCCGAAGCGGCGAACGCGTCTACTCAGAAAAACGCTTGGATGCCGGTCTGGGCGCGGCCGAGGATCAGCGCATGGACGTCATGCGTGCCTTCGTAGGTGTTGACCGTTTCCAGGTTCTGCGCATGGCGCATGACATGGAATTCGATCTGGATGCCGTTGCCGCCGTGCATGTCGCGGGCCTGGCGGGCGATGTCCAGCGCCTTGCCGCAATTGTTGCGCTTAACGATGGAGATCATTTCCGGCGCCATCCTGTGCTCGTCCATCAGCCGGCCGACGCGCAGCGACGCCTGGAGGCCGAGCGCAATCTCCGTCTGCATGTCGGCAAGTTTCTTCTGGTAGAGCTGCATGCCGGCAAGCGGCTTGCCGAACTGCTTGCGGTCGAGGCCGTACTGGCGGGCGCGGAACCAGCAGTCTTCCGCCGCCCCCATCACACCCCAGGAAATGCCGTAGCGGGCGCGGTTGAGGCAGCCGAAGGGTCCCTTGAGGCCCGAGACGCCGGGCAGCATGGCGTCTTCCGAAACCTCGACGCCGTCCAGAACGATCTCGCCGGTGATCGAGGCGCGCAGCGACAGCTTGCCACCGATCTTCGGCGCGGAAAGACCCTTCATGCCCTTTTCCAGCACGAAGCCGCGGATTTCGTTGTTATGGGCTTCGGACTTCGCCCAGACGACGAAGACGTCGGCGATCGGCGCGTTGGAGATCCACATCTTGGAGCCGCGCAGGCGATAGCCGCCCTCGATCTTTTCCGCGCGGGTCTTCATGCCGCCCGGATCGGAGCCGGCGTCCGGCTCGGTTAGGCCGAAACAGCCGATCAGTTCGCCGGAGACGAGGCCGGGCAGGTACTTCTTCTTCTGCTCGTCGGAGCCGTAGGCATAGATCGGGTAGATGACCAGCGAGGACTGCACGCTCATCATCGAGCGATAGCCGGAATCGATGCGCTCTATCTCGCGGGCAACGAGGCCGTAGGCGACATAGGAAGCATTGGCGGCGCCGTATTCCTCCGGCAGCGTGACGCCGAGCAGGCCCGTCTGGCCCATCAGCCGGAAGAGTTCGGGTTCGGTCGTCTCTTCGAGATAGGCTTCCTGGACGCGCGGCAGGAGTTCGGACTTGGCGAAGGCGGCGGCCGCGTCGCGGATCATCCGTTCCTCGTCGGTCAACTGGTCTTCAAGCAGAAAGGGATCGTTCCAGGAAAAAGCCAAGGGTCTCACTCCAATTTCAAGTTTGAAAGAATTATCGCCGCGCGGCCGCGAAGAGCAAGCACCGTTTACTCATCCGGCCATGATCTATAGTAATAATGCCATGGTCAGCCTCTCGCGAAAACTGCTTCCCTCCACCTCCGCACTTGCGGCTTTCGATTCCGTCGCAAGGCTCGGCAGCTTCTCGGCCGCGGCGGAAGAGCTGTCGCTGACGCAAGGGGCGATCAGCAGGCAGGTTTCCGGGCTGGAGGAGCAGCTTGGCGTGCTGCTGTTCGACCGCACGAGCAGAGGCGTCATGTTGACGCCCGCCGGCGAGGAATACGCCAAGGCGGTCGCCGGCGCGCTGGCGCAGATCCGCTCGGCTTCGCTGCAGGTCATGACAAAACGGCATAGTGACCAGTTGAACCTGGCGATCCTGCCGACTTTCGGGACCCGCTGGCTGATGCCGCGCATCCCGCAATTCGTCGCCCGGCACCCGGAGATCACCATCAATTTCGCGACCCGCATCGGCGTCTTCGATTTCGACCGCGACGGCATCGACATGGCGATCCACATCGGGCCCATGGGTGAAAAAGGGCCGGACTGGCCGGGGGCGGAATGCACATTCCTGATGGAGGAGATGGTCGCGCCCGTCTGCTCCCCCGCGTTCCTCAAGGCGCACCCCATCAACGAGGGGGAGGACCTTTTGCGCCTGCCGCTCCTGCACATGGCGTCGCGGCCGGGCGCCTGGAGCCATTGGTTCGAGAGCCTGGGCGTCACCGGCACGCCGTCGCAGGGCATGCGGTTCGAGCAGTTCGGCAACGTCGCGCAGGCCTGTATCGCGGGGCTCGGCGTGGCGCTGATGCCGCTCTTCCTGATCGATTCCGAGCTTGCCAGCGGTCAACTGGTCGAGGCCTTTCCGCATCAGGTCAGGAGCCCCAGCGCCTATTACGCGGTCGCGCCGCTCAGTAAGACGGGGTTTCGTCCAGTGGTGGCGTTCCGGGCGTGGCTCTTGGAGGAGGTCGGGCGGTATCGGGAGAACGAAGAGGTGGTGGGGTGGTAGTGGAATTCGCTCAGCGCAATTGACACGCTCTTTGCTGCATTCGAAACTGCGGTTCATCGCAAGATCGGGGGCTCTTTTGACCTTAGCGGCATTCGAAACTTATAGGCGAGCGATTCAAGCGCGGGCTATTTCAGCCGTATGGCGCGGTTATGGGTCGACCATCTTTCTGGAAATCGGCGAGCTTTCTTCTGCCCCTATTCTGCGAAATGGCTCGGTTGGAAATCCGCAAGGCGAGTACACGATTATGTTGGAATGGAGTTGGCGAATTGAAAACCAGGTCTCCATCATCGCCGGCAGTTGGAGCGATGAAGAAGGCTGGGAAGAGATTTTCAAATCGCTTATCGGTTGCGGAATAGAAGACATCACTCTATTCGGGCGCTTGCCTGAGTTGTCGGTGGTACTGGAAGGCGGAAAATACGTCGTCTCCTTCATGACTTCGGATGGCCAGCCGAGTTGGGCTGTCCTGAAACGGCCAGATCATGAGGAGAAATACGCGTCTCTTCATGTTCAAGGTGGGAAAGTGGTCGAAGAGCTTTAGCGAGGGCCATTTGATCTTGCCTCGGGCAGGTGCGGCCCTCGCAGTTCGATAGCCGCCTAAAGCTGCGGCCTTCTGTCCAACCAATCCGTAGCCGCCTCATAGGCCAGAGCGAGTTCCAGCACGGCCCTGTCGGCGCGGGGGCGGCCGATGATCTGGATGCCGTTTGGCAGGCCGTTTGAGCTGAAACCGGCCGGCATGGCGGCGACGGGCAGGCCAGCCATCGAGGGGCCGATCACCACTTCCATCCAGCGGTGATAGGTGTCCATTTTCCGGCCGGCGATTTCCTTGGGCCAGTGGGTCGTGGCGTCGAAGGGAAAGACCTGGGCGGAGGGCAGGATGAGGTAATCGTAGCGCTCGAAGAGCGTCAGCAGATATTGATACCAGGCGCTGCGGCGTTTCGAGGCGAAATGCACCTCGCGCCCCGTCATGTCGAGGCCGCGCTCGATCTCCCAGACGATCTCCGGCTTCATCAGGGCGCGTTTTTTCGGATCGTTGTAGTTGTCGCGCATGCCATTGGCGGCGAGCCAGCTTCTGAGCGTCGTCCATGAGCGCCAGACGTCGTCCATGTCGAAATCCGGCACCACGTCTTCGACCTTGCAGCCGATGCGCTCGAAGACCGGCAGCGTCGCGCGGCAGAGTTCCAGCACGCCGGGCTCGAAGGGCAGGTAGCTGCCGAGGTCGCCGAGCCAGGCGATACGGGCGCCGGAGAAGTCGCGGTTTTCGTGGAGTGTCAGGTCTTCGGTCGCCAGCGAATGCGGGTCGCGCGGATCGTAGCCGGCCTGCGTGGCAAGAAGGGCTGCGGCATCGCGCACCGTGCGGCCCATCGGCCCGAGCACCGAAAGCTGGCCCATGAAGAGTTCGAGCTTGAGCGATGAGGGGATGCGGCCATAGCTCGGGCGGAAGCCGACGACGTTGTTGAAGGCGGCGGGGTTGCGCAGCGATCCCATCATGTCGCTGCCGTCGGCCACCGGCAGAAGATGGGCGGCGAGAGCCGCCGCTGCGCCGCCGCTCGATCCGCCGGCGGTTTTCGTCAGGTCGTAGGGGTTCTTCGTCGTGCCGTGGACCGGATTGTAGCTCTGTGAGCCGAGCCCCTGTTCCGGCGTATTGGTCTTGCCGATGATGATTGCGCCGGCGTCCCGGATGCGCTCGACCATCACCTCGTCCTTCTCCGGCACGAAATCGGCGAAGAGCGGGGAACCGTAGGTGCAGCGGATGCCCTTCACCTCGCAAAGGTCCTTGATGGCGATCGGAAGCCCGTGCATCCAGCCGCGCGATTTGCCGGCAGCAAGCTCGGTGTCGCAGACCTCGGCCTCGGCAAGCAAGGCATCGGCATCGCGCAGGCTGACGATGGCATTGACCTTCGGATTGAGCCTTGCGATGCGCGCCAGATAGGCCTTCATGACCTCTACACAGGATACTTGCCCGTCGTGGATCGCTTCGGACAGGTCAGTGGCGGAAAGTCCGGTGATGTCTTCGTCCTGCATTTGCCCTCTCCCGATCGTCGAACCCGGATTTCCACTGGTGGGGAGGGCGAAGTCAAGGCAAGATATGGGGATATCGATCGCCTGGTGGCCAGAAGCGACTCGACAAAGCAACCTGATCAAAGTATCTTGCTTAAACGTTTAAGCAAGGCGTTTTATGGCAATCAACCGAACCGGACCGAATATGAATGCGATCGCAGCCGCCCTCGGGGTGTCGGCGGCGACCGTGTCCAATGCGCTTTCGGGCAAGGGCAGGGTATCACCGGAACTGGTGGAAAAGGTGCGGGCCAAGGCGGCCGAGCTTGGCTATGTGCCGAGTCTTGCGGCCCGGGCATTACGCACCGGCCGCACCGGGGTTCTCGGCCTTGTGCTGCCGGATATCGCCAATCCGCTTTTCCCGCAGATCGCCCAGGCGATCGAGAATGCCGCCTCGAATGCCGGCTACGGCGTGCTGATCGCCGATTCCCGCGGCGACATCGCGATGCAGACGGAGGCGATCGCCCGGCTTCTGGAGCGCGGCGTCGACGGCTTGGTGATCGTGCCCCGGCGCGGCACGCGGATCGCCGATGTCGGCTGTCCGGTCGCTGTCATCGATACGCCGTCCACGCCCGGCAATACCGTTGCGGCCGACCATTGGGGCGGCGGCGTGCAGATGGGGCGGCATCTTGCCGCGCTCGGCCATCGCAAGGTCCTGCTGATCGGCACGAACACGTCCTCCAATGTGCAGAACGACCGGATCGGCGGGCTGAAGGCCGGGCTCGGTGCCGGCATCGAATGCGAGACGCTGTGGATCGAGAAGGTCGAAGCGGTCGCGGGAGAAGGCTGTCCGCTCGGGCTTGCGGAAAAGGCCGCAAACGGCTTCACTGCCTTTGCGGCCGTCTCGGACCTTTCGGCACTTCGGGCGCTGACCGAGCTACAGCGCGCCGGGATCGAAGTGCCGGAAATGGTGAGCGTCACCGGTTTCGACGACCTTATCTGGTCGCCCGTCGTCACGCCCGGGCTCACCACCATACGCATGGACATGGCCACGATCGCCGATCTCGCCGTTGCCGCGCTGAACCGGGTCATCTCGCAGGACGGCGAGGCCGAACCCGCAGCGTCCGGTAACGTCGCGTCGGAAACGGACCGGGTGCCGATGCAGCTCATCGTGCGCCAGTCTACTGGCGCGCCGAATTCGCATGCCCTTCAACCATCCAACAAGCCGACAGCAGGAGAACTCAAATCATGAAAAAGGTCATTCTCGCATCGGGCACCGCCCTGATGCTCACGATGGGCGCCGCACCAACTCAGGCCCTGGCCCAGGAAAAGACATTGACGATTTCCGTCTATGCCTTCGCGCAGGATGAATTCAAGCAGCTCGTCTACGATCCCTTCGAGAAGATCTGCGGCTGCAAGCTCGTCGTCGAGACCGGCAACAGCGTCGAACGTCTCGCCAAGCTGGAAGCCAACAAGGCCAATCCGATGGTCGACATGGCCGTCGTCTCGATGGCCGACGCGCTGGCCGCTTCCCGCGCCGGCCTGATCGACAAGGTCGATACGGCGAAGCTCTCCAACTTCAACAAGCTCTACGACGTTGCGAAAGACCCGAACGGCGACGGCATGAGCGTCGGCTATACCTTCTACGCGACCTCGATCGCCTATCGTTCCGACAAGATGAAGATCGATTCCTGGGCCGATCTCCTGAAGCCGGAATATGCAAGCCATATCGCCTGGCCGAACGTCACCACCAACCAGGGGCCGCCGGCGCTCTACATGCTGGGTCTTGCGCTCGGCAAGGACACGCCGGACCTTGCGGCTCCGATCGAAGCCGTCGGGGAGAAGAAGGGCGAGATCGTCACCTTCTATGAAAAATCCTCGCAACTCGTGCAGCTCATGCAGCAGGAGGAAATCTGGGCAGCACCCATCGGTCGCTTCTCCTGGGCTCCCTTCACCAAGCTCGACATGCCGATTGCCTGGGCCAATCCCAAGGAAGGCCAGACGGGCGGCATGAACGTCATGGTCGTCACCAAGGGTTCGAAGAACCGCGATCTCGCGCTGCAGTTCATGGATTTCTGGCTCTCGACCGATACCCAGACGAAGCTTGCCGAAAAGCTGATCGACAGTCCGGCCAACATGGAGGTCAAGCTGTCCGACGCGATCGCCAACAACCTCACCTATGGCGAGGAGACGGCGAAAAGCCTGAAGCTCATCCCGTCCGCCGTGGCGCTCGACAACCGCGCCGGCTGGGTGAAGAGCTGGAACGAGAAGGTCGGGCAGTAAGGATTGGCGCATCGCGCTCCGTCGTCATCCTCGGGCTTGTCCCGAGGATCTGCAGCGCTTTCGGCACACTCTTCGTCACGTATTTTTCGGCTTGGATCCTCGGGGCAAGCCCGAGGATGATGTCGCAAAATCTGGCGAGGACGTGCCCGAAGCACAGCGGGCGACGACGTAAATAAACAGGTTCCCTTTGAGGGCGGATCGTTCAGGAGACCACCACCAATGTTCCACAACAGGGCCGAAGCGCTGGCGCTTGCACTGCCCGCGGCATTCTTCGCCGCGGCGGTCTTCCTCATGCCGGTGGCGATCCTGCTCTCCGACGGCTTTCGCAATCCGGTCGGCGGCTGGACCATATCCGCCTATACGGATTTCTTCGCCGACCCGCTGAACCGGACCGTCTTCCTGCGCACGCTGAGGCTCGGGGCGATCGTGACCGTCGTCTCGGCCGTGCTCGGCTATGCGGCCGCGTTTGCGATCGTCAACCTGGAACCTGGCACCAAGGGCAAGATGACCGGTCTCGTCGTGCTGCCGCTGATGATCTCGCCGGTTGCCCGCACCTATGCCTGGATCGTCATTCTCGGCCGCACCGGCATCGTCAACCAGGCGCTGCAACTGGTCGGCCTGACGGATGCGCCGCTGCGCATCCTGTTTTCCGAGACGGCGGTTTTCATAGGCCTTTTGCAGCTCTTCCTGCCGCTGATGATCATCTCGCTCATTTCCGCGCTTGAGAACATGCCGAAGGACGCCGTTCCGGCCGCCCGCGTGCTTGGCGCCAACTGGTTCCAGGTCTTCTGGAAGGTCATCCTGCCGCTCACCAAGGAAGGCCTCGTCATCGGCGGCACGCTGGTCTTCACCGGCTCGCTGACGGCCTATATCACGCCGGCCATCCTCGGCGGCTCCAAGGTGCTGATGCTGGAGACGCTGCTCTACCAGCAGGTCTCGGTCTCCAACAATTTCGTCTCGGCGAGCGTCATCGCCTTCATTCTGATCGTCATGAGCTTTGCCGCGAACATCCTTCTCAAACGCGTCGCCACGGCCAGGAACAAGCAGAGGAGCCCGCAGTGAGCGCCCGCAGCCTCTTCATTCCCCTCACGCTTTTCCTGGTGCTGGGCTTCCTGATCGGGCCGTTCCTGATCATCGTCGCCGCCTCCTTTTCCGGCGGTGAGACGCTGGCCTTCCCGCCGCAAGGCTTTTCGCTGCGCTGGATCCTGAAGGTCTTCACGGTGGAGAGCTTCCGGGCGAGCTTCGGCATGTCGATGTTTCTGGCGATCGGCGGAACGGCGGCAGCACTCCTGCTTGGCATCCCCGCGTCCTACGCGCTCTCCCGCTACAAGCTGCCGGGGGCGGAAATCGTCCGCACGGTCGTCTCGGCGCCGATCATCGTGCCCGGCATCATCGTCGGCCTGGCGCTGCTCCGCTACATCGTCGTGCCGTTCCAGGTCGGCATCACGCCGGCATTGTTCCTTGCCCATACGGCGCTGGTGCTGCCCTATGCGGTGCGGGTGGTCTCGGCAAGCCTGGACAACCTGCGCTCGGATATCGAGGAGGCGGCGGTGCTGCTCGGCTCCTCCCGGCTCGGCGCCTTCTTCCGGGTGGTGATGCCGAACATCCGCGGCGGCATTCTTTCCGCCTTCATCCTCGGCTTCGTCACCAGCTTCAACCAGGTGCCGGTGTCGCTGTTCCTCTCCGGGCCGGGCGTGCGCACGCTGCCGATCGACATGATCGCCTATATGGAGATCGTCTTCGATCCGTCGGTTGCCGCACTCTCCTCGCTGCTCGCCTTCCTTTCCATCGGCATCGTCTTTGCTGCCGAACGCTTCCTCGGATTTTCCCGCTATGTCTGACGCGCCTTACCTCTCGCTCGAAAAGCTGACGCTCGCCTATGGCGACACCGTCGCCGTTGCGAACCTCGACCTTCCCATCCGCAAGGGCGAGCTCGTCGCGCTGCTCGGCCCTTCCGGCTGTGGCAAGACGACGACCATGCGTGCCATCGCCGGCCTGCTGCCGGTCAAGTCCGGCCATGTGCGGCTCGACGGCGCGGATATCACCCGCGTGCCGGCCAACAGGCGCGCCGTCGGCCTTGTCTTCCAGTCCTATGCGCTTTTCCCGCACCTCTCGGTCTACGAGAACGTCGCCTTCGGCCTGAAGCTCAAGGGCATGCGCGGAACCGAACTCGACGCCAAAGTCCGGTCGGGCCTCACCTCGGTCGGCCTGTCGAGCTTCGCCAACCGCAAGCCGGCCGAGCTTTCCGGCGGCCAGCAGCAGCGCGTGGCGCTTGCCCGCTCGATGGTCATGGAGCCGAAGGTGCTTCTGCTCGACGAGCCGCTTTCCAACCTCGACGCCCGCCTGCGGCTTGAAATGCGCACCGAGCTGCAGCGCGTCCAGAAGGAAACCGGGGTGACGATGATCTTCGTGACCCACGATCAGGCGGAGGCGCTTGCGCTTGCCGACCGCATTGTGGTCATGAAGAACGGTAAGATCGAACAGATCGGCTCGCCCGAGGATATCTACAACCGCCCGACCTCCTCTTTCGTGGCGGATTTCGTCGGTTTCGAAAACATCTTCCCGATCGAACAGGGGAAGATGAAGACCAGCAGTGGTCTGATAGACCTATCGGGTCCGGCCCCTTCAGCGGCGGGTCTGGCCTGGCGGCCGCGTATGGTGACCCTGGGCTCAGGTCCTTTCCGGGGCACCGTGCGCGGCGCATCCTTTGCCGGTGACAGCCGCGAATACCTGCTCGATACGCCTTTCGGCCCGATCAAGGCAGAGGTGGAGG
The DNA here is from genome assembly GCF_000757525.1 of Rhizobium sp. YS-1r. Lineage (NCBI taxonomy): Bacteria > Pseudomonadati > Pseudomonadota > Alphaproteobacteria > Hyphomicrobiales > Rhizobiaceae > Rhizobium > Rhizobium sp. YS-1r. The sequence continues at coordinate 27,502 of NZ_JPYQ01000031.1, read as the reverse complement.
CGAGCCAGCCGGCGCATGCGCTGGGCAGCGATCTCTCCTTCGACCTGCCGGCCGAAAAGGCCGCCCCGCTTTCCCGGTTTACCTGAGGCGTCCGGACCATGGGCATCTGGATCGATACCGATATGGGCTTCGACGACATCGCCGCGATCATGGTCGCGGCGCATGCGGGGCTTGCGATCGACGGCGTCTCGCTCGCCTTCGGCAATGCGCCGCTCGAAGCCGTCCGCCGCAATGCGGCGGGTGCTGCGTCTGCCTTCGTCTGGCCGTTTCCGATCCATGTAGGGCGTGATACGCCAGTGCTTGGCCAGTTGGAGACGGCGACGGGCATTCTCGGCGAGACCGGCATTCCGACGGCCGGCCTCAGTCTGCCGGAGGCTGCCGATACGTTTCAGAATGACGCTTTCGGAGCGCTCTGTTGCTGGCTCGAAAAGGGTGAAGGCGAGCGGCGCATCCTGGCGCTCGGGCCGCTCACCAACATTGCGGCCATCGCGCTGGCGCGGCCCGATCTTGCGGCGAAGATCACCGATCTCACCTGGATGGGCGGCGGAGTGACGACCGGCAATCACACGGCATCCGCCGAATTCAATGCTTTTGCCGATCCGGAAGCGCTGGCGATCGTGCTTGCCCACGACATCCCGTTCCGGATGGTCGATCTCGATCTCTGCCGCAAGGTGCTGTGCGGGCCGGAGGACATTGCGCCGATCCGGGCAGCAGGCGGCCGCAATGCCGGGCTGGTTGCCGATCTCCTGGCAGGCTTCGTTAGGATTGCCACCAGCCGCGGCCGGCCGGCGATGGCGCTCTACGATGCCGTCGCGGCGGTCGCCTTCGCCTATCCGGACCATGTGACCTGGCGTGAGGCACGTATCGACGTGGAGCTCGCGGGCGGGCTGACACGCGGGCGCACGGTTGTCGAGACGCGTGCCGGGCGGGCGGCATTCAATGCGGCCTACGGTGTCGAGATCGATACCGAAAGGGCAAAAACTCTCATTCTCGAAACATTGCAGGCAGAGGCGAGCTGGTGAAGAACATTATTGCAACGGTGCAGGAGTTCACTGAACCGGCCTTTCGCGACCGCGCCGTTACGGCTGCGCGCGGCGACGCTCCGTTCGACATCCTGATTGCGGGCGGCACATTGGTGGACATGGGAACCGGGGAATTGCGGCCGGCGGATATCGGCATCGTCGGTCCGATGATCGCCAGCGTCCACGAGGCTGGCAGCCGCTCTGACGCCGCCCGGATCATCGATGCGAAAGGTGCGTTCATCTCGCCCGGCCTCATCGACACGCACATGCATATCGAAAGCTCGATGGTGACGCCGGCCACCTATGCGGCAACCGTGCTCCCGCACGGGGTCACGACCGTCGTCTGGGATCCCCACGAATTCGGCAACGTCCATGGTGTCGACGGGGTGCGTTGGGCCGTCGAGGCGGTCAAGCCATTGCCGCTGCGCGCGGTCGTCCTTGCCCCTTCCTGCGTGCCGTCGGCGCCGGGCCTGGAGGTGGCGGGCGCCGATTTCGACGTTTCGGCGGTCGAGGAAATGCTGTTCTGGCCGAAGATCGGCGGGCTTGCCGAGGTCATGAACATGCGCGGCGTCATCGACCGCGAGCCGCGCATCAGCGCGATCGTGCAGGCGGCACTGGTCTCCGAAAAACTCGTCTGCGGTCATGCGCGGGGCCTCGCAGGTCCCGATCTCGCCGCCTTCATGGCGGCCGGAGTGACCTCCGATCACGAACTCGTCTCCGGAGCCGACCTTCTTTCCAAACTGCGCGCGGGGCTGACGATCGAGCTGCGGGGATCGCATGATCACCTGTTGCCTGAGTTTGTGGAAGCGTTGAAGACACTCGGCCACCTGCCGCAGACCGTGACGCTCTGCACCGACGACGTCTTCCCGGACGATCTCGTCAGCGGCGGCGGACTGGACGATGTGGTCCGCCGGCTGGTGCGCTATGGAATGAAGCCGGAATGGGCGCTGCAGGCTGCGACGCTCAATGCTTCCGTCCGGATCGGTCGCGCCGATCTTGGCCTGATCGCCGCCGGCCGCCGAGCGGACATCGTGGTTTTCGAAGACCTTGAGGATTTCCGCGCGCGGCATGTGCTGGCCAGCGGCACGCCGGTTGCCCGCGACGGCGCCATGGCGATCGACGCGGCCGCCATCGATTCCTCGCCGCTTCGGGATTCCGTCAAGCTCAAGCCGCTGACGGCGGAGGACTTCAAGCTTTCCGCTACGGCGAAGAAGATCAGGCTCGCAACGATCGATCGCCCGCGCTTCACGAACTGGGGGGAGACGGTTGCGGATGTCACCGACGGTTACGTGGTACCCCCGGAGGGAACGACCCTGATCGCGGTCACCCACCGCCACGGCCGCGCCGACAGCCGCACCCGTCTCGGGTTCTTGACCGGCTGGGGCCGGTGGAAGGGGGCATTCGCCACCACGCTTGCCCATGACAGCCACAACCTTACCGTCTTCGGCTCCGATCCGACCGATATGGCCGCGGCGGCGAATGCCGTCATCGGGGCCGGCGGCGGCATGGCGGTGGCGATCGGCGGCAAGGTCGTGGCTCTCCTTCCATTGCCGCTTTCCGGCCTCGTGTCCGAAGCGCCGATGGAGGAGGTGGCGGAAGGCTTCCGGAATATCCGATCCGCCATGGACCGCGTCGTCGACTGGCAGCCGCCCTATCTCGTGTTCAAGGCCTGTTTCGGCGCGACGCTCGCCTGCAATCCCGGCCCGCATCAGACCGATCGCGGCATTGCCGATGTGACCAGCGGCAGGTTATTGGAATCACCGATCCTCGAAATTCTCGAATAGGAAAGACGATGCAGCCGCATGATTTCTGGCAGGACGTGCATCCGCCGGGTTCATTCGACAGGGCAGGGCCGTTTTCCGGCTTCTTCCCGGCGACGCTCGACGACGGCAGCCAGATCAAACTGCCGATCCGGCCGCTTGCGGACGGCGAGCATGCGCTCGCCTCTCTCATCATCAACCAGGCGAGCTTCGACGTGCAGGACGCTCTTGCCGCCGATCTCGCGCCGAAGCTCGCAGCCCTTCGGCCGGAGGTGATCGTCGGCCTGCCGACGCTTGGTCTCACGCTTGCCGCGGCCGTCGCCCGTTCGCTGGGCTTCACGCGCTACGTGCCGCTCGGGACCTCGCGGAAATTCTGGTACGACGAGACCCTGTCGGTGCCGCTTTCCTCCATCACCACGCCGGAACAGAAGAAGCGGCTCTATGTCGATCCACGCATGCTGCCGCTCATCCAGGGCAAGCGTGTGGCGCTGGTTGACGACGTCATCTCCAGCGGCGCATCGATCGTCTCGGGCCTTGAATTGATGGCCTCGCTCGGTATCGAACCGGTGGTGATCGGCGCAGCCATGCTGCAATCGGAACGCTGGCACGAGAGGCTCGCTTCCTTCGGGCGGCAATGGCAGGAGCGCACCGTCGGCGTTTTCAGGACGCCGATGCTGAAAAAGGCGGGCGAGGGGAACTGGACCGCCTGAGGCGATTTGTGCCTTGCGAAACAGCGTCGGGCGAATAGGATCGCGGATCACTCACCTCGGGGATTTTCACAGGAAATCGGGAACAGCTTCATGGAACTGGTGTTCGACGGCCATAACGACGTGCTTCTGCGGCTCTGGCGGAACATGAAGGCGGGCGGCGACCCGATCGCCGAATTCATGCACGGCACGCCGAACGGCCATATCGACGGACCACGCGCCAAGGCCGGCGGGCTGGCCGGCGGACTTTGCGCTATCTATATCCCGTCGGGCGACCTCATCCTGAAGGAGCCCGATGCAGATGGCCGTTACGAAACGCCGCTTGCCGCACCCCTCGACCATCTGCCGTCCGTGACCATCGCGCTTGAAAAGGCGGCCATCGCCCTTCGCCTCGACCGGGCCGGCGCCTGGCGGCTTTGCCGCTCCACGGCCGATATCCGCAAGGCGATGGAAGACGGCATTTTCGCCGCCGTCATGCATATGGAGGGCTGCGAAGCGATCGATCCCGACCTCGGCAATCTCGACGTCTTTTACGCCGCCGGCCTGCGCTCGCTCGGCCCTGTCTGGAGCCGCCACAACATCTTCGGCCACGGCGTGCCGTTTGCCTTTCCCATGTCGCCGGATACCGGTCCCGGTCTTACCGATCTCGGCTTCGAACTCGTCAGGGCCTGCAACCGGCTCGGTATCCTGATCGATCTTTCGCACATCACCGAGAAGGGCTTCTGGGATGTCGCCAAGACCTCGGACCAGCCGCTGATCGCCAGCCATTCGAATGCCCATGCGCTTACTCCGGTCGCCCGCAACCTGACCGACAGGCAGCTAGACGCGGTCAAGGAGAGCGGCGGCCTCGTCGGCCTCAACTATGCCGTGACCATGCTGCGCGACGACGGCCGCGACAACGTTTCGACGCCGCTTTCAGACATGATCCGTCATGTCGACCACATGGTCGGCCGCATGGGGATCGATCACGTGGCGCTCGGTTCGGATTTCGACGGCGCCTCGATTCCCGAAGAGATTCATGATGCTGGAGGAAATCAGAATCTGGTTGCGGCGCTCAGAGGAGCGGGCTACGCTGGCGAAGAATTAAAAAAGCTTTGCCGGGAAAACTGGCTCAGAGTTTTGGGGAAGGCCTGGCACGAATAGGGCGGTTTTCCCCAAAGGTCCAAAGAACCAAAAGGGGAAACCAGACCATGCTCCATTCATTCAAGGGACGAATCCGTCTGCTGACCACGGGCGCTGCGCTCGCAGTGATGCTCGCGGCCGCGCCGCAGGCATTCGCCGTCACGCCGAAGGATACGCTCGTCATCGGGCTTGCCTTCGACGACATCATCACGCTCGACCCGGGTCAGGCCTTCGAATTCTCGGCCGGCGAGATCAACGGCAACAGCTATGACCGTCTCGTCCGGCTCGACATCAACGACACATCGAAGGTCGCGCCGGATCTCGCTGAAAGCTGGACGGTATCCGACGACGGCCTCACCTATACGTTTAAGATCAAGCAGGGTCTGAAATTCGCCTCCGGCAACCCGATCACGGCGGAAGACGTTGCCTATTCCTTCGAACGTTCCGTCAAGATCGACGGGCCGCCAGCCTTCATCCTCAATCAGTTCGGGCTGAAGAAGGACAACATCACCGAAAAGGCCGTTGCCAAGGACCCGAGCACTTTCGTGCTCACCGTCGACCAATCCTATGCGCCGTCCTTCGTGCTGAACTGCCTGACCGCGACCGTTGCCGCCGTGGTCGACAAGCAGCTCGTTTTGCAGCATGTCACCAATGACGACTACGGCAACGCATGGCTGAAGAGCAATTTCGCGGGCTCCGGCCCCTACAAAATCCGCGAATGGCGCGCCAACGAAGTGGTCGTGATGGAGCGCAACGACAACTATTGGGGCGAGAAGCCGAAGCTCAACCGCATCATCTATCGCCACATGAAGGAAAGTGCTGCGCAGCGGCTTGCGCTCGATAACGGCGATATCGACGTCGCGCGTAATCTCGAGCCGAACGATATCGACGCGGTTTCCAAGAAGGGCACGACGATCACCAGCACCCCGAAGGGTTCGGTCTTCTATTTCAGCATGAACCAGAAGAACCCGAATCTTGCAAAGCCGGAAGTCGTCGAGGCGATGAAATACCTGGTCGACTATGATGCGATCCAGGCGACCCTCATCAAGGGCGTCGGTGAAATCCACCAGACCTTCCTGCCGAAGGGCCTGCTCGGTGCGATCGATGACAAGCCCTACAAGCTCGACGTCGCCAAAGCCAAGGAACTGCTCGCCAAGGCCGGCCTGAAGGACGGTTTCTCCGTCACGATGGACGTGCGCAATAACCAGCCGACCACCGGCATTGCGGAATCGATCCAGCAGACCTTCGCCCAGGCCGGCATCAAGATGGAGATCATTCCCGGCGATGGCAAGCAGACGCTGACCAAATACCGTGCACGCACACATGACATGTATATCGGTTACTGGGGCGTCGATTACTGGGATCCGAACTCAAACGCGGAAACCTTCACGTCAAACCCGAACAATGCCGATGAGGGCACGTCAAAGACGCTCGCATGGCGCAATGCCTGGGATATTCCGGAGCTGACGAAGGAAACCAAGACCGGCTTCCTGGAGCGGGATTCGGCCAAGCGCGCCGCAATCTACGAAAGCCTGCAGAAGAAGCTGCTCGCAACCGGTCCGTTCGCGCTGATCTTCCAGCAGACGGAAGTGGCCGGCGTCGGCAAGGGCGTGAAGGATTTCAAGCTCGGCCCGACCTTCGATACGAACTACGTGTTCAACGTTTCCAAGGAGTAGGGCCTATATAGGCCCTAGCCCGGAAGGCTGATTTCTTGACCCTTACAGATACAACCGTGGCGACACGGCGCAATCGGCGCCGTGCTTCGTCCTTTGCGGCTTCCGTCCTGCGTTTTGCGGTGACCGTGGTCACGACCATATTCGGGCTGCTGCTCGTCACCTTCTTCATCGGCCGGGTCGTGCCCATCGACCCGGTGCTGGCGATCGTCGGCGACCGCGCTCCGGCCCACCTCTATGAACGGACCCGGATCGAGCTGGGCTTGAATCTGCCGCTCTATCAGCAGTTCTGGATCTATGCGAAACAGGCGCTTTCCGGTGATCTGGGCACTTCAGTGCTGACCAGCAATCCGGTGCTGGAGGATATCAAGCGCGTCTTTCCCGCCACCATGGAGCTTGCAACGATCGGAACGCTGATCGGCGCAATCCTCGGCATACCGCTCGGCGTTCTCGCTGCTGTCAAGCGCGGCAGCATCGCCGACCAGATCGTCCGCGTCATCGGCCTGATCGGCTATTCCGTGCCGATCTTCTGGCTCGGTCTCCTGGCGCTGGTGCTTTTTTACGCGCAACTGCGGTGGGTGGCTTTTCCCGGCCGCGTGGATATCGTCTACGAATACAGTTTTTCGCCGCAGACCGGCTTTTACCTGCTGGATGCGGCCATGCAGGGCCAGTGGGACGTGGTGGGTGATCTCTTCCGCCACATCGCGCTGCCCGGAGCGCTGCTTGGCTATTTCTCTCTCGCCTATATCAGCCGCATGACCCGCTCCTTCATGCTGAACGAGCTTTCCCAGGAATATATCGTGGCGGCGCGGGCAAAGGGCCTTTCCGAGGCCCGCATCATCTGGTTCCATGCGTTGCGCAACGCCGCCGTGCCGCTGGTGACGGTGATCGCGCTTTCCTATGCCAATCTCCTGGAGGGGTCGGTTCTCACCGAAACCATTTTCTCCTGGCCGGGGCTCGGCCTCTACATCACCAATTCTCTGCAGAACGCCGATATGAATGCCGTGCTTGGCGGCACGCTGGTGATCGGGTCCGTTTTCGTCGGCATCAACATCTTCTCCGATCTTCTCTATCGGACACTGGACCCGAGGACCCGCAGCCGATGAGTATTCCGGAAATCGCACTCAGACCCTATAGCCGCGCATGGTTGCTTTCCGACCGGCCGGCCTCGCGGCAGCAGGCGCGTCTCGGTCGCGCCTATATCATCTGGCGCCGCTTTGCCGAAAATCGCCTGGCGCTGGTGGGCCTGGGCATTCTAATCCTGCTGCTGGTGGTCGCAGCCCTTGCCGACGTGCTTGCGCCCTATGATCCGGTCGTCGGCGACCTGCGCAACGCGCGCCTCCTGCCTCCGGGCACGGCCGGCTATCTGCTCGGAACGGACGACCAGGGCCGCGACATCCTCTCGCGGCTGATCTACGGATCGCGGCTGACGCTGCTCGTCGTCGTGCTGGTAGCGGTCATCGCCGCACCCATCGGCCTCATCGTCGGCACGGCTTCCGGTTATGCCGGCGGATGGCTGGACGCGGTGCTGATGCGCATCACCGACATCTTCCTCGCCTTTCCGAAGCTCGTGCTCGCTCTGGCGCTGGTCGCGGCGCTCGGGCCGGGGATCGAGAACGCGATCCTGGCGATCGCCGTCACCTCCTGGCCGCCCTATGCACGCATCGCCCGCGCCGAGACGCTGACCTTCCGCAACTCGGAATTCATTGCCGCGGTGAAGCTGATGGGGGCTTCGCCGCTTCGCATCATCATCCGGCATGTGATGCCGCTCTGCCTCTCGTCGCTGATCGTGCGCGTCACGCTCGATATGGCCGGCATCATCCTGACTGCCGCCGGCCTTGGCTTTCTCGGCCTTGGCGCACAGCCGCCGCTGCCCGAATGGGGTGCAATGATCGCCTCCGGCCGCCGCTTCATCCTCGATCAGTGGTGGGTCGCCGCCATGCCGGGTGTCGCGATCCTCGTTGTCAGCCTCGGCTTCAACCTGCTCGGCGACGGGTTGCGCGACGCGCTCGATCCGAAGGAGGCGGGCCAATGACGAATGGACAGACCCCGCTTCTGACAGTCGAAGACCTGCGCGTGACGTTCCCGACCCGCACCGGTGAAGTACGCGCCGTGCGCGGCGTTTCCTTCACGCTTGGGAAAGAGCGGCTCGGCATCGTCGGCGAGTCCGGTTCCGGCAAGTCGCAGACCGGCCGCGCCATCATGGGGCTCACGCCGGCCCATGCGTCGATCACGGCCAGAAAGCTCGCTTTCTCCGGCCGCGATCTTCTTTCCATGCGCAAGGCCGAGCGGCGGGCGCTGCGCGGAAAGCGGATCGCGATGATCCTGCAGGATCCGAAATATTCGCTGAATCCGGTAATGACCATAGGCCGGCAGATCGTCGAGACGTTGAAGACACACGAGGATGTTTCGACGTCCGAGGCGAGGACGCGTGCGCTTTCCATGCTGGAAGCCGTGCAGATCCGAGATCCGGAACGCGTCTTCGACCTTTATCCGCACGAGGTCTCCGGCGGCATGGGCCAGCGCGCCATGATCGCCATGATGCTCGTCTGCGGTCCGGAGCTTCTGATTGCCGACGAGCCGACCTCGGCGCTCGACGTCACCGTGCAGCTCGAAGTGCTCTCCATCCTCGACAAGCTGGTGGCGGAGCGCGGCATGGGGCTGATCCTGATCTCGCATGATCTCCGGCTCGTCTCTTCCTTCTGCAATCGCGTCATCGTCATGTACGCGGGGAAAATCGTCGAGGAACTGCCATCGGCCGATCTTGCCCAAGCGCAGCATCCCTACACGCGCGGGCTTTTGAATTGCCTGCCGACCATCGGTTCGCACCGGCATCCGCTGCCTGTCCTCGACCGCAAGCCGGAGTGGGCGCTATGAGCTCAGCCGTTTCCATCCGCGACATGGTCGTCACCTACGAAGATTTTGCGGCACTCGACCATGTCAGCTTCGATATCGGCGCCGGCGAATCCTTCGGCATCGTCGGTGAGTCCGGTTCCGGCAAGTCGACGCTGCTGCGTGCCATTTCCGGGCTCGCCTCCTTCGATCAGGGTACGCTCTCCGTCAATGGACGGCCCTATTCGGGCCGGAGCCGGGACAAGGAGTTCTACCGCACCGTCCAGATGGTCTTTCAGGACCCCTACGGCTCGCTGCATCCGCGCCAGACGGTCGACCGCCTGCTGCTCGAACCCCTCCTGATCCACGGCTTCGACGATATCGAGACCCGCATCTCCCGCGCGCTGGACGAGGTGGGCTTGGGCTCCGGCTTCCGCTTCCGTTATTCGCACCAGCTCTCCGGCGGGCAACGGCAGCGCATAGCGATCGCCCGGGCGCTCATCCTGGAACCGAAGATCCTGCTTTTGGACGAGCCGACCTCGGCGCTCGATGCCTCGATCCAGGCGGAAATCTTAAACCTTCTCGAACAGGCGCGCCGCGACCGCGACCTCACCTTCATCATGGTCAGTCACGATCTGGGCGTCATCAGTCACATGTGCGAGCGGCTGGCGGTGATGAAGATGGGCAAGGTTGTCGAGACTTTGCCAGCAGCGGCTCTGGAAAAACGCGAATTTTCGGCGGAATATACGCGCCAGTTGCTCGTCGCCAGCGAAGGCTTTCGCCGCGGTTGAGGGGCGTCTCTTTTTGTTTCCAAGCAATTCCGGACGGAAAACCGCGACATACTTTTCCGGAATTGCTGCAGCCGGCAGGATCGCATGCAGCTTCGCGCGCTTATGTATTTCGATGAACTGGTGCGCACGAACTCCATGCGGGCGGCGGCCGAAAACCTCAATGTCGCGGCGACCGCCGTGTCCCGGCAGATCGAGAACCTCGAACATTATTTCGGGACCCCGCTCGTCGAGCGCAGCAACCGCGGCATCAAGCTGACGGCGGCCGGCGAGCTTCTCGCCGCGCGGGCGGGACGGACGTTGCGCGAGCTTGAACACGTCCACCAGCTCATCGACGACCTGCAGGGCCTGCAGCGGGGCAGGGTGGTGATTTACGCCAATGGCGCGACGGTCGCGAACCTCATCGCGCCGGTGCTTGCGGAGTTCAGCCTGCGCTATCCGAAACTCCGGTTCGAGGTGGCGATCACCAGTGCCCGCGAGGCGGTCGAAGCGCTTGCCGCGGCCGAGGCCGATCTGGTCGTGACGCTCTTTGCGCCGAAGATTTCCGGCGTGAAGGTGCGGCTGCGCTCCGAGATCACCTATGACGTGGTCATGGCGGCCGATCACCCGTCGGCGAGTGCGAAGGAACTCACGCTCCGCGATCTCGTGCAGATGCCGCTGGCGCTGCCCGACAAGAGCTTTGGCGCGCGGCAGGCTTTCGAGGAGATCTTTTCCAAGGAAGGGCTGGAGCTCGATCCGGTTTTCGTGACCGGCTCTCTGGAGATGCTGAAGGAACTGGTGTTGCGGAAAGCGGCCGTCACGCTTCTGCCGGCGCTTGCCGTGCGCCGGGAGATCGAGGCGGGCCAGCTCGTCGCCGTGCCGATCGCCGCTGGCAAGGCGGTGCGCACACCGATCGACCTCTGCGTCGCGCCGGACCGGCAGCTTTCTTTCGCCGCAGGCAAGCTCGTCGATTTCATAGAGCGCTTCATGCGCGACGCCGACATGCGCAAATCGGCGCCCGTAAAAGCCACCGTTCAATTGCGTTCCGTGTAGCGTTTTCGGCTACACAGAGAACACAAAATTCTACATTGTGTGTGCACCTGCGAAATGACACACTTTTGGCAATCGCGATCCCGCAGGTGCCGATCAGGCTGGATCGCCTACCAAAAAGGGGACGATGGATGGGCAGGATGACGTTTTGGGGCTCCGCCACGATTTTGAGAAGTGCCGCGTTCGGTCTGGCGATGGCGGCGGGCCTTTTTCTCGCGCTGGACGGTGCGGAAGCTGCGCCGAAGACCGCGATCACCGTTGGCATGGCAATCGAGCCCGCCGGGCTTGATCCGACGATCGCGGCACCCGTGGCGATCGGCCAGGTGACCTGGCAGAACATTTTCGAGGGCCTCACGACGATCGACAAGGCCGGCAAGGTGCAGCCGCAGCTCGCCGAGAGCTGGCAAATTTCCGAAGACGGTCTCACCTATACGTTCAAGCTTCGCCAGGGCGTAAAATTCCACAACGGCGAGACTTTCGATTCCGCGGTCGCGAAATTCTCGCTCGACCGCGCCCGCGGCGCCGATTCCGTCAATCCGCAGAAGCGTTATTTCGCCTCGATCGACACGATCGAGACGCCGGATGCTTCCACGCTGGTGCTGAAACTCAAGCAGCCGGCCGGCAGCCTGCTCTACTGGCTCGGCTGGCCGTCCTCCGTCATGGTCGAGCCGAAATCGGCCGCCGAAAACAAGACGACGCCGATCGGCACCGGTCCGTTCAAGTTCTCGGGCTGGGCCAAAGGATCGAAGGTCGATCTCGCCAAGAACCCCGACTATTGGAACAAGGCTGTTGCGGTAAAGCTCGATACCGCCGCTTTCCGCTTTATCAGCGATGCGCAGGCCCAGGCCGCGGCGCTGAAGGCCGGCGATGTCGACGCCTTCCCGGAATTCGGTGCGCCGGAACTCATCAAGTCCTTCGAAGGCGACAAGCGGCTCGCGACCGTCATCGGCAATACCGAATTGAAGGTTGTCGCCGGCATGAACAACGCGCGCAAGCCTTTCGATGACAAGCGGGTCCGCCAGGCGTTGATGATGGCCGTCGACAGGGCAACCGTCGTGGAGGGAGCCTGGTCCGGCTTCGGCACGCCGATCGGCAGCCACTACACGCCGAATGACCGTGGTTACAGGGATCTGACCGGCGTCTATCCCTATGATCCTGAAAAGGCCAAGGCATTGCTTGCCGAAGCGGGTTACTCGGGCGGATTCACCTTCACGATGAAGGCGCCGCAGATGGCCTATGCGCAGCGCACGTCGCAGGTGCTGCAGGCGATGTTTGCCGAGATCGGCGTGACGATGAATATCGAGACGACGGAGTTTCCAGCGAAATGGGTGGCCGACGTCTTCAAGGCGGGTGATTACGACATGACGATCGTCGCCCATGCGGAGCCGATGGACATCGATATCTATGCCCGCGATCCCTATTACTTCAACTACAAGAACCCGGCCTTCAACGACGTGCTGAAGAAGGTGGAAGCCACTGCCGATCCTGCGGAACAGGAGAAGCTTTACGGCGAGGCGCAGACCATTCTCGCCAACGACGTGCCGGCGCTCTACCTCTTCGTCATGCCGAAGCTCGGCGTCTGGGACGCCAAGGTGAAGGGGCTTTGGGAAAACGAGCCGATCCCGTCGAACGTCCTGACGGATGTTCATTGGGAGGAGTGAAGCCTGGGTCATGAACTGGAATGGGGTGAATGCGGCAAATCACCCTCCCCTTGAGGGGGAGGGTCGGAGCGAAGCTCCGGGGTGGGGTGAGCTTCGCATCCCTTCTATTAAGCGTCGGCTTTCAAGCTATTCCTTTGAATCCGATCACCCCCACCCGCCGCTTCGCGGCGACCTCCCCCCTCAAGGGGGAGGTGAGTGCCCGCCGCGTCGCCTCCGAATGCTGCGAGGACTTGCGTTGAAGCCATGGCCTTCGAAGTTTTGCCATGAGGTCACCCCATGATCTCCATCCTCATCCGCCGTATCCTCAGCCTGATCATCACGCTGCTGGTCGTCTCGCTCCTCATCTTCACGGTGATGGACCTGCTTCCCGGTGATCCGGCGGCGATCATGCTCGGCACTTCGGCAAGTCCGGATACGCTTGCGGCGCTCAGGACACAGCTCGGGCTCGACCAGCCGCTGCCGGTGCGCTATCTCGCCTGGCTTGCCGGCGTGTTCCGGGGCGATCTCGGACAGTCCTATACCTACGGCGTGCCGGTTGCTGGCCTGATCGCCGAACGGCTGGCGGTCACCATTCCGCTGGCGCTGATGGCGATCGTCCTCTCCGTTCTCGTCGCCGTCCCGCTCGGCGTGCAGGCGGCCAGAAAGCACAACGGCGTCTTCGATTTCGTCGCCGGCCTGCTTTCCTACATCAGCATTGCCGTTCCCGCCTTCTGGGTCGGGCTGCTGCTGATCATCCTCTTCTCCACCACGCTGGGCCTGATGCCGGCCGGCGATTTCCCCGGCTGGGATGCCGGGTTTTTCGCCGGATTGAACGCGCTGCTGATGCCGGCGGTGGCGCTTGCCCTGCCGCAGGCGGGCGTTCTCACCCGTGTCGCGCGCGCGGCGGTACTCGAGGTGATGAACGAGGATTTCGTCCGCACCGCCCGTGCCAAGGGCCTGAGCGAAGGCATTGCCGTCTGGCGGCATGCGGTGCCGAACGCGATGGTGCCGGTGGTCACCATGCTCGGCCTGCAATTCACCTTCCTGATCGCCGGCGCCGTGCTGGTCGAAAACGTCTTCAACCTGCCGGGCCTCGGACGGCTCGCCTATCAGGCGCTTTCCCAGCGCGACATCGTCGTCATGCAGGATGTCGTGCTGTTGTTCTCCGGCCTCGTCATCCTCATGAATTTCCTCGTCGACCTCGCCTATCTCCTGATCGACCCGCGCCTGAGGGCGGGTGCGCAATGACACGTGCTCTTCGCCGTCCCGTTTTCCTCATCGGGCTCGTCATCACGCTGGCGCTGTTTGCGGTCGCATTGCTGTCGCTCGTCTGGACGCCGTTTCCGCCGACCCGCATGCAGATCGTCCAGAGGCTCAAGGCGCCGCTCGAATCCGGCCTCTTCGGCACCGACCAGTTCGGCCGCGACGTCGCCTCCATGCTGATGGTCGGCGCCTGGAATTCGCTGTCGACCTCCGTCCTTGCGGTGTTCATCGGCGCGAGCGTCGGCACGGCGGTGGGCGTGATCGTCGCCATGCGGCGCGGCCTCCTGGAGCTCGTCGTCATGCGCGGCTGCGATATTGTCTTCGCCGTGCCGCCGATCCTGTCGGCAATGATGCTCGGCGCCTTCATCGGGTCCGGCCGGTTCACCGCGATCATTGCGATCGCTGTCTTCATGGTGCCGGTCTTCGCGCGACTCACCCTCAGCGCCGCGCTGCAGATATGGACGCGCGACTATGTGACCGCGGCGATCGGCATGGGCCGGCCGAAAGCCAGGATCACGCTCGCGCATGTGCTTCCGAACATATCGAACCAGATCATCGTTCAGGTGACGATCCAGCTCGGCCTTGCGATCCTCACCGAGGCGGGCCTTTCCTTCCTCGGTCTCGGCATGCCGCCGCCGGCGCCGACCTGGGGACGGATGCTCGCCGACAGCCAGACCTTTCTCGGCCAGGCGCCCTGGCTGGCGCTGATGCCGGGGCTTGCGATCGCGCTTGCCGTTCTCGGTCTCAACATGCTGGGCGACGGCCTGCGTGACCTGCTCGATCCCCGCGACAATTCCTGATTTCGAACGCAAAGATATTCCGATGAACGATCTTCTGAAACTGACCATCCGCGAGATTGCAAGCCTCTATGCCGCCAGGAAACTCTCGCCGTCCGAATACTGGCTGGCGGTCGAGGCGCGCGTTGCGGCCTTCGAGCCGCATGTGCAGGCGCTCTATCTCTACGATCCGGAAAACGCGCGCGAGCAGGCTGCGGCTTCCACCGCGCGCTGGGCGAAGGGTAAGACGCTCGGGCCTCTCGACGGCATTCCGGTGACGCTGAAGGAACTGATCGCCACCAAGGGCCAGCCGGTGCCGCTCGGAACCGCGGCGGTGGAACTCGTGCCGGCGACGGAGGATGCTCCGATCGCCGCGCGCATGAGGGAGGATGGCGCGGTGATCTTTGCCAAGACGACATGCCCCGATTACGGCATGCTTTCCTCCGGCCTTTCGAGCTTCCATCACCTGAGCCGCAATCCCTGGGACCTGACGCAGAACCCCGGCGGATCGAGCGCCGGCGCGGCCGCTGCCGGCGCGGCGGGTTTCGGGCCGCTCCATATCGGCACGGATATCGGCGGCTCGGTGCGCCTGCCGGCCGGCTGGACCGGGCTTTTCGGCTTCAAGCCGAGCCAGGGCCGCATTCCGGTCGATCCCTATTATGTCGGCCGCTGCGCAGGCCCCATGACCCGCACGGTGGAGGACGCGGCAATCTCCATGGCGACACTGTCGCGTCCGGACTGGCGCGATGGCACGTCGCTGCCGCCCAACGATTTCGACTGGCTCGATTCCGCCATCGACGTGAAGGGCATGAAGATCGGCCTGATGCTCGACGCCGGGGTTGGCTTAGCCGTCGACGAGGACGTCCGAGAGGCGGTCATTGCCGCGGCGAAGCGCTTCGAGGAGGCGGGTGCGATCGTCATTCCGGTCGGGCCGGTCATCACCCGCCAGATGCTGGACGGGCTCGACAATTTCTGGCGCGCCCGTTTCTGGGGCGATATCGAGAAGATGCCGG
Organism: Rhizobium sp. YS-1r; assembly: GCF_000757525.1. Lineage (NCBI taxonomy): Bacteria > Pseudomonadati > Pseudomonadota > Alphaproteobacteria > Hyphomicrobiales > Rhizobiaceae > Rhizobium > Rhizobium sp. YS-1r. The sequence continues at coordinate 11,877 of NZ_JPYQ01000031.1, read as the reverse complement.
AAGAGCGGCGGGCGCTGATCCTGCCCTATATCTACGAATGGGCGAAAGGCGGTGCGCATGTCTCCGGCGTCGAGGCGGTGCGCGGTTTCAACCAGACGATCGAGATGCGCAAGACCTGTGGCAAGCTCTTTACTACGGTCGATACGGTGATCTCTCCCACCAATCCGATCGTCTCCTATCCGGCGGAATGGGCCTCCCCCACTAACGACCCGGCTTTGCCTTTCGAGCATATCGGCTTCACGGTGCCGTGGAACATGTCGGAACAGCCGGCCTCGTCCATCAATTGCGGCTTCTCGAAATCCGGCATGCCGATCGGGCTGCAGATCGTCGGCCCACGCTATGACGACCTCCTCGTGCTCAAGCTGTCGCGTGCCTTCGAGCAATGGACCGGCGGGATCAGCCAGTGGCCGGAGCCGCCGGAGGAGTCGTATAGTCTCTTTCTCCTCTTTCGGCCTTCCGTCTCCGAACGGTATCGCGGAACAATCACGCCTTTGCCGCGTTCAATTCGCGCAACCTGAAACGGGTTTGCAGGTCTGCGCGCTCGCCATGCGCTTGTCGAGGAGGTTGAAGATGAGAGGCATATCCCTGTGGCCTTGGGTATCCCGAGCCCTTGATCGACGTCTCGCCGTCCACGTCATTTGATTTTCCGCAAAGCCGGCCGTCTGCCTGCATGCTTCAAAAGAACAGATAAACCCAGGAGATCGATATGCCCACTGCCAATCCGACCAGTGAATTCGCCCGCGGCGGTAACGGCCAGAACTCGGCCTCATCGAAGGAGATCGAAGCTCAGCTCCAGCAGTTGCGCGAGGATATTGCCTCTCTTGCCAAGACCGTGGCTGCTGTGGGAAATGAAAAGGCCAGTGAATACAAAGGCAAGGCTCGCCGCGCCGCGCATGAGGCGGCTGATGCGTCGATGCACATGGTGGAAGCTGCGCGCGAGCAGGCCGTCTCGCTGGAGCGCGACCTGGAGCGCCAGATCCGCACGAACCCTATCCAGTCCGTCGCCATCGCCGCAGGCGTGGGTTTCCTGTTCGCGCTGATGATGCGGCGCTCATGATGGCAGGATTAGGCCCCCTTTTGGCCTCGCTCGTCGCGATGGATGTCGCGGCGTTCGCGCGTCGGCTCAAGCGAAACGCGATCCTCTATGCTTTCATGCTGGTCTTTCTGCTGACGGCCTATGTGCTGGCAGTCGCCGCACTCGCGGTCTATCTCGGCCAGATGTGGGGATTGCCGATGGCATTGCTTGCCGTGGCGGGTGGGGCGCTTGTCCTGGCGTTCATCGTTCTCCTGTGGGTGATGATGGAAAACCGGGCGGAAGAGAAGCGCAAGCGCGAGGCCGCGGCGGCAAGCAGCAACAAGGCGCTGATGGTGACCGCGGCAATCTCGGCCCTGCCGCTCGTCATGAAATCGCGGCCGCTCCTGCTTGTCGGGGTTGCGGCCGGCCTCGGATTCCTGCTTACCCGAAACTTGGGGGCGGCGAGCCGCGATACGAACGAACCTGCCGAATGATCTTAAAGCGTGTCGCGATCTCTCAGATTCATCCGGCACGCTCTAAGTTCTTGTTTTCACGCATGTCGGTATCGCAAAACCGCTGCACGCTCTGGCGCGACATGCTTTAGATGAACGGCCGCTTGCCCTCCGCGGGCGGCCGCCATTCGGCGACGTGGTAGAGCCTTTCCGTGTCAAGCACCTCGCAGCCGCGGTCGAGCCAGCGGATGAGCCCTTGTTGGACCAGTCTGCGCAGCGTCTTGTTCGTGTGGACAAGCGAGAAGCCGAGCGTGTCGGCTACGTGCTGCTGCGTCAACGGCAAGATGAAGGGTCTATCAGCCGGCGGAGCGGCGACCGATTTTACCCGCGCATCCAGAAATGCGAAGAGATAGGCCGCACGCTCGCGGGCGCTGCGGCGGCCTATGCTGAGAAGATGTTCATCAAGCATGGATTCTTCCCGGGCCGCCAGCCAGGTAATGTCGTAGGCAAGCGAGGGGTGATGGCGGAAGAGCTTCGGAAGCTTGTCCCGTTCGAAGATGCAGAGCGTCATCCGGGTCAGCGCCTCGATCGAGTGCTGCATCTCCTCCATGAGGTGGCCCTGCAGTCCGATCAGATCGCCTGGCAGCACGTAATTGAGGATCTGACGGCGCCCATCCTCCAGGATCTTATATCGGAAACCCCAGCCGGACAGCACGGTATAGAGTTGCGGGTTGCGTTCTCCTTCCACCATGATCGACATACCCTGCGCGGCGGACACTTCACCCGTCTTGAAGTCATGCACGAAGCCAAGTTCCTCCGAGGAGAAATCACGAAAGCTCCGACATTGGCGCAGAGGGCACCGATCGCAGGTAACGCGCGGAAGAATGGCGGGTGTGGACGTGGCCATGGGACTCCATGAGGATGGGGGCGGATGAACCATAGCTTGCCGTTTTCTTCCCGTCTGTGTCTTTTTTAAATGACGTATTCTTCGTTCAATGATCTAGGGCGTTTTTGCACTCGAGTGAGAGCGACGCTTTTGCGAATTCTTATCGTTGATCTGGAATATCTCGTTGCCATGGGCGCTGAACGCATTCTCGGGGGCGCGATGACCTGTGAAATTCAGATTGCCATGCCACGCGATTACCCGCCGGTTCTGGAAGGCCGCAATTTCGATGTCGTTCTGGCCGATTCCAGCCTTGGGCAAAATCCCGACGAGGCGCACCGGCTGCGCGCAAGCGGCGCCGGCATTGTGTTTTCCACTTTGGTGGACGAGGAACTGGCTGGGCTTCCGACCTGGCCCGGTACTGCCGTCGTGGCAAAGCCCTTCGACGAACAGCAATTGGTCGAGGCTGTGAGGAATGCCGCTCGGGTGAACGGCATTCCGGATGACAGGGCCTAGCTGCCGAAAGCGCGGGCCGTAATCGCAGCATCGCCTGGATCGGGGCCATAATCGCCTTCGCCCGAAACCCCCAAGAGTTCCTGGAGACGGCCGCGAGCGCGGGAAACGCGGCTCTTGATCGTGCCGACGGCGCAGCCGCAGATTGCGGCGGCTTCCTCATAGGCGAAGCCTGCGGCGCCTACGAGGATGATCGCCTCGCGCTGGTCGTCCGGCAGCTTGTCGAGCGCCTTGCGGAAGTCCTGCAGATCGAGCCGGCCGTATTGTTCGGGATGCACCGAGAAGCGTTCGCTGAACAGGCCGTCGCTATCCTGCACTTCGCGACCGCGCTTGCGCATCTGACTGTAGAATTCGTTGCGTAGAATGGTGAACAGCCAGGCCCGCATGTTCGTGCCGGCCGTGAAGCTCGACTGGTTGGCCCAGGCCTTCATGATCGTATCCTGCACGAGATCGTCCGCCTTGTCGTGCCGGCCTGTCAGAGATACTGCAAAAGCGCGCAGATTGGGCAGCGATGCAAGAAGGTCGCGCTTAAAGCCGCGATCGTCGCTCTCTTTCTCCCTGCTCATTTTACATTCACCGGCTTTGCGCTCTTCTCGGCCTGTTCAAGACGTTCCAACAGTTCGAGAAAACGATCCGGAATCCCTTCTTCCTGCACTGCGTCGTAGAATTCGCGCAGCTTTCGAGAAATGGATGCGTTCGGAGGTACCGCTCCAGGTCTGACTTCTTGGGATTGAATTGTTGTCATCTCGTCTTTTTTTCTGTTGTCGTCTTCGTCATTCATCACGCAGGCCTGTTACGATATTGCTGGGCGGAAAATTCACGATAGTAAAAAAAGTTCCCATCTTGCGGAACTTTTTTTGCATGATCACGTTCATAACAGGTCAATTGCCGCTGGGCATCAGGGGAGATTTTGTATGTCACTAACTACACGCGTTGCGACCCACCTTCCATATTTGCGCCGATATGCACGCGCCGTCACCGGGTCGCAGACCTCGGGAGACGCCTATGTTGCTGCGGTCCTGGAAGCGTTGATCGCAGACGTTTCGATATTCCCGGAAACGTCCAAGGACCGTGTTTCGCTTTATAAACTCTTCGTCACGATTTTTGGTTCCACGAATATAGATATCCGACCGATGGAATCGCCCTTCGCATGGGAGCAGCGCGCAGCCGCCAATCTGGCTACCTTGCCTTCGCAGGCGCGGCATGCCTTCCTGCTGATCTCGGTGGAGGGCTTTACGGTAGAAGAGGCCTCGGAAGTCCTGGACGTTAGTGTCGCGGAGGTAAACCGCCTGCTCGAGGAAGCGACCCGCGAAATCTCGCGTCAGGTCGCGACCGATATCATGATCATAGAGGACGAACCGCTGATCGCGCTCGATATCGAGCAGATGGTGCAGGATCTCGGCCATCGTGTCGTCGGCATCGCACGCACGCACAGGGAGGCCGTCTCGCTCTTCCAGTCGTCGCATCCGAAGATGGTGCTGGCCGATATCCAGCTTGCCGACGGCAGTTCCGGCATCGACGCCGTCAATGAGATCCTGAAATCCTCCAGCGTGCCGGTGATCTTCATCACCGCCTTCCCGGAACGTCTTTTGACCGGCGAACGTCCGGAGCCCGCCTTCCTCGTCACCAAGCCGTTCAATCCAGACATGGTGAAGGCGCTGATCAGCCAGGCCCTGTTCTTCAACGAGGCAGTCAAGGCGGCTGCCTGATTCATCTCTGCAGAAGCGGTCGGGAACGAACGCAGCAGGATGGCGTTTGGCATGCATCCGAGAAGGAGGAAAATATGCGATATCATGCTCTGTCGTGTTCCTGCTCCTGGCTGCCGCGGCCAGCTTCGATCGAGCTGCAGGTGCGTGGGCAATATCGCCCAGGTTCCGTTCTTTCGGTTCCCACCTATGCTGATGCCCTGTCGGGTTGTTCCGGCATCTGTGACAATCTATAAATGACAAGAGATCATAAACCGGGCGTCCCTTCGGCGGACGCCCGTTTTTTCCCGAGAGCCCGCAGAGGGAGTGAGAAATTGGTGCATCCCCTGACATGGCAGCAAGCTGGTCAGAGTGATGACAAGTTGCGTGAATTTTTCATGCCCGCGCTCGTCGATCTGGGGGCGAGCGTGATCATCCAGGATTCTCACCGCAACTATCTCTTCGTTACCAATCTTCCGGACATCTGGGCCAACGAGCACTTCTCGACGCCGAGCGATCTCAGCCTGTTCGGCGAGGAGGTTGCAGCCAAGCTGGGCACCCTCAAGGAAGGGATTATCAAGCCAGGCAACAAGGGGCATATCGAGATCGCCGTCGGCACCGAGCAGATCTACGAGTTCCGCGTGCAGGCGGTGGAATTGGCCAAGGGCGGCGTGCATCTGGTCACGACCATCATCGACCGGTCCGAGGAACGGCATCGGGAGCGACTGCTCAGGGCATTGCTCAGGGAAGTCAGCCACCGCTCCAAGAACCTGCTTGCGATCATCCAAAGCATCGCGCTGCAGACGGCCCGCTATTCCGGCTCGCTCGAGCTTTTCCTGCACAAGTTCCGCGGCAGGCTTTATTCGCTCTCGCAATCCCAGGACCTGATCACCGATTCCAGCTGGCGGGGTGCCTATTTCTTCGAACTGGTGCAGCAGCAGACGGAAAAATACCTGCCCGAAAACACGCACCTCGTGCGCGTGAATGGTGACAACGTGCTGCTTACGCCGAATGCCTCGCTTCATCTCGGCCTTGCCCTGCACGAGCTGATCGTCAATGCGGTGAGCCACGGTTCGTTGCTCCGCAATGGCCGCGTCATCAACGTCACCTGCGCCCGCACCCAGCTCAACGGTCATGACGCGCTGGAAATCACCTGGGACGAGGCGCTGGAAATCAGCCGGAAATCCGATGAGGACGAAGAAGAGGCGCTCAAATCGCATTTCGGCAGCACGGTGCTGGAGCGCGTCGTGCCGGCCTCCGTCAACGGCAAGGCTCAATACGTCATTTCACGTGACAGGATCAACTATCAGCTGGTCTTCCCGCTGGAAAGCGGTGGAGATTGAAAAGGATGGTGATTAGTGATTAGTGATTGAAGTGGAGTAACTATATTACGATTTTAAATTCCGTTGATGTTTAAGTGCATAGGAATATTTCTACTCACTACTCACTACTCACTACTCACTACTCACTACTCACTACTCACTACTCACTAAAACTGAGCTGGCCCGGTTCCGATTGACGGAGCCGAGCCAGTTCGTCTCTTCGAGGGGGATTGAAGAGTCTGTCCGAAGGCTTTTGTAGGGCGGGGGACGGGGGGTCGCCTTCGAACAATGCTATAACGAGCCTTCTTGAAATAGGTTCCGAAGGTTCGGAAAAAATTTTTAGTGCCTGTGGAGCCAGTCTTCCACCTCGCGATCGGCCTCTTCCTGTGCCTTGCCGTAGCGTTCCTGAATCTTTCCGGCAAGCTGCTTCCTGTTGCCTGCGATCACGTCGAGGTCGTCGCCGGTCAGCTTGCCCCACTGGCTCTGGACCTTGCCCTTGAACTGCTCCCAATTGCCTTCAACCTGATTCCAGTTCATCTGCCTCATCTCCTTCTTCGTTCTTCGAGCGACATCCGCTCTCGGAATCAAACGACGCAGAGGCTTATGGGTTCCAGGGAGAGCGGAAAGCAAAATGGCGGCCGGAGCCGCCATTTTCAAAACCTGGATAGGATCAGGCGCTTCAAAGCTCAGTGCTTCAGGGCCCTCGGATCGAGCGCGTCGCGGATCGCATCGCCCATATAGTTGACGCTGAGTACGGTGAGAGAAATCGCCAGACCCGGCCAGAGAACGCGCGACGGCGTCAGTTGCAGGAAATTGGCGCCGTCGAAGAGCAGGCGGCCCCAGGTCGGGAAATCCGAGGGAAAGCCGAGGCCCAGGAAGCTCAGCGCCGATTCCGTGATGATTGCGGAAGCGATGCCAAGCGTCGCCGAGACCATAATGGAGCTCAGGACATTCGGCAGGATATGCTTGATGATGATCCGGAATTCCCGCATGCCGCTCGATTTCGCCGCCAGGATGAACTCCTGGCTTTTGACAGCCAGCACATCGCCGCGGACGATACGGGCGGTGTGCATCCAGCTCGTGATCCCGATCACGAAGACGATCAGGATGAAGATGCCGGTCTCCGGGCCGAAGGTCGCGCGGAGCGTATCGCGGAAGAGCATCAGTATGACGAGCAGCAACGGCAACAGCGGCAGCGCCAGGAAGAGGTCGGTGATGCGCATCAGCGGTCCGTCGAGCCTGCGGAAATAACCGGAGAGCACGCCGACCAGCGTTCCGAGGAAGAGAGCGAGCAGCATGGCCGTCACGCCGACGGCGAGCGAGATGCGACCGCCGGCAAGCACCTGGGCAAGCATGTCCTTGCCGAGATTGTCGGTGCCGAAAGGATGAGCGAGCGACGGCCACTGGTTCTTGTCGCGGATGTTGATCGCATTCGGCGCCACCCGATGGATATACGGGCCGATGACGACTGCGAGCAGGATGAAGACGAAAATCACCAGCCCGGCGACGCCGCCCCGATGGGCGCGGAACTGGTGCCAGATGTCGCCGAAGGCGGATCGTACGGGCGTCGCCGCCTTGACCGGCGGTGTGGCTGTTATGGTCGCATCAGTCATAACGGATCCTCGGGTCAAGAATGCCGTAAAGCACGTCGGCGATGAGATTGAAGAGTACGATCAGCACGGCGAAGATGAAGGTCAACGTTTGTACGAGCGGGATGTCAGCACCCTGTACGGCAGTGATCAGAAGCTGGCCCAGCCCATTCACGCGAAAGATCTGCTCGGTGATGATGGCGCCCGAAAAGATCGTCGGTACCCCAAGGGCAATGACCGTGACGACCGGGATCAGGCTGTTGCGCAGCACGTGAACGAGCAGCACCGTCTTTTCCTTGACGCCCTTGGCTCGCGCCGTGCGCACATAGTCCTGATGCAGGTTGTCCAGCATCGATGCTCGCACGAAACGCGTGATCTGGGCTGCGTTATAGAGCGCCAGGACCGCCACCGGCAGCGCCATCTGCTTCACCTGCGCGATGAAGGTCGAGAAGTCCGTGACCCTCAGGTTCGTGTCATAGACGGACGGAAACCATTGCAGGTAGGAGGAGAAGATGACGATGAGCAGCACACCCGTGAAGAAGGTCGGTACGGAATAACCCACCATCGCCAGGAAGGTGCCGATCTGGTCGATGATCGAATATTGCTTGTAGGCGGAAATGACGCCGATCGGAATGGCGATCAGCACGCCGAACAGATAGGCGAGGCCGACGACCCAGAGCGTCTGCGGCAGGCGCTGGACGATCAGGTCGACCACCGGGCTTCGGGTCGCCCAGGACAGAACCCGCATGCGATCACCGTCGCCGACCTGCCAGCCGGTCAGGCTTTCAAAAATGTTGAGCGGTTCGTTGATGAAGAATTGCTGCAGCCATTTCAGGTAGCGGATGGCGAAAGGCTGATCCAGTCCGAGCGAGGCGCGGATCTGCTCGCGGACCTCCGGCGGGATCGTCAGCGGCAGGTCGCCGGTCGGATCGCTGGGCGCGAGGTCCAGCAGTGCGAAGATGACGAAGCTGATAATCAGCAGGGTCGGGATTGCGAAAAGCAATCGCCGCAAAGTGTATGTGAACATGGAAACCTCTCCGGACTAGCGCGGGAGAAAAATGCGGCCGCCGGGCCTGCTCCAGGCAGGCCCGGCGATCGTCATTACTTCTTGCGCGACCAGTCGGCGGCGTTCCACAGTTCGGAGTCCCAGGCATTCATCTTCACGCCGTCAAGCGAGACCGAATGCGAGGAGACCTGACCGCGGTAGATGAGAGGAATGTGGGCACCTTCCTCGGTCAGCATGTCGTTGGCCTTCTTGGAAAGCTCGATCCGCTTTTCGATGTCGGCCGTCTTGGAGAGCTCGGCAACCAGCTTGTCGTATTCCGGGTTGCAGTAGCGGGGGATGTTCTGCCCCTGCCAGCCATTCTCCGGGCTCGGAACCTTGTCGCAGAGCCATTCCGCCAGATATTTTTCCGGGTCGGTGCCGTCGAAGTTGTTGGTGTACATTTCGACATCCGCATAGAACTTCTGGAACGTGTCCGGGCTCGCCGGATCGCCGCCGAAGAAGACCGAGGCGCTGACGTTGCGCAGTTCGGCGTCCACGCCGATCTGCGACCACATGTCCTTCACCAGTTCCTGGGTCGCCTGGCGGACCGAGTTGGTGGAGGTCGAGTAGAGAAACGACAGGCGCACACCGTCCTTGGCGCGGATGCCGTCGCCGCCTTTCTTCCAGCCTGCCTCGTCGAGCAGCTTGTTGGCGCCTTCGACGTCCTGCGTCAGGCACCAGTCATTGGCCGTGGAGGCGTAGGCTTCCGGTCCGGGAACGATATTGCAGGTGGGCCGGCCGGCCTCCCCATAACCCGCCTCATCGATGATGTTACGGTCGATCGCCATGGAAAGAGCGCGGCGCACGGCCGGATCCTTCAGGGCCGGATGCGGGCCGGCCTCCTTGGTGGAGCGCTTGTCGCCGAGCTTCGGATCGGGGTTGTACCAGTTCAGGTTGATACGCTCGACCTGCGTGCCGAACGCCGTTACCAGTTCGCCCTTGCCGGCCTTCAGCATGGTGGCGAGAACCTCCGGTTCGACCTGCATGTTCCAGCCGTAGTCAAACTCGCCGGTCTCCAGCACAGCGCGGGCGGCCGATGCGGCATCTCCGCCGCCTTTGAGGGTGACGGTCGCGAAGGCCGGCTTGGCCGGGTCGCGATAGTTGGGGTTCGCTGCATAGGTGATGACGTCGTTCGGCTTGAAATCCTTCACGACGAACGGGCCGGTGCCAATCGGGCCGAAGTTGGCCGAGGTGCAGCCCGGAGCCTTGGCGCCGACGCAGTTTTCGAACTGCTTCTTCTGGATTACCGGCGACTGAGCGCCGACGAACGCGCTATAGGGATAGTATTTGGGCTCGCTGAAGGTGATCTTGACCGTGTGCGGATCGACTGCCTCCACGCTTGTCACGCCTTCATACTGGGCTTTCTGGGCGCAGCCGCCATCCGGAGCGACACAATATTTCCAGGTGAAGACGACATCGTCGGCTGTGAACGGAGTTCCGTCGGACCATTTCACGTCCGGCTTCAGCTTCCAGGTCATGCTCATCATGTCCTTGGAGACGCCGCCGTTTGCGACGGTCGGAATCTCGGTCACGAGCCATGGAGCAAGTTCGCCCTTCTCGTCGTAGCGGGCCAGCGGCTCGATGACCATCGAGGACGAATAGACCTCTTTGGTGCCGCCGGAAAGATACGGGTTGAGGGTCGAGACCGCCTGCCAGAACAGAATCTTGAGGTCCCCGTCGGTACCGCGCTCCGCATGAGCGGCAGAGCCGGCGAAAGCAAGCGCGGCAACTGTGCCGGCCAGAAGGAGTTTGAGGTTTTTCATGCTGCTATTCCCCTTGATCATTCTTTTATGAGTTGTGTTTGTGGCCCGCCGGTCACGCCGGCCTGTAATGCCACGGGATTGCGAAGTCATTTCATAACGCATTGACTTCGCACGATGTTTCTCTCTTCATCCTCCTCAAATGCTGGCTTAAGAACAAGTTGCATCGTGTCGCCTCAGGCGAACGTGACCAAATTTTGGGCCATCTAAGCATAGGCCTATTTTCCGTTCAAGCGGGAAAATTGAAGCTTGCAAAAACCCATCTTCACGTCGCAATATCCGCCCCGGCCAGACCATAAACAGTTAAAAACACGATGGGGAATTATATGCCGGTTATCAATCGCGTCGCCGAAATGCAGGATCAGGTTGCCGAATGGCGGCGTCATCTGCACCAGAATCCGGAGCTGCTCTACGACGTTCACGAGACGTCCAAATTCGTCACCGAAAAGCTCAGATCCTTCGGCTGCGACATTGTCGAAGCCGGCATCGGCAAGACCGGGGTCGTCGGCATCATCAAAGGCAGCCAGGGCGAAGGTCCGGTGATCGGCTTCCGCGCCGACATGGATGCATTGCCTATCTTCGAGACGAGCGGCAAACCCTGGGCTTCGAAGACGCCGGGCAAGGCGCATTCCTGCGGCCATGACGGCCATACCGCGATGCTGCTGGGTGCCGCGCAATATCTTGCCGAAACCCGGAATTTCAAAGGCTCGATCGCGGTGATCTTCCAGCCGGCGGAAGAGGGGGGCGCAGGCGCGCTGGCGATGATCAATGACGGCCTAATGGAAAAGTTCGGCATCGAGGAAGTCTACGGCATGCACAACGAACCGCGCCTGCCGGTCGGGCATTTCGCGATCGGCAAGGGCGGCGTCATGGCGGCCGCCGACACATTCGAGATTACCGTCCACGGCCGCGGCAGCCACGCCGCGCAGCCGCATCTGTCCATCGATCCGGTGCTTGTCTCCTCGCATATCGTACTGGCGCTGCAATCGCTCGTCTCACGCGAGACAGACCCGCTGAAATCGCTCGTCGTCACCGTTGCATCGATCCATGGCGGGGAGGCGAGCAACGTCATTCCGGCTTTCGTCAAGATGACCGGAACGGTGCGGACGCTGCTGCCGGAAACCCGCGATTTTGCGGAAAAGCGTCTCGTCGAAGTGGCACAGTCCACCGCAATCGCCCATGGCGCGACCGCCGAGATCGTCTATAACCGCGGTTACCCCGTCACCTTCAACCATGACGACGAGACCGATTTCGCGGTCCAGGTCGCCGGAAAGGTTGCCGGTTCGAAGTCCGTGCATGTCGGCGTGCCGCCCCATATGGGCGCGGAAGACTTTTCCTACATGCTGGAGAAGCGGCCCGGAGCCTTCATCTTCATCGGCAATGGCGAGACCGCCAGCCTTCACAACGCAGCTTATGACTTCAACGACGAGGCGATCCCCTATGGCGTCAGCTACTGGGTGACACTCGCCGAAACCGCGCTTGCCGCCTGATCCCGGTCAAAGGAGATTTCCATGCTGCTTTCGGGTAATTCGATGGAAGCGAGCGGCGGTTCGGTGACGCCGGTGCTGTCGGTGAAGAACCTTTCCACGTCGTTTCGTGTGAACGATGAATGG
>NZ_JPYQ01000030.1:0-355 GCF_000757525.1 Rhizobium sp. YS-1r | reverse complement strand
TTGCATTCGGGGTTCGCGGAAAATGGTCTCCCTCCGGCGACGTGGGGGCGGATGAGACGCTGTCGGGCCGACGTCTCGTTTCGCTTCCTTGCATTAGGCGCCGGGCGTGCCTGTGAGGCATTGGAGGGTGACGGGACAGCGCCATGCGGCGTCCGGGGGTTTTCCTTGAAAGCCCGGCCGCGCGGCGCAGGTGGAAGACGTGCCTGGGGTAGTCATGGCCTGCGGCATTGTAAGTACAAGGGCGTGCATGACGCCTTCCTTTCAAGGAGGGACACGCCACCGTTCCCACAAACCCCGTCATCGCAGAGGGACCGGAGTCGCGGGCATAAACCGCCGAACGGGGCGCTGAGAGGTG
>NZ_JPYQ01000029.1:0-14980 GCF_000757525.1 Rhizobium sp. YS-1r | reverse complement strand
CGTACGCACGGTGGTGTGGGAGGAGGGATGCCGTAAGGCCCCTCCTACCCGATTGCTGATGTTAACTTCCACCTTTGGTGGTGGTGGTGATTTTGTGACAAAAAGGAGACGATGGCCTTTCAAATGCCTCGCGGGAGGATAGAGAGCCGGGGAACTTTGTTGCCGCTGATTGGCCTTCAGTAATAAGCTTTCTGCAGCATCTGGTGAATCAGATGCCCATTTTGAAATGACTGGAGGTCATGAAAATGAACATCAAGAGCCTTCTCCTCGGCTCCGCTGCTGCGCTTGCAGCAGCCTCTGGCGCTCAGGCTGCTGACGCCATCGTTGCTGCAGAACCGGAGCCGATGGAATACGTTCGCGTATGCGACGCATTCGGCACCGGCTATTTCTACATTCCGGGCACGGAAACCTGCCTCAAGATCGGCGGCTACGTCCGCTTCCAGGTCGATATCGGCGATAGCACGAACGGCTTCAATGGCGGCGACTGGGATGCCTGGACCCGCGGTCGTGTCGAAGTCACGTCCAAGAGCGACACCGAGCTTGGCACGCTGACCGGCTTCATTGCCATCCATGGTGAATCTTCCCGCGATTCTTCGAACAGCTCTAGCGATGATAACTTCTACTTCGATGAAGTCTACATCGAGCTCGGCGGCTTCAAGGTCGGTGATTACCTGAGCTGGTGGGATAACGATCTGCCGGGCGAACTCGATCTCCTGAGCAACCAGACCCGCTTCACCTCGGTATCCTACACCTATACCGGCGAAGCATTCACCGCCATGATCCAGGCCGACGAGATTTCGAACGAGATTTCTAGCGCGGGCGACGGTCAGGAATTTGGTATCCAGGGTGGCCTGCGGGCAGCTCTCGGTCCGGCAAACCTCGAACTCCTCGGCGCCTATGACAACCGCTCCGAAGACGGCGCGGTCCGCGCGATCGGTTCGATTGATGCCGGTCCGGGCACCTTCTACCTGTCCGTTCTCTGGTCGTCTGACCCGAGCGTCTACTATGAAGACGCCGAGTGGACGGTTGCTGCGAACTACGTCTGGAAGGCTACCGACAAGCTCGAAGTCATTCCGGAATTCCAGTATTTCTGGAATACGAATATCGTTGCGGGTAGCTACGATGACGGTGGCGATGACTGGGCTGCCGGTCTCACCGTCAACTACCAGATCACGGAAGGCCTGCGCAGCAAGTTTGCTGTCGGTTATGGCCATGAAGCCGACGAATGGGCCGGTCTCGTCCGCCTGCAGCGCGACTTCTGATCTGATCGTCTGATCTGAGCTTGAAGGCCCGGCCATTGCGCCGGGCCTTTTCGTTTATGGCGTGATGATAAGCTTTCGGAAGGTGGGGCATTGATGCTGGACGCCGTGAGCCCCGCTATTGCCGTCCGAACCGCAAGTCTGCCTCGATATCGGCCTTCTGGCCGAGGCGGATCTTGTAGACCTGGTAATTCTCCATCACCCGCTGCACGTAATTGCGCGTTTCGGGGAAGGGAATGCGCTCGATCCAGTCGACGATGTCATCGAGGGATTTCCCGCCCGGGTCGCCATAACGGGCGATCCACTCCGGCACACGGCGCGGACCGGCATTATAGGCGATGAAGGTCAGGATATAGGAGCCGCCGAACGTGTCGATCTGTTCGCCGAGATAGTGCGCGCCGAGCGTGGCGTTATAGCCGGCATCCGTGGTGAGCTTCGCGGCGGCGTAGGTGAGGCCGTGCCGCTTGGCGACGCCCTGGGCCGTGCCGGGCAGGAGCTGCAGGAGTCCGCGAGCATTGGCGGCTGAAACGGCGGCAGGGTTGAAGGCGCTTTCCTGGCGTGCAATGGCATAGGCGAGCGCCTTGCCGGAGCCGGCGATATTGGCGCCGGCCGGAATGACGCCGATCGGGAAAGCCAGCGCCGCGACCTCGATGCCACGGCCGAACGCGATCTTGCCGATCTGCAGCGAGAGGGCATGATTGTCCTGCGTTTCGGCGCGCGCGGCGAGAATCGCAAGCTCACCCGGGCTTGTCATTTCCTCGGCGAGTGCCCGGTAGAGCGTGCCGGCGCGTTTGCCGTGGCCTGCATCTTCCAGCCGGGCGATCGCTCTTACCGCCTCGCGGTTTTCGAAATTCCGCCGGTCGGCAGCAGTAGGCGAGGGGTAGCTCACGTCGAGCGTCTTGATGTCGAGGCGGGCGGCTGCAAGCTGACCGTAGAATGTTCCGGAATAATGCGCTGCCTTGGCGAAGAATTCGCGGGCGTTGCCGGGTGCACCGGCTTCGGCGGCCCGGCCGAGCCAGTACCAGGCGCGGGAAGCGGAGAGCGGCTTGTTCGACACATCAAGGATCTTGCGGAAGTGCTTTTCCGCGAGCGCCGGCTCGCGAAGCGCTCTCAGCGCGTACCAGCCGGCATGGAATTCCGCGTCGACCACATCGGTCGAGGAGGTCGCGAGATGATTGGCAACGACCGTGTAGGCGCGCTTGAAATCGCCCTGGTCGGCAAGGCCGCGGGCCACGATGCGCCGCTCGTTCCACCATTCGCTCGTGTTGACGAGCCTGGAAGCCTCGCGCGGCGCCTTTTCAATGAGTTCGGCCGCCTCGCGATATTTGTCCTGCCGGCGCAGATATTCTATCCGCGCGAAGAGATAGGCCGGATCATCCTTCCAGGACCGGTCGACCGCATTGAGAAGGGTCTCGGCATTCTTGGCGTTGCTGGTGACGCCCGCCCATGCCTTGTAGAGTGATTGCGCCTTGCCGAGATCGCCGAAGCGCTTGGCCTGCGTGGCGCGCCCCTTGTACATCAGCGTGTCCATGCGGGCCTTGTGATCGGCCGGCGAGAGGAGCGCCGGAAATTCGGCAAGGATCCTGTCTTCGGTCGGCTTGTCGAGCGTTTCGGAAAGCCAGATCTGACGCAGCGGACGCGCCGCCTCGCTGGTCTTTCCGGCGGCGACCAGCGCACGCGCCAGGATGATCGCGCCTTCCGTCGTTTCCGGCCGTGTCGAGCCGAAGGCGGCAAGCACGGTGGAGGCCGACGGATTTTCCCGATAGAGGGCGCGCTCGGAATTGGCGCGCAGGTTTTTGAGGCCGGGCCAGCCTTTCAGTTCCCGCTGCGCGGCGGCGATTTCGCCGGACGGAACGCCCGGCGCGCCGGACGTGGCGATCGCCCAGGTCAGGATATGCCGGTCGAGTGAACCTTCGGAGAGCCCGTTGCGGGTGGCAAGTGCTGTTGCGATATCGTTGCGGGAAAGGGCGTCGAGCCCTTCTCTCAACACGCCGGCCGGCTGCAGCCTTCCCGTGCGCGGGATCGCGCCTGTGATATCCGGCGAAGGCGTGGTTGGCACCGGCATGGCGGTAGGCATTGCGCGCGCGACGGGATCTTCCGGCTTGACGAAGGGCAGCGGTACGGCGCTTTCAGGAGATGCGGCAAAACCGGGCACGCTCGCAGCACCAAGCCCCAGAGCAGCGAGGATCAGAACGGGCCTATTCATCCGGTAACTCGTCGTGAAGATATCTAACCCCTATTAGCCGCCGAGCGGATTAACGAAACCTTACCATATTTATGAAAATGCGCGATTTCTTATATGAGATTCCGCATGAAATCCCTTGTCGTCACGCTTGTCGCCGCTTTCCCGCCGCTTTATTGTGCGCGACCTTAGTCACGGATTGCGGCCGAAGCATGGATTGCGGCCGATTGGGAGCTTTGCATGTTCAAGGGATCGATCCCCGCCCTCGTCACCCCCTTCACCACCGATGGTTCGGTGGATGAAGACGCCTTTGCCGCGCATGTGGAATGGCAGATCGGTGAAGGCAGCAGCGGCCTGGTGCCGGTCGGCACCACCGGTGAATCGCCGACACTGTCCCATGACGAGCACAAGCGCGTCGTGGAACTCTGCGTCAAGGTGGCCAAAAAGCGGGTTCCGGTCATCGCCGGTGCGGGCTCCAACAACACGCGGGAAGCGATCGAACTGGCCGTGCACGCGGAAAACGCGGGCGCCGACGCTATCCTGGTCGTGACGCCTTATTACAACAAGCCGACGCAGAAGGGGTTGATCGCGCATTTCTCGGCGATCGCCGAAGCCGTAAGGCTGCCGATCATCATCTACAACATCCCGCCGCGCTCGGTCATCGACATGTCGCCGGAGACGATGGGTGCGCTGGCGAAGTCTCATAGGAACATCGTCGGCGTGAAGGATGCGACCGGCAAGCTGGAACGCGTCTCCGAGCAGCGCATCACCTGCGGCAAGGAGTTCGTTCAGTTGTCGGGTGAGGATGCGACCGCGCTCGGTTTCAATGCCCACGGCGGTGTCGGGTGCATCTCGGTCACGGCCAATGTCGCACCGCGTCTGTGCGCCGACTTTCAGGCCACGATGCTGGACGGCAATTACGCGAAGGCGCTCGAATACCAGGATCGGCTGATGCCGCTCCACAAGGCGATCTTCATGGAGCCCGGCCTTTGCGGCGCTAAATATGCCCTGCACAGATTGCGCGGCATGAACCGCATGGTGCGTTCCCCGTTGATCTCGACGCTGGAGCCGGCGACGGAAGCGGCGATCGACGCGGCCATGCGTCACGCGGGGCTCTTGAACTGAAGCGAACGCTGCAGAAGCTTCACATTTCACGTCTCGCGCATTAGATAAGGATCGAACCCCGCTCATCGCCCATGGGCGGGGATTTATGTTCAGAAAAAGGGCGGAACGGAATCTATCCCATGGCACCCAAAGGCAGCCAGCGCACGGTCAACAAGATTGTCGCGGAAAACCGCAAGGCCCGCTTCAACTATGAAATCATCGACACTTACGAGGCCGGCCTGGTGTTGACAGGGACCGAGGTCAAGTCGCTGCGCGACGGCAAGGCGAATATCGCCGAATCCTACGCTTCGGACGAGGGCGATGAGATCTGGCTCATCAATTCGCACCTGCCGGAATATCTGCAGGCGAACCGTTTCAATCACGAGCCGCGCCGCCGCCGCAAGCTGCTGCTCTCGAAGCGTGAGATCAACCGTCTGCGTGCCGCCATCAATCGTGAAGGCATGACGCTGGTGCCGCTGAAGATCTATTTCAACGAGAAGGGCCGTGCCAAACTGGAACTCGCGCTCGCCAAGGGCAAGAAGCTGCACGACAAGCGCGAGACGGAGAAGGAGCGCGACTGGAACCGCCAGAAATCGCGGCTGTTGAAGGCGAACTGACCGGCATGGAAGGCTTGCGCATCACGGTCGGCCCGTTTGCCTTCATCGCCCGTTTCGAGCGCGAAAAGGCGCCTGAGACCTGCCGCATCTTCGAGACCTTCCTGCCGTTCCGCAACCAGGTCATCCATTCCCGCTGGAGCGGCGAGGCGGTCTGGGTGCCGCTCGGTGATTTCCAGTTCGGCGCGGGTTTCGAAAACCACACTTGCCATCCCTCGCGTGGCGATATCCTGCTTTATCCCGGTGGCCACAGCGAGACGGAGCTGCTGTTTGCCTACGGCAGCTCCTCGTTTGCGAGCAAGATGGGCGCTCTTGCTGGCAATCACTTCCTGACGGTTATCGAAGGTCGCGAGCAGCTCGAGGAAATGGGCAGGCTGGTGCTCTGGAAAGGCGCCCAGGACATAAACTTCGACGTCTGCTGACACCCCTGAACTTTGCTCTTTCCCGCTCGTTGTGGGTGAGAGGTGAGGCATGGGCTATCCGGATATCATCATCGACGCGATCGACCGGCGGAAGGTTCTTGAACTCCGCTACAAGGATGTGGCGCGCAGGGTGCGGCCGCATATCCTGGGATATGTGGGGACGGGCGAACTGGCTCTGAGCGGCTGGCAGATTTCCGGCACCGGGGCCGGCTGGCGGCTCTTTCATGTTGATGACATCAGCGAGCTTGCCGAAACGGATCAGAGGTTTCATGGCACGGCGCGCGGCTATAATCGCAACGATCCCGCATTTTCGCGCATCATCGGCCGTATCTGAAATTCCCGTCCAGGAACAATCTCCGCATCCGCCCGTTGCGGTTCATTCCGTGGACACGAGCAGGCGATGGCGAAGAAAATTCTCACTTACGTTACGGTGGTCATCGGCTTCGGTTTGGCCGGCTACCTTCTCTACCATACATTCCGTGAATACTCGGCTTCGGAGATTGTCGACTCTGTCAAGGCCATTCCGATCGTCAATCTCCTGGCCGCGTTCGGCTTCGCCTTCGGTTCCTATCTCTGCCTGACCGGTTTCGACTGGGCAGGCGTGCGTTATGTGAAGAACGACCTTGCTTATCCGAAGATCGCGCTCGCCTCCTTCGTGGCGCTGTCGATCGGTCAGAGCGTCGGCCTCGCCGGGCTCAGCAGCGGCGGGTTGCGTTACCGTTATTACGCCCATTGGGGCATGAGCACGGAAGATGTTGCCAAGATCGTGCTGCTCTCAGGCGTCACGGTCGGTCTCGGCATGACCGTACTCTCGGGCATCGTTCTCATCGTCAATCCGAAGGATGCCGCATCGGTGTTGCGCATGGGCGAGGGTGTCACCCGGGCGATCGGCTTTGCCTGCTTTGCCGCAACGGCCGGTTATCTGGCGCTCGCGGCCTTCCTCCGCACACCCTTGAAGGTACGGGCGTGGACGTTTCAGATGCCGACCTTAAGGATCGCCGTCGCCCAGGTGGTGATCGGCACGATCAACTTTGCCCTCGTGTCCGCCTGCCTGCGTGAGGTCATGGCTGCGACGGCGGATGTGAGCTATCTGAAAGCGGCGACTGCTTTCGTCCTCGCCAATCTGGCGATTCTCATCACTCATGCGCCCGGCGGTCTCGGCGTACTGGAAGCGACCGTCAGGCACGTAATGGGCGATGCGGCCTCGATCGGCTCGCTGGTCGCCTTTCGGGTGATCTATTTTTTCATCCCGTTCTTTATCGGCCTGCCGCTGGCCGTGATCGTCGAAGGGATCTTCCGGGCGAAGAAGGCCAAAGCGGCAGTCGCGCTCGGGGCTTCAGCTTAGCGAACCGGCATCTGTGTGAGCTTTGGTGGGTGGCGCCACCCCCCCTCTGTCCTGCCGGACATCTCCCCCTCAAGGGGGGAGATCACAAGCGGCACGACCGCCATTCCCCAAGTCCTTGTGGAGAAATCTTTAAGCAGAGAGTGAAGCCTCAGAAAGTGGAATCTTAAAGAGAAAGCGGTGAGCCCGCCACCAGCCGATCTCCCCCCTTGAGGGGGAGATGCCCGGCAGGGCAGAGGGGGGTATGCTGGGGCACGCCGCTCAACCGTCGCTAACCTTCCGCACCGCCATCCGCCGCTCATGCTCGATAAGCCAGCGCTTGCGCCACAGCCCGCCGCCATAACCGGTCAGGCTGCCGTCGGCGCCAAGCACGCGGTGGCAGGGAATGACGATTGCGATCTGGTTGGCGCCGTTGGCGCCCGCGACGGCGCGGGTGGAGGAGGGGAGGCCGAGTTCTGCGGCAATCGAACCATAGGTGCGCGACACGCCGACCGGGATCGCCCTGAGCGCCTCCCAGACCTGCCGCTGGAACGGTGAGCCGTGGCCGGCAAGCCGTGTCCTGAAGCCGCGATCCTCGCCGGCGAAATAGGCCTTCAGTTCCTCTTCGATCTCGTCGATCGGCGGATGCCGGCCCATGATGATGCCGCTGCCGGTAAATTTCTGAAGCTTTCTGATTTCAGCCGGCAGGGCCTTGCGTTCAGCGAATTCGAGGAGATGCAGGGCATGCTGGTCGGCGATCGCCATCATCGGTCCGATCGGTGTCTCGATCCAGTCGGCACGAAGCAGCGTCTTGTCGCGCAGGTTGGCGGGAGCCGCGCCGAAGAGCTTCGTCATGGCGCTGCGAAAACCGCTGCCGGATTCATAGCCGGCGTCAAGCTGCGCATCGATGACGCTCGCGCCGGACGTCAGTATCTCGGCCGCCTTGCCCATTCGCCTCAGCCTGGCGATCTCCAGGAAGCTCATGCCGAACTGCCGCTTGAACGCGCGCCTGGCGGTGGAAGGGTCGACGCCAAGCGAGCCCACGTCGTCCTCGCTCCAGCGGCGGTGCGGATCGGCATCGAGCGCATTGAGGAGCCGCGTCACCATCGGGTCTGTCTCGCCGAGTTTCAGCATCGGTCGGCAGCGGCTGCAGGGGCGAAAGCCCGCCTCCAGGCATTCCGCGATCGTGCCGTAAAATGTGGTGTTCCCGCGCTTCGGCTTGCGGGCCGGGCAGGTGAGGCGGCAGAAAATGCCGGTCGTCTTCACGGCCGCCCATGCAAAACCTTCATAGGCTGCATCGCGGGCGACCAGGGCTTCGTAGAGGATATCGTCGGAAGGGCGTTTGAAAAGCATGGAGCTTTCTAACCCGAAATCAAAAAAGGCGCCGCCGAAAAACGGGCGCCTATTCTTTATCGCATCTCGCGCAAAAGTGTACGGCGGTCTTGCCGAAACGACATGCGCAGAACATTGCCGTCGCTTGAGATCAGAGATCGACCGCTTCGGCAGATTCCGTCGGGCGGACCGGACGCTCGGAAGGATCGCGGCCGACTTCTGCCTTGAGCGTCATCAGGTCGATGAAGTGGTCAGCCTGGCGGCGCAGGTCGTCGGCGATCATCGGCGGCTGGGTGGACATCGTGGAGACGACCGAAACCTTGCGGCCCTTGCGCTGCAAGGCCTCCACCAGCGTCGTGAAATCGCCGTCGCCGGAGAAGAGCACGAGATGGTCGACCGTTTCCGATTGTTCCATGGCATCGATCGCGAGTTCGATATCCATGTTGCCCTTGATCTTCCGGCGGCCCATGCTGTCGGTAAATTCCTTGGCGGGCTTGGTGATCACCTTGTAGCCGTTATAATCGAGCCAGTCGATCAGCGGGCGGATGGAGGAATATTCCTGATCCTCGATCAGAGCCGTATAATAGTAGGCCCGCAAGAGATAACCGCGCTTCTGGAAAGCCTTCAACAGTTTCCGGTAGTCAATATCAAAACCGAGGCTTTTCGATGCAGCGTAAAGATTGGCGCCGTCAATGAAGAGAGCAATCTTCTCTCTTGGGTCAAACATATGGTCTCCATCCCCTTGTTCTTATAAACCTGCTTGGCAGGCAGGGCCTTGGTCAATATAAGCTGAACCAAACCCGTGAATAATCCACTACATTACGAACTATTCATATAAATGTCATTTATGGCACGATTCGTAATAATCCAAGCAGCCTGCGGTTGAATCTCTTTGGTGCTCCATGGGGCCCTGGTCGAAGGTATTCAGACCGCGTTCGTCAGAAAAACTTGAATTTGCCGCGCAATGGCTGTATCGGGCGTATCAATCCCGAAATTCATGACCCAAAGGACAGGCAATGGCCCGTGTCACAGTAGAAGATTGCATCGACAAAGTCGATAACCGTTTTGAGCTCGTTCTTCTTGCGAGCCATCGGGCCCGGCAGATTTCGCAGGGCGCGTCCATCACGATCGACCGCGACAATGACAAGAATCCAGTCGTCGCCCTTCGCGAAATCGCCGACGAGACACTTTCGCCCGACGACCTCAAGGAAGACCTCATCCATTCGCTTCAGAAGCATGTGGAAGTGGACGAGCCCGAGCCCGATCCGGCTTCGCTGATCGCCGCCGGCGGCGTTGCCGTGGCCTCCGACCGCGACGAGGAAGAGGAACTTCCCGAAACCGTCACTTTCGATCAGATGTCGGAAGAGGAACTGCTGGCGGGTATCGAAGGCCTCGTGCCGCCGGAAAAGAGCGACGATTACTAAGAGCGACGAATACTGAACGAAATCTTTGTTTGGCAAGTTTTCGTTCATCCTCTCGCCCTAATCTGGCTGGATGTTTTATGATGGCTGCGCCAATCTGACGGTTGGCGCGCCATTTTCTTTTCGCCCGGTGCCGTTGCCCGCCATGGGGAAACGGTTGGCAACCGGTTCCGGGCATCCCTAAACGTGTCAAGACGAGCGGTATCGAGGACTTTTTTCAGGATGATGCGGCAATACGAGCTCGTCGAGCGGGTTCAGAAATACAAGCCCGATGCCAACGAAGCTCTCCTCAACAAGGCCTATGTCTACGCCATGCAAAAGCATGGCCAGCAGAAGCGCGCCAGCGGTGACCCTTATATCTCTCATCCGCTCGAAGTGGCCGCGATCCTGACCGACATGCACCTGGACGAATCCACGATCGCGGTCGCCCTGCTGCATGACACGATCGAGGACACGACCGCCACCCGCGCCGAGATCGATGAGCTCTTCGGCGAGGATATCGGCCGGCTGGTCGAGGGGCTGACGAAGCTGAAACGTCTCGACCTCGTCTCCAAGAAGGCCAAGCAGGCGGAGAACCTGCGCAAGCTGCTGCTTGCCATTTCCGATGACGTGCGCGTCCTGCTCGTCAAACTCGCCGACCGGCTCCACAACATGCGCACGCTGGAGCACATGAAGCCGGAGCAGAAGGCGCGCATTTCCGAAGAGACCATGGATATCTATGCGCCGCTCGCCGGTCGCATGGGCATGCAGGACATGCGCGACGAGCTGGAGGAGCTCGCCTTCCGCAACCTTAATCCGGAGGCCCACGAGACGGTCACCAAGAGGCTGGCCGAGCTGGAGGCCCGCAACGAAGGCCTCATCAAGAAGATCGAAGACGAGTTGCGCGAACTGCTGATCGCCAACGGCCTGACCGATGCCTTCGTGAAGGGGCGGCAGAAGAAACCCTATTCGGTCTTCCGCAAGATGCAGTCGAAGTCGCTCTCCTTCGAGCAGCTTTCGGACGTCTACGGTTTCCGCATCATCGTCGGCGACATCCCGTCCTGTTACCGCGCGCTCGGCATCGTCCACACCCGCTGGCGCGTCGTGCCGGGCCGCTTCAAGGACTACATCTCCAATCCGAAGCAGAACGACTACCGCTCGATCCACACGACGATCGTCGGTCCGTCGCGCCAGCGCATCGAGCTGCAGATCCGCACCCAGCTCATGCAGGAGATCGCCGAATACGGTATCGCAGCCCATGCGCTTTACAAGGATGGCAGGGCAGGGGAACTCCTGCCGAGGGAATCCAACGCCTATTCCTGGCTGCGTCATACGATCGAGTCGCTGGCAGAAGGCGACAATCCGGAAGAATTCCTGGAGCATACAAAACTTGAACTCTTCCAGGACCAGGTCTTCTGCTTCACGCCGAAGGGCAAGCTGATCGCGCTTCCGCGCGGCGCGACGCCGATCGATTTCGCCTACGCGGTCCACACGAACATCGGCGACACGACCGTCGGCGCCAAGATCAACGGCCGTATCATGCCGCTCGTGACACGGCTCAACAACGGCGACGAGGTGGAGATCATTCGCTCGGGCGTGCAGGTGCCGCCGGCCGCCTGGGAGGAGATCGTCGTGACCGGCAAGGCCCGCTCGGCGATCCGCCGCGCCACCCGCATGGCGATCCGCAAGCAATATTCCGGCCTCGGCCACCGCATTCTGGAGCGCACCTTCGAGCGGGCCGGCAAGATCTTTTCTCGTGATGCGCTGAAGCCCGCGCTGCCCCGGCTGGCGTATAAGGACGTCGAGGATGCGATTGCCGCTGTCGGCCGCGGCGAGCTCTCCTCGCTGGACGTGCTGCGCGCCGTCTTCCCCGACTATCAGGACGAGCGGGTGACGGTGAAGCCCGCCGCCGACGACGGCTGGTTCAATATGCGCAGCGCATCGGGCATGATCTTCAAGCTGCCGAACCAGCGGCGCGTCGGACCGGAAGAGATCGAGGCGGGCCCCGACCCGCTGCCGATCCGCGGCCTTTCCGGCAATATGCAGGTGCGGTTCGCTCCAAGCGGCGCGGTGCCCGGCGACCGCATTGTCGGCATCATGGAGAGGGACAAGGGCATCACCATCTACCCGATCCAGGCGTCTGCCCTGCAGCGTTTCGATGACCAGCCGGAGCGCTGGATTGACGTGCGCTGGGACCTCGACGAGGCGAACAAGTCACGCTTTCTCGCCAGGATCGAGGTCAACACGCTGAACGAACCCGGCACGCTTGCAACCGTCGCCCAGACGATCGCCGGGCTCGACATCAATATCCGCACGCTGACGATGGGCAGCAACCGCGCCGACGACTTCTCCGAGATCACCATGGAAGTCGAGGTCTGGGACCTGAGGCAGCTCAACCAGCTCCTGCTGCAGATGAAGGAACTCGACGTCGTCGCGAACGTGAAGCGGGTGTATGATTAGTGCAGGCCGGTCCAGACGCTTGGATTGAATGACTGCCTTGCGCCAATTGCGGACGGATGAAGTGTGCGTCGTTGGCCGTGGCAGCACGCCTGATTGCCGCGGCGCTGAAAGCGAAAGCGACCATTCCATACCTGGCGCAGCATCTTCCGAGTGTCGACCGTCAGCAGTGCAGACTGAGCCGCCGTTCGTCTAATCGTTCAGCGCACTTTCGCTTGGATCGAAGAAACTCGGCAATAATATTGAAAGCCCAAGCCCCTGCCAGTCTTTAATCTCGACAAATCTCTCGGGTTCCCAGGCCGGACCAGCCTTGCCATGCTCGTTTCTCGGGTAGAGCATCGATGCAGGAACCGTATGCCCGTTCTCCACTTTCAAATCGGTTATCTGCCCATTCTCGTCTTTCACGCGATACTCAGTCGTATTCTCTTTTGAAGAAAAACCGAGGTGAGCTAATGCATACGGCCATGCGAGAAGAATCGGTCCGATGACCCGTTTCCTCTGGCGCGTTCCCGCCAGAAATTTCTCTGCGGCGGCTTCAATTTGGCCCAAAGGTGTGCCGTTGACTGCTATCAGCTCTCCTCTTGGCGCAGTTGTTTCTAGTGCCGTGTCAGTTAACTGCACCACCGTCCCGACGCTCACAAACCTCAGCGGGAGCACCGAGATGGAATCGTTCGGGATCAGCCGTGTGTGTCCGTTGTCGGGAAGTGCGAGTAGGCGCATCACTCATAAGCCTCCGCAAGCTCCTTCAATGTCTCGTCGTGGCCGTAGAGAATTTGCAGTTCGCCTCGGATCGCTGGGAACCGGATCATCAACTTGAGCAGCCCTCTCGACCCAGCATTCATCGGAGCGCCCAATAATCCCGATTGCACCACCGGACCCGCCACCATTTGTGACGCGGCCAGTATTAGCATCTGAGTCGGCTGCAACCGAGTACGTAACGGTAACATCGAGCTTTGTAACTGTTGCGTACTTCGCTTTCATAGACATCTGGACGATGATGGCGTCACGACGGATATGGTGCGGAAAGCTGATCGCTGATTGTGAGCTGCGCGGCTATCGGAGTCCAAAAGGCAAGCGTGACGAGGCACCCGCTCGTCGCGATGCCTCGCCCGACGTGTACACGCTGTTAATTCGTCTCCTGAACAAGGAAAGGATGTCCAATGCGGAAAGCTCTTATAAGCGCACTCGCAGCGATTTGCCTGGTTTGGACAACGCCCATGGCAGAAGCGCAGCACTTCACGCCCGAGGACATCGAAGCCCGGGCCATCCACCGCCGCGCCGTCGAGGCGGTAGTATGGGGCATGCCCGCGGTCAACTACGATCTGATGATGCAGGAAATGCTGACCAAGACCAGCGCGAAACCGCATCAGGTGGTTTACTGGGGCCGCGCGCTCGACTGGATGAACCAGACGCTCACGCCCAATCCGGACACGCTTTATTTCATGGTGTTCTTCGACACCCGCCAGGGGCCGATCGTCATCGACGTGCCGCCCGCCAACGGCGGCTCGCTCAACGGCAACATCGTCACCTTGTGGCAGATGCCGCTCGAGGATGTCGGTCTCCTCGGCCTGGACAAGGGTGCCGGCGGCAAGTTCGTGGTCCTGCCGCCTGGATATACCGATAAAGTCCCAGAAGGTTATGTTGCGCTCCAGTCCGATACGTTCGGCGGCTACGCCCTCCTGCGATCGAACTTTAACAGTCACAGCGACGAGGACATCGCCAAGTCCATAGCCTACGGCAAGAAGGTCAAGGTCTATCCGCTCTCGCAAGCCGAAAACCCGTCCGAGACAACCTTCATCGACGCGCAGGATGTGCTGTTCGACTCCACGATCCAGTTCGACGCGACCTTCTTCGAACACCTCAACCGCATCATCCAGAGCGAACCATGGATCGCCCGGGACCGTCACATGATCGATCAGCTCAGGACGCTCGGTATCGAGAAGGGTAAGTCCTTCAAGCCGGACGCGCAAACACGTCGCATTTTCGACTCCGCCGCGGTGGAAGCAAAAGCGTGGCTGGATGCCAAGTACGAAGCCGGCTGGGCTTCCTTCTTCGAGGGAACCTACTGGCGGCCGGGCGGCATACCGGAACTCGCCAAGGCGATGTCGGCGAACTATACGGAAATGGATTCCTATCCCACGGACTGGCGGGGCGTGATCTATACGCTGGGGTACGTCGGCATCAAACGGCTCGGGGTCGGGCAATTCTACCTGCTCACGCCCAAGGATAAGGACGGCGAGCTTCTCGACGGCGCTGACACCTACAAGCTTACCGTTCCGGCGAACGCTCCCGTCGACCAGTATTGGTCGGTGACGGTGTACGATCGCCAGACCCACGCACTGGTGAGGAATATGAACCGCGCCAGCCGGGCCTCGAACAGTAACGAACTGCAGAAGAACACCGACGGCTCGGTCGATATCTATTTCGGCCCGAGTACGCCTCCCGGCAAGGAGACGAACTGGGTACCCACTGACCCGCTTCGCGAATTCGAACTCATGTTCCGCGCCTATGGACCGAAGAGAGAGTTTTTCGACAAGGCCTGGGTTCTTCCCGACGTCGAGAAAGTCGCTGCCCAGTGACGCGATTGCACACAAGGAGTGCGTGATGACAAAGCTTCAAGGTATTGCCGTCGCCGTCTCGCTGTCTCTCCTGGCACCGGGCATCTACGCTCATGCGCAGGAATACACCTTCAAGGGAGGGTATCCGACGCCCGAGACGATCGAGGAAGCCTTCGACGATCTCGATCTAAACCGTGCCGTCCACGCCTACCGCTTCTTCTACCCGACAGTGTCCAGCGCCGCTATCTATGAGGAAATGCTCCGCGTGGGAGCCGAACTATAGCGCGGCGATCTGGGAGGAACTTGCGCGACAATCTAGATGGGACTTTTG
>NZ_JPYQ01000028.1:0-47183 GCF_000757525.1 Rhizobium sp. YS-1r | reverse complement strand
CGGGGCGATCCGCATCGCACGGGAGACCGCCCTTGCCGGCAAGCTCGTCACTTTCGGCATCACGCCGACGGAACCGGCCACGGGCTACGGCTATATCGAGATCGGTGAGGCGCTGGAAACCGGCGCCTGCAAGGTGAGGCGCTTCGTCGAGAAGCCGGCCTTGGCGGAGGCGGAGCACATGCTGGCGGCCGGCGGGTTTGCCTGGAACTCCGGCATCTTCATGTTCACCGCCGGACAGGTGCTGAAAGAGATGGCCGCCTTCGCCCCCGAGGTGGACAGGGCGGCCCGTGCCGCCGTGGCCAAGGCCTCCGGCGACCTCGACTTCACCCGCCTGGACGCGGAAGCGTTTTCGGCCAGCCCGGACATCTCGGTCGACTACGCGATCATGGAGAAGACCGCCAACGCCGCAGTCGTGCCATCCTCCTTCACCTGGTCGGACCTCGGCAGCTGGGATGCGGTCTGGAAGCTCGGCACCCGCGACGCGGCCGGCAATGTCGCCACCGGCAAGGCGACGCTGGTCAATACGAAGAATTCGCTCGTCATGTCGCGCACCAGCCATCTCGCCGTCCAGGGGCTCGATGGGGTCGCCGTCATCGCCAGCGAGGATGCCGTCTATGTCGGCCGGCTGGACGACAGCCAGAATGTCGGCGCGCTTGTCAAGCAGCTCGCCGCCGCACGGGCGACCGCCGCACTGACGGAGACCCATCCCACCTCCTATCGTCCCTGGGGCGGCTATACCTCGGTGCTCAACGGCGACCGTTTCCAGGTCAAGCGGCTGTTCGTCTCCCCCGGCAAGAAGCTTTCGCTGCAGAAGCATCACCACCGGTCCGAACACTGGATCTGCGTCAAGGGCACCGCGGAAGTGACGATCGGCGACGAGGTCAGGATCGTGCGTGAGAACGAATCCGTCTACATCCCCCAGGGCGAAGTCCACCGTCTCGCCAACCCCGGCAAGATCACCCTCGAAATGATCGAGGTCCAGACCGGTTCCTATCTCGGAGAAGACGACATCATCCGCATAACCGACGAATTCGGGAGAAGTTAGCGAATTACTGAACCGGCGACGCAATTCGATCGGTGCCGTCGTTTCCTGCATGGACGAAATTTCGGCAGTATTTCACATACGGAGCGCT
This sequence comes from Rhizobium sp. YS-1r, assembly GCF_000757525.1. NCBI lineage: Bacteria > Pseudomonadati > Pseudomonadota > Alphaproteobacteria > Hyphomicrobiales > Rhizobiaceae > Rhizobium > Rhizobium sp. YS-1r. The sequence goes on along the minus strand of NZ_JPYQ01000028.1, from coordinate 46,050 downwards.
GTTGGGACCGCCAAATCGCAACAGTCGGAAGTCTGGCTGAAACGCTTCGGCAGCCCCCAGTCAGACTTCCGCTTATCAGCCGCTATAGATGATTATCGCGCCTCAGAAACATGCGTCAGTCTCAAGGCAGCCGAAACGACCGCGCTGATTGGGAGACGACATCTGCATGGTGAGCGTCGAGGTCATCGTTGAACTGCAGGAACGTGGTGCAGAAGCTCGTGCTCGGGGGGCTGGTTGGGAGGAGAACCCTTTCTTGAGAATAGTGGCTCTGCTCGGGACTTTCGATCAAGCCAATCACTGGGAAGAAAAAAGGCAGGCCTGGCAGTTCGGATGGGCCATCGAAAATGCCTACCGGATCGCTTATTTCGACGATCGGGCTTCCTGAGAGGTTATTTGCCGACTATGCCACTCTGGATTCGAAGTCACTCGCTGACATGAAGGCCCGCTGCTCTGGCCGAGCTGTATAGAATCTGTCTCACAGCATTGGGCGAAATGCGATCGTTGATCCCATCGATGCAGGCTTGAAGCGCATTTTCGTACGCTTCCCCAGCTCGAACTGGCCAAGAATCAGCCACAAATTCGATCGCATCTTCCACCGAACCTATAAAGATACACCCGTTACCCTCCCGATCAAATCGGAGAGGTCGGAAGACTCTTTTGATAGAACTCGTCACATTACTGCTCCTCCATCCTATTAAATTGAAATTTGAACCGTTTGTTCCGCTCTCCACGTCTGAAAGATCGATGATGGATCTTCCTTGACGGATGATTGCCTTAATTTCTTTGTCGCTTTGTAAGGGGCTCAGCACCAAATCGAATAATATTTGTTGTCATTTTTTCGAATCGGGCGGGACATGGCCTCTGGTTCAACGCGCGTTGTCGCTCGTGGCGCTGTGGGAGCTGCTGTCGACCTGCTTTTTGATCCTCATTCAGAGGAGCATGAGAATTGTAGGGCGGTGCCGGAATTTCGGCGAACAGGCTATGGATGAGGCGGTGATCTTCACAGAGGCATATCCCTTTGAAATTGACAAGCCGGAGACGACAACGGTTATCGCGGAGACCGAAATCCATCGACATCGCATGAGACGCCCACCATGTCTTCAGTTCCGCGTCGGGCTGAAAGACGCGGGCCCAATAGTGTAGCGTCGGGTTCAGATGTCATCGACCATGATGCTGGGTGAATTTCATGGCGTCCTGCAGGTCGTCATCGGATGAGAGATATCCCCTTTAATTCATCATTCACGCGGGCGGTATGGTTCGTCATCGGCTGATCTGGCGCAGATATCCGACTTGACGATTGCGCGTGCTCATGTCTCGGCGGCCGGAGGTGAAGCGACCGACAAGAAGGTCCTCCATTGGGAAGTCTGATCTGCCCGTGACCACGATCTCCGCGATAACATCGCCGGGGCCGAAGCCGTGACCGGAAAAGTTGACGGCATGGAAGAGACCGGCCTTGTCGAGGACGGCCCCATTACCGGGAGACCATCTTCGACATAGCCTTCGCGGCCGGACCATGTGCGGATCACGGCATGGTTTTCAGCGTCGGCTAGGCTCGTCGTCCTGCACGATAGCATCCATCGGAATTCTCCAGAGGCTCTAACACATCCTCCAGCTTGTCCGACCGGGGGGAGCGCTATCGATCGAGTGCGGCCATTGACAGGTGGGGGAACAAGCTATTTTATTGCTCAGATGTCAGACCAATTTTCGCCTTATGAGTAAACTGTTGATCTCCGCGTTGCCGCCTGTCGATCGGGCCCGCCAAGTCGGCGAGGCGCTCGCCGATTACGTGGAGGGCGCTGATCTGAAGGCCGGCGACCGGTTGCCGGCCGAGCGGGAGCTGATGGCGGCGCTTGGTGTCGGACGCTCGACCATCCGCGAAGCGATGCGCCGGTTCCAGGCGCTTGGCGTCATAGAATCGCGAAAGGGAAGCGGCAATTATCTGCTGAAGCCGATCTCCAGGCGCACGATCCACATGCCGTTGTCGCTCGATACGGCCAATCTTCGCGATGCGCTGTTGCAGACACTGCAGGTGCGCAGGGGGCTTGAATGCGAGGCCGGCATGGTCGCGGCGCGCATGCGGACTTCTGCTGATCTTAAGATCATCGAAGCGCGTCTCGAGGAAATGGAGCGGGTCCATCACGCCAAAGGCGCTTCGGGGCCGGAGGATCTGGCGTTTCATCTGGCTGTCTACGATGCCACTCACAATCCGCTCTTCCGTCAGTTGCTCGAACAGATGCGCGAAACCTTCGAGCGTTTCTGGAGCCATCCGTTCGAACGTTTCGACTTCGCCCGCCGGTCCTTTCCTTACCACCGGACCCTGTTTAACGCGATTGCCGCGCAGGATCCGGAAGCGGCACGCAGCGAAACACTGAAAATCCTCAAGATCGTCGAAGAAGATATCAAGGAAATGTCCAAATGAATGACGGCTTGGAACAGTTCGAGTTCGCCTCGCTGATCACGGCCCACGACGACGGCAATTACGCCGAGGCGGTGGTTCCCCCGATCTTTCAGACGTCGCTCTTCACCTTCTCCGATTTCGACGACATGATCTCGGCCTATCGCGGCGAAAAAGTGCGGCCGATCTATACGCGCGGGCTCAATCCGACCGTGCGCGCATTCGAGGAGATGCTTGCAAAGCTCGAGGGTGCGGAAGATGCGCTCGGTTTTGCAAGCGGCATGGCGGCGATCTCGTCCGCTATAATCAGCTTCGTTGAGCCAGGCGACCGGATCGTTGCCGTCAAACACGTCTATCCCGATGCATTCCGGCTGTTCGGCACGATCCTCAAACGAATGAAGGTGGAGGTGACCTACGTCGACGGCCGTGATGAGGAAGCGGTTGCCAAGGTCCTGCCGGGCGCGAAGGTCTTTTACATGGAAAGCCCGACAAGCTGGGTGATGGAAGCTCACAATGTCGGTTCGCTTGCCGAGCTCGCAAGGAAGCACGGCGTGGTTTCGATGATCGACAACAGCTGGGCAAGTCCGTTCTTCCAGCGGCCGATCACGCTCGGCGTCGATCTCGTCATTCATTCGGCCTCGAAATATCTCGGCGGGCACAGCGATGTCGTCGCGGGCGTCGTCGCAGGCTCCAAGGAGATGATCGCAAGGCTAAAGGCCGAGGCCTATCCCTATCTGGGTGGCAAGCTTTCGCCCTTCGATGCGTGGCTCCTGATCCGCGGGCTTCGGACGCTGCCGCTTCGCATGAAGGCGCATGAGGCAGCTGCACTCACCATTGCCCGCCGTCTTCATGAACTCGACGTGGTGGCGCAGGTGTGTCATCCGGGTCTGGCGAACCGCCTTCCGGTAGGTCTCAACGGCACCTCGGGTCTGTTCTCGTTCATCTTCCGCGAGGGCGTCGATATCCGCGCCTTCGCCGACCATCTCAAGCTCTTCAAGCTCGGCGTCAGCTGGGGCGGCCACGAAAGCCTGATCGTCCCGGGCGAAGTGGTGCTGCAGCAGAAGGCCCAGCCGAATTCCGCGCATGCCTTCGGCATCCATGCGCGGTCCGTGCGCCTCCATGTCGGCCTCGAGGGAACAGAGGCCCTGTGGAGCGATCTTCAGGAGGCGATTGCCGTCGCCTCCTAAAGCATCAACCGATAACAACTGGGAGAACGACAATGAAAACACTCGTAACAACTGCGCTTTTCGCGACGTTGATGGCAGGCAGCGCGATGGCCGATACAACCCTTAAGTTGGTCGAGGTGATCACCAGCCCGGAACGCACCGAGACGCTGAAATCGATCGTCGGCAAGTTCGAGGCCGCCAATCCGGGCGCCAAGGTCGAGATCATCTCGCTGCCTTGGAACGAAGCCTTCCAGAAGTTCGCGACCATGGTATCGGCAGGCGATACGCCGGACGTGATGGAGATGCCGGATACGTGGCTGTCGCTTTACGCCAACAACGGCATGCTCGAAAGCCTCGAGCCCTATCTGGCAAAATGGGAGCACACCAAGGAGCTGACGCCGAGGGCGCTCGAACTCGGCCGCGATGTCAACAAGACTGCCTATATGCTGCCCTACGGCTTTTATCTGCGGGCCATGTTCTACAATAAGAAGCTGCTTTCCGATGCCGGTGTTACAACGCCGCCGAAGACGATGGACGAGTTCGCCAAGGCCTCCGAAGCGGTCTCCAAGCTGCCGGGCAAATACGGCTACTGCATGCGCGGCGGCCCGGGCGGCCTGAACGGCTGGATGATCTTCGCCGCCTCGATGGCCGGCGACAACACATACTTCAAAGAGGACGGTACCTCGACTATGAACAGCGAGGGCTGGACAAAGGGCATCGAGTGGATGGTCGATCTCTACAGACAAGGCTATGCGCCAAAGGACAGCGTCAACTGGGGCTTCAACGAAGTGGTCGCTGGCTTTTATTCCGGAACCTGCGCTTTCCTTGACCAGGATCCGGACGCGCTGATTGCGATTGCCGAGCGCATGAAGAAGGAGGATTTCGGGGTCATTCCGCTGCCGAAGGGGCCGGACGGCAAATCCTTTCCGACGATCGGCTATGCCGGCTGGTCGATGTTCTCGACGACCAAGAACAAGGATTTGTCCTGGAAGCTGATCGCAACGCTTGAAGGCAAGGAAGGCAATCTCGAATGGAACAAGAAGATCGGCGCCCTGCCGGCCTATACGTCCGCGGAAAAGGACCCATTTTACGCCGGTGATCAGTTCAAGGGCTGGTTCGAGGAACTCGCCGATCCGGACACGGTCCCGACCGTAATGCCGACCTATCTCGAGGAATTCGCCTTCTTCAAGGATTCGCTCGCAATCAAGACGTCCCAGCAGGCGCTTTTAGGCGACATCACCCCAAAACAGCTGGCCGATCAATGGGCAGAATATCTGACCAAGGCGCAGCAGAAGCACCTTAAGAAATGAGACGAACTGGGAGACCGGCAGCGTCAACGACGGCCGGTCTTCCGCCAGATCAAGACGGCGAAAAGCCGCGAAGGGGAAATCCTGTCCATGATGATTGCTGTCGGCACCAGGAACGGACATCCCGTCCGAAAGCCATGGTTGACGCGTTTGGCTGATGCCTCGGAGCCCTATCTCTACAGCGCCCCGTCGCTGATCCTCATCGTCGCGGTCATGCTGGTGCCGCTGGTCATCGGCATCTCCTACGCCTTCAGGGATATCCAGCTCCTCAACCCCTTCTCGGGAGGGTTCATCGGCATCGAGCATTTCCGCGCGCTTTCCCATGATGCGGCCTTTTACGGGGCATTGAAGAACACGCTTTGGTGGACGGGCGCTTCCGTCCTCCTGCAGTTTTTCTTCGGGCTCATCCTCGCCCTGCTATTGGACAAGCCGTTCTGGGGCAGGGGCCTCGTCCAGGCGCTGGTCTTCCTGCCCTGGGCGGTTCCCTCCTTCCTCGCCGGTCTCAACTGGGCCTGGCTCTTCAATCCGGTGATCGGACCGATACCGCACTGGCTTTTCGGGCTCGACGTGATGTCCCAGCCAGGCAACATCCTTTCTGATCCGCAATATGCGATGTGGGGGCCGATCGTTGCGAATGTCTGGTGGGGCATTCCATTTTTCGCCATCACCCTGCTTGCCGCGCTCCAAGCAATCCCACGCGATCTTTATGAAGCCGCATCGATCGACGGCGCCAACTGGTTCCAACGGTTCTTTTCGATCACCCTGCCGTTCCTTGCACCGACGATCGCCATCACCGTATTGCTTCGCACGGTGTGGATCTCCAATTTTGCGGACCTGATCGTCGTGATGACCGGTGGTGGGCCCGCCGATCGGACCCAGATCGTCGCAAGCTATATCTTCACCCAGGCCTTCAAGGCGCTCGATTTCGGCTACGCATCGGCGATCGCGCTCGTGCTGCTCGTTCTTTTGCTCGCCTATTCGATGATCATCATCCTGCTGCGGCAGACTTTGCTGAACAAGGATTGAACCCATGAAGCAATCCCTTCTGCTGATCGTCGCGCATCGCCTCGCGATCCTCTGCTACATCGTCTTTGCGCTTTTCCCGCTGTTCTGGCTGCTGAAAGTATCGGTGACGCCGAACGATCTTCTCTATTCCGAGGGCGTGCGGATGTGGCCCTCGCGCGCGACATTCGACCATTATTCCTTTGTGCTGCGGCACAGTGCCTTTCCGACCTTCTTCAAGAACAGCCTGATCGTATCGGGATCGACTGCCGTGCTCGTGACGGTCTGCGCGTCGCTTTCGGGTTATGCGCTCTCCCGCTTCAGCTTTCGGGCGAAATACTGGATCGTCGCGCTGATGTTGCTGACCCAGATGTTTCCGCTGGTCATGCTGGTCGCGCCGATCTTCAAGATTCTGTCGCCGCTCGGCCTCACCAACAGCCTGACAGGACTGGTGGTGGTCTACACCGCGTTCAACGTGCCCTTTGCCACCTTCCTGATGCAGTCTTTCTTCGACGGCATCCCGAAGGAACTGGAGGAGGCGGCGATGATCGACGGGGCGACGAAGTTTACGGCCTTTCGGCAGATCATCCTGCCGCTTACGCTGCCCGGCATCGCCGCGACGCTCGGCTTCGTCTTCACTGCCGCCTGGAGCGAACTGCTTTTCGCGTTGATGCTGATCAACGGCAACAACGCGGCCACCTTCCCGGTCGGGCTCCTGACCTTCGTTTCGAAGTTCTCAGTCGACTTCGGTCAGATGATGGCTGCCGGCGTGCTGGCTCTCATCCCGGCCGGACTCTTCTTCCTTCTCATTCAGCGTTACCTCGTCCAGGGCCTGACGGCCGGCGCGGTCAAAGGGTAGTCAAATGGCATCCATTGAGATCGAAAAACTCGAAAAGTCCTACGGCCATGTCTCCGTGCTGCATGGCATCGACCTCGATATCCGCGACGGGGAGTTTGTCGTGCTGGTTGGCCCGTCGGGCTGCGGGAAGTCGACGCTGCTCAGAATGATCGCGGGGCTGGAGGACGTCAGCAGGGGCGAGATCCGCATTGCCGGCAACCGCGTCAACGACCTGCATCCGAAGGACAGGGACATTGCCATGGTGTTCCAGTCCTACGCGCTTTATCCGCATATGAATGTTGCGGGAAACATGAGCTACAGCCTGCGCCTGCGCAAGGCGACGAAGGAGAAGATCGGTGCGGCCGTTGCCGGCGCTGCCGCAAAGCTCGGCCTGGAGCCACTCCTCGAACGGCGGCCGAAAGCGCTCTCTGGCGGGCAGCGCCAGCGCGTCGCGATGGGTCGCGCTATCGTTCGCCAGCCGAAAGCCTTTCTGTTCGACGAGCCTTTGTCCAACCTCGATGCCCGGCTGCGCGAGCAGATGCGCGCCGAAATCAAGAAGATGCATTCCGACCTTAAGGCGACCTCGATCTATGTGACCCATGATCAGATCGAGGCGATGACGCTCGCGGACCGCATCGTGGCCATGCATGGCGGTGTGGTGCAGCAGGTAGGCAGCCCTCTGGAGCTTTACGATCGCCCCGCGAACCTTTTCGTCGCCGGTTTTATAGGCTCGCCTGGAATGAATTTTCTCGACGTAACCTATCGCGGTGGCGCGCTCAGACTGAAGGACGGAAGCCGCGTTGCCGACAGCCCGCCTGTCGCTGTTCAGGAAGGAAGTGACCTAACGCTTGGCATTCGACCCGAGCACCTGACGATCACGACCGATAGCGGTGGCATATCGGCCGAGGTCGAGCTGGTGGAGCCGACTGGCTTTGGCATCATCGTGCATCTGACGTTGCACGGAATGCCGGTGAAGGTGTTCACGCTGGACCGACAAGCACTGGCAATCGGCGGGGAAATCAAAGTGTCTTTCCCGGTCCAGCACATTCATCTGTTCAACGATCAAGGTAGCCGGATCGGATAGCTGTCCGAGCGATGTTCCACGTCGAAAAGCGACTGCCGGAAGGTCCGGCTGGCTACTCTAGGGGAATTCCGGCAGCCTCAGCCAACCAAAGGTACACTCCAAACCTGAGACGGGTAGCGATCCACCCACGCGCCCGCGGCCCCGGTCGGGTCATGCTACGCTGGCTTCATGCCTGGTGCGAACCCAATCCGGCAGCCAGTCGCCATGGGCGGCCAGAAGATCGTCGACCAGGGACCAGATCTGATCGAGATCGAGTTCGGCCGCTGTATGGGGATCCATCATCGCCGCATGATAGATGTGCTCGCGGTTTTGCGTCATCAGCGCTTGCACCGTCAGTTCCTGCACGCTGATATTGGTGCGCATCAGCGCCGTTAGCTGCGGCGGCAGTTCACCGACATAGGTCGGCTGGATGCCGGAGGCGTCGACAAGACAGGGAACTTCCGCCGCGCAGTTTGCCGGTAGGGAGGTAATACAGCCGTTGTTGCGCACATTGCCGTAGATCACCGAGGGTTCGCCGGTCCAGACGGAGTTGATGATCGAGGAAGCGTATTCTTTCGAAGGGTTGACCTCGATTTTATCGGCACTTCGATAGGCCGCGGCCTGATCTTTCCAGCGCTCTATCTGCTCTATGCAGCGTTTCGGATATTCATCGAGCGGTATGCCGAACCTTTCAATGAGGTCGTCGCGTCCCTCCTTGATGAAATAGGGGGTGTATTCCGCGAAATGTTCCGAACTTTCCGTGACGAAATAGCCGAGCCGCGTCAGCATCTCGTAGCGAACCTTGTTCGGGCAGCGCGGGTTCCAGCCGGGCTTTGGCGCCCTGCCTTCGCGATAGGCTCGAAGTAGCTCGGGATAGAGGTTCTTGTAGGAACCGTCGGACTGCCGATGCTCGAACGTCAGGAAGAAGGCCATGTGGTTGATGCCGGCCGATCTATAGCGGATCTCTTCGTAGGGGATGTCGAGGTCATGCGCGAGCTCCATTGCGGTCCCCTGAACCGAATGGCACAGGCCGACCTGCTTGATGTCCGGATATTTTTCCGCGATCGCCCAGGTGTTGATCGCCATCGGGTTCACGTATTGCAGCATGATCGCGTTCGGGCAGACGACGCGCATGTCCTCGCAGATCCGCCACAGATGCGGCACGGTGCGAAGCCCGCGCATAATGCCACCCACACCAAGCGTATCGGCAATGGTCTGCCGCAGCCCATATTTCTTCGGCACTTCGAAATCGGTGACCGTGCAGGGTTCGTAACCGCCGATCTGGAATGCGACGACGACGAAATCGGCGCCGGCCAGCGCCGTCTTCTGGTCAGAATAGGTCTCTGCCGTCGCTTTGACACCCAGCGTCGAGATCAGCTTGTTGACGACAATTGCGCTCTCCTCGAGCCGCTGTGGATTGATATCCATGAGTGCGATGGTCGCGCCCGAGAGGGCGGGTCGCTGCAGAACGTCGCCGATGATGTTTTTCATGAAGACCGTCGAGCCGGCTCCGATGAAGGCGATCTTGGGATAAGCTGCCATGTATACCTCCGGTATCGGCATTTAGGCGACCTCGAAAGCGGCCCTGACGAGCCGTTTCGTATAGGCGGTCTTGGGATGGGTGAGAATGTCGTCGACAGGCCCTTCTTCGACGATCTTGCCCTGCTGCATGACGATCACACGATGGCAGAGGGCCCGCACGACCTTAAGATCGTGCGAGATGAAAACGTAGCTCAAGCCGCGTTCGTCCTGCAGCTTGCGCAACAGCTCGATGATTTGAGCCTGGACGGAAAGATCGAGCGCCGATGTCGGCTCGTCGAGCAGGATAAACTCGGGTTCCAGTGCAATCGCGCGGGCAATTGCAATGCGCTGGCGTTGCCCGCCGGAGAATTCATGGGGGAAGCGAGACAGAATATTTCCCGGCATGCCGGCGGCTGAAAGGGCCGCGTGTACACGTTCGAGGCGCTCAGCCTTGGTTGCTCCGAGCCCGTTGATAAACAGGCCCTCGTCGATGATCTGGCCGATCGTCATGCGTGGGTTGAGCGAGGCGAAGGGATCCTGAAAGACGATCTGCATGCGCGCGCGCAACGGCCGCATTTGCGCCCTGGAACGGTTTTGGATCGACATGCCGTCAAACGTGATCTTTCCGCCATCGGGCGTGTTGAGTCGCACCAGTGCCTGACCGAAGGTCGTCTTGCCTGAGCCGGATTCGCCGACGAGGCCGAGCGTTTCATGCCGCCTAAGCGTAAGGTCAAGGCTGTCGACGGCCACCAGTTCGCGAAGATCGGGTTTAAAGAAGCCTCCGTGACGCAGCATGAAGGACACGCGAACGCTTCTGGCCTCCAGTATGACATCCGAGCCCTTCGGCAGCGGATTGGCTTGTCCGCGGGGCTCCGAGGCAAGCAGTTGCTTCGTATAAGGATGCTGAGGATCGGCGAAGAGCTGCTCTGTCAGATTGTGTTCACGCATTTCGCCATGCTGCATCACATAGACGTAGTCGGAGAACTTGCGCACGATCGTCAAATCGTGAGTGATGAGGATGACCGCCATCTGCATCTTTTTCTGGAGATCGCGGATGAGATTGAGGATTTGCGCCTGCACTGTCACGTCGAGAGCAGTGGTCGGCTCGTCGGCAATCAGCACGTCCGGTTCGTTCGCAAGCGCCATGGCGATCCCTACGCGTTGCCGCTGACCGCCTGAAAGCTGATGAGGATATTGCTTCAGGCGCGCCTCTGGATCGGGGATCTGGACCTCATTCAGAAGCTCCAGCGCACGGGCTTCCGCCCGCTTCCGGCCGATTCTGCGGTGAACCCGGATTGCCTCCACGATCTGGCTGCCGATGGTATAGATCGGATTGAGTGAACTCATCGGTTCCTGAAAGATCATCGAGATGCGATTGCCGCGCAGCTTGCGGCGGGCCTTTTCGGAAAACTTCAGGACATCGTTGCCGTCATAGTTGACGATCGAGTTCGGTGAGACGAGAGCACGCTTGGACAAGAGGCCCATGACCGTGCGTGCGGTCACCGACTTGCCCGAGCCCGATTCCCCGACAATCGCGACCGTTTCGCCGCGGTAGAGCTGGAAGGAAATGTCGTTGACTGCCTGGATGGTGCCATGCTCGACCTTGAAGCTTACGGCGACATTGCGCGCGTCTATTACGGGAAGGCCGGTGTGGCGGCCATGATCGTGCCGGACCGGCGGGGCGAAAGTCGGGACGAGAGAAAGAGCCATCTTCATCACCTCAATAGGGATCGACCGCGTCGCGCAGGCCGTCGCCCAATGCGTTGAAGGCAAAGACGGTCACCAACACGAAAAAGACCGGCGAGAGAATCCAGGGATAGCTTCCAATCACGGAGTAATTGGCTGTGTCCTGCAGCATCAAGCCCCAGGAGATCAGCGGCGGCTTGACCGCGAAGCCGAGAAAACCGAGGAAGGATTCCAGAAGAACCACGCTTGGGATATGCAATGTCACGGCAACGATGACATGGCTCATAACGTTGGGAAGGATGTGCTGAAAGATGATGCGCCGGTCGGTAGCGCCGACTGCGATTGCCGCGCGCACGTAATCGATGCGGGCCAGCGCCATGGTCTTGCCCCGCACTTCGCGCGACATCTGTGCCCAGCCGAGGGCCGACATCACGATGATGACGAAGCCGAGGAAGACATTGGTTGGCGCGGTGATGGGAATGAGCGAAGTGAGAGCAAGGTAGAGCGGCAATTGGGGAAAGGCGAGAACCAGTTCAACGAAGCGTTGGATCCAGACATCGAAGCTGCCGCCGAAATAGCCGGAAATCAGGCCGACGCTCGTGCCGATGATGGTGACGATCGCAACGACTGTAAGCGCGATCATCAGCGAAATTCGCGAACCGATAAGCGCCCGTGACAGGACATCGCGCCCGAACTTGTCGGTGCCAAGCAAATGCACCGGCTCCCCGTCCGTCGTGCCGAGGAAGTGCCGATCCGTAGGAATGATGCCGAAGAGCTTGTAATCCCAACCCTTTACGAAGAAGCCGAGATAATGCGGATTGTCGTAATCGGGCCCGACGATCGGCTGGAAGGTGATCGGATCGAGCTCGTCGGATTCGGCAAGCGCGTACACCCGGGGCGGAAAGGAAAGATTGCCGTCCTTGTCATGAAAGCTGATCATCTGCGGCGGTGCGAATCCGACATTGGTCGCCTTCGGGTCCATCGGCGCGAAGAAATCGGCGAAGACGGCCATCATGATCAACAGGGCGACGAGTATGAACCCCATCATACCTGTCCAGGATCGCTTCAGACGACGCCAGACGAGCGCAGTATAGCTTTCGTTGTGTTCCGGCGTATTTGGGGTGACTTCTTCTTGCGACGATGGCGGTGCGGAGATAAAGGCGAACATATCAGGCTCCCGCGAACTGACGGACCCGCGGATCCAGGATGGCAAGCAGCATATCGGCGATGATGTTGCCGATGATGAGGGTGGCCGACAGCACCATCATAAAGGTCGCCGTGACATAGACATCGCCGATCGCCATGGAGCCAACAATGGCCGGGCCCACCGTTGGCAGCGCAAAAATGATCGCCGTCTCGATCTCCCCGGTCAGCATGTATGGAAGGACCACGCCCTGGTACATGACGAGTGGATGAAGCGCGTTGGGCACGGCGTGCTTCATGACCACGGCACCTGCGGACAAGCCTTTCGCCCGGGCCGTTTCGACATATTGGGCGTTCAGGGTATCGAGCAGATTCCCGCGCATGACGCGCATGTTGTAGGCCAGCCCGCCAAAGGTGGCGATCGCCACGACCGGCCAGACATGGCTGACGAGATCGACGAATTTCGCCAAGGACCATGGCGCCCCGCCATATTGCGGGGAAAAGAAACTGCCGATTTCGGAGACGTTGAACTGGAAGACAAGCAGATAGACGATGATCAGCGCCATCAAAAAGCGCGGCACCGTCATGCCAAGAAAAGCCACTCCAGACAGCAGGTTGTCGACCCAGGTATATTGCCGTGTCGCAGCCCAGATGCCGAAGCCGATGCCCAATAGCGACGCCAGCAGGTGGCAGACCAGCGCCAATGCGAGCGTGCGCGGCAACCGTTCGCCGACGACATCTGCGACAGGCTTGTTGTAATACATGCTGTGGCCAAAGTCGCCTTCGGTAACGATGCCTTTGATCCAATTGAGATACTGAATGATGATTGGTTTATCGAGGCCATGCTCGGCACGGTAGGCCTGGGCTTGCGCTTCGGCCTGCGCGTAAGAGGCGCCACTTTGATTTATGAGCTGGGAGCGGATGTAATCGGCATAGTCACCCGGCGGTGCCTGGATGATCGCAAATGTCACCACGCTCAGGATGAAGAGAACGGGGATGGCGGAGACTATACGCACCAGCAGGAATCGTAGCATGAGAGGGGCCGCTTCACCTGGCAGCCGAATGTCCGTGACTGCTTTGTTGGTTCCGCCGGCCGCGCGTCACGACGCGCGGCCGGATTTGCGTCACTGGGAGGAGGGGAGGCGTTAGTTCGTCGGGCCCTTGTCACCGGGTTTTCCAGGCAGCTGTTCGGGGAAAAGCTCGTATTTGCCTTGGCTCTCGGCCGCGACCCAGAGCCGTTCGCGAATGACGGAGTCTTCGGCCCAGTTGAACATGAAGATCGGCGTGCCTTGCGGCACGTTCGAGAAGCGCTTGTTGATGATCAGAGCGCCTGGATATTCCGTCAGACCGACCGTATCGACATGGCGCGTCGCCGTCTTTTGATACTGCTTCATCAGGCTGACGCGCTCATCGTTGTTTTGGCTCGTCTGGAACTTGGCGATAAGGCTCACAAGCTCCTTTTCATAAGGCAGCAGATCGACGCTACCATCTTCGCCTGCGCGGTGATGCCAGCTCGTGCGGGGGCCGACGGGGGCGAGCTGTTCGGTGTTTTGAACAACCGAAGCGAGTTCCGGCGTGCTTCGTTGAATCAACCAGTCGAAACGTCCGCTATAATGCGCATCGTCGCGCTTGGGGCCGTCGAGGGCATTGAGGATGACCTTGATGCCGGCCTTTTCCATCTGACCGATCACGCCTTCTGCAAGGCTCTTATCAGTGGCATAGCCATTATTCACGAGAAGCACGATTTCGAGGTTCTTGCCGCCTGCCGTGCCGGACGGGAAGTTTAAGATCCCATCTCCGTCCGTATCCTTGAGCCCAACCTTGGCGAGCCGTGCCTTGGCGCCCTCGAGGTCATAAGGGTAATAGACGGTGGAGTTGCGGTCGTAGAAGCTGGTGCCGGAGGAAATGCCGCCCGCATAGATGGCAGTGAAAGGACCCTTAACGAGGGAATCACCGATCGCCTTGCGATCAATCGCCATGGTGATCGCCTTTCGGAAGTCCTCGTTGCGATTGAGTTCGCGGATTGCCTGTCCACGTGCATCCGGACTTCCCCAGCCGTTGCCGGAGAGGTTCATACGCAGATTATAGCCGATCAGCCGTGGTCCGAAGGCGAGACGGGCGGGGGCAGTCTTCTCGGCCGCCCGTTTGAGCGAGGCGACGAAATTTTCTGGCTGTTCCAGATTGGAGAAGTCTGCGGAGCCGGCGACCGCCTGCATGTCGCGATCTGCCCACGTCGACAGCTTGTAGTGGAGTTCGTTTAGATAGGGCAGCTGATTTCCCTTTTCGTCCACCTTCCAATAATAGGGATTGCGCCGCATGACGATGATATCGTCGGGACGATATTCGACCGGTACCCATGCGCCCATCACCGGCATGTTCAAAAACTCGGGCGGGAAGGCGTTCTTGAACTGCTCGTAGGTATTCTTCGAATATTTCGGATGCTGCGGCTTGAGGATATGCGACGGCCCCGGGCAGAAGTTCGGATAGGCCATCGTGTAGAGATACTGTTTCGGAAAGGCCTCTTTGAAAGTCCATTCGACGGTATAGGCGTCGATTTTGCGGAGTGTTGTCCCTGTGCCGAATGCTTCCGGGGAGGCGCCTCCGCCAAGCGGCGAGACGTTCGGATCGATGACCTCATCCTCCCAATAGAACATGAGGTCATCAGCATCGAAGGGATCGCCATCCGACCATTTGGCGTTTTCAATCAGGTGCATGGTCAGCTTATGGCCATCAGCCGACCATTCCCAGCCTTTGGCGAGGTTTGGTAGGGGTTCGGTATCTTTCGCCTCGACCTGAAACAGGGGAGCCGTGCGGGTCAGGCACTCGGAGAGCCCGATATCGATCCCACCCCAGCCCTGGGTCTGGCCTGCGCCATAGTTCCATCCCTCGGGGCGTCCGCCGATGACGTGGCGCAGCGCATCGCCATAGACGCCGATGCCGTCGGGCATGTTATCCGTCTTGAAGACCAGCGGTTCCTTCGGCAAGCGATCCTTGACCGGCGGCAGCTTTCCGGCGGGGACGAATTTCGTCGTCACCCATTCTGGTTCGTGATACTCGGGGAGCGCCTTGAACTCCAAAATGGAGTCCCGTGACACATGCTTGATCTTGCCTTCTGCCGGAAATTGCGGCGGGACCGGCGGTGCCGTCGGTTCGGACGCATGCGCGCCCATCGCCACGGCTGAAACACCTAATGCCAAGCCGGCCAGACTGCCGATGTTTCGCAAACTGCTCATCGTCTCTCCCTCTTTTGCCGGAGCGCCAGTGGCTGCTCCATCTTCTCCGTACGATCGTGGCCAAGCCTCCACGTGATGGACTTCCTCCAAAAGCTCCATCTCAGCCCATGCCCACGTCGGCATTTCACACGGCCTGCTTCAGCATCTCCTTTTCTGTGCGCAGTTCATCGATGGAACGCACGCTGCGGCGAGCAGCACCCGCCCAGTCGCGGGTCCTCACGGTAGAGCGAGCAAGCCGTTCCTTGGCGGCAGGTACGGCATCGGCATATTGCGGCAGCCAACGGGCTTCAGCGACCACCATCTCGTCTACCATCTGCCACACCTCCTCCGGCGTGCAGACCGCGCCGACCAGCGGGTCATGCAGGACAGCGAGTTTCAAAAGTTCGATATCGCCGTTGATGGCCGCATGCACCGACATGCGTTGTACATTGATGGAAGACGTGCATGTTGCCGCGCAGGCTTCTGGCAGGGTGATCCCGGAGACCATGTTGATGCCGAAGCGATCGACGAAGCCTGGCGACTCGATAATCGCGTCGTCTGGTAAATTGGTGATCACGCCGTTGTTCTTGACGTTGAAATGGCCACGGTAGACCCGGCCGGTCTCCAGCGCCTCGATGATGTGGCTCGCGTGCTCATTGGAGCGTTTGGTCGGATCGATCGGCTTTTCGGCGGATGCGAGGAAGCTGGGAAACTCCGTTTCGAACCAGTTGCGGGTTTCGGTCGAATGGCGCAGATAGCCGCCGGTCTCTCCGTGGATCCAGTCGGACATGTCGATCCATCTGACGATCTCCTCGGGGCGCTTGCGATACCAGGGCAGGTATTCGGAAAGATGGCCATTGCTTTCCGTCGAGTAGATGCCGAAGCGCTTCAGCACGTCGATCCGGAGCTTCTCCTGCTGCGAATAGACGGGGTGCGCTTCGAAGGCGGAAATCAGTTCGTCTTTGCCGATTCTGCGGCCGTCGAGCCGCAGGTCGATGAACCATGTCTGGTGGTTGATGCCGGCGCAGACATAGTCGAGTTCCTTTACCGATTTCGCGCCCAGAACTTCGGCGATCTGTTCGGCACCGTGCTGAACTCCATGGCAAAGTCCGATGGTTTCGACCTTGCCATATTCGATCGCGGCCCAGGTATTCATCGCCATCGGATTGGCGTAGTTCAGGAATCTGGCCCCGTTTTCGGCGACGTCGCGAATGTCCTTGCAGAAATCCAGGATGACCGGAATATTGCGCTGGCCGTAAAGAATGCCGCCGGCGCAGATTGTATCGCCCACGCACTGGTCGACGCCGTATTTCAGGGGAATGCGAATGTCTTCCGCATAGGCTTCCAGGCCGCCCACCCGAACACAGCTGATGATATAGCGTGCGCCCTCCAAGGCCCGTCGCCGGTCCGTCGTTGCAGTGACTCTAGCCGGCAGACGGTTGGACGCAACGACCTTGTCGAGGATAGCCTTGATCATCTCAAGATTGTGTTCGCTGATGTCGGTCAGGGCAAATTCGGCGTCCTGAAATTCCGGCACGCAGAGGATGTCCGTGAACAGCTTTTTGGTGAAGCCAACGCTGCCTGCTCCGATAATAGCGATTTTGAAACTCATGAGCTTCCACCTCGATTACGTCCCATGCCGGGAAGAGGTCAGATGAAGGAAGACAGGCTGCATGACAGCGAATGTCGTCCAAAAGTGCCGAATTTACGGGCATCTTTCTCCCAGGCCGTGTCGCGGCCCGTGACCTCTTCCTCTTCCCGACGCAAGATTATGCGGATAAAACAGGTGCCGACCAGAGAAGGATTATGCTTTCGAGGGTAATTTTGTGCTGTCGAATTTGATTGCCAATGGACAGACGATGCGAACGGTGTCGCTGCCGCGCGGGCGCCAACGCCTGCATGCCATGCCCACCAGCACCGGCTATGAGGTCAGGGAGAATGAAATCTATGACTGGGACGGGCGCAGGCGCGGCCAGACGCCCTTCACCGTACTCCAGCACACGATTAGCGGCACGGGCAGGCTGCGCTACCAGAGCAGGAGTTACAGGCTGCAGGATGGCGACACGCTTCTGGTGCTGGTCCCGCACAACCATCGATATTGGCTGGAGAAAGGCGACCGCTGGGAGTATTTCTGGATCTCGATGAATGGCGAAGAGGCGCTGCGCATCCACAAGATGGTTCTGGCCTTGGCCGGTCCGGTTCTGCGGCTTCAGCCGGCCACGATCGATCATCTTGCCGATTGCAGTCTTCGATTGATTGAGGGCGCAACTCCGACACCGGGAGCCGCATCCGCCATCGCTTACGAAGCGGCGATGGCCCTTTACGACGATGTTTTCGGCTCGCCCGCCTTTGTCGCTGAGCAAAGTTTCATGCAGCCGGTGATCGACTACATCAATGCCAATCTGGAAAAGCCTCTTCCGGTGAGTGATTTGGCTGCCATCGTCGGCCTAAGTCGCGCACATTTTTCTCGCAGCTTTTCCGAAAGCGAGGGAGTGCCGCCGGCCGAATATGTCCTGCAGCAGCGCCTGCAGCGGGCCGCAAAACTGCTCACCAAGGGAGATTTCCTCCCGGTGAAGGAGGTCTCGATGATGTGCGGCTTTCAGGATGCCAACTACTTCGCCAAGGTGTTCCGCCGCGTCTATGCCATCACGCCAACGGAATTCAGGACCACCGGCATGTATGCCAGCGTTGGAAAGCTGAGGTGATGGAATTGGGCGACGATCCAGTCGGCACAATCAAACGGATGAGCCAACAGCGGAAAGCCTGCGAAGAAGACGAGGTTCGGCCCCGGATTAACAGGCATTGTTCGGCCCGCAGCCCGCATGCGGACCCGTGAAGATGCCGCTTCCGCTTCGTGTCACCTGACGGCCCTGTTCGCCGCCGAGGACGAGCTTTCGGCTTCCCCCTCATTCCGGGAGAATGTTCAAAGTTCCCCGGAAAGACTGAGTGGGCTTGCCCCTTCGCGGTGGCAACCGCCGCCGCCAGAGCCAGAACGCCACGGTTGGACGACAGCATGCTGCCGTCGAAAGGTGCGGCGACCGGTTTGCCGTCGACAGATGACAAACCGCTCAACTGCAGGTTAAGATTGTTTATGGCCCACGTGGTCTCCGGGATCATTTTAACGGCTTGCGTCACATCCGCCAAGCCACTGCGAGTTTTTTAAGTTTGGTGGTGGACGAAATAACGTAAGCTTGATGCCACCTTTCAGTGTCAATGTGACATGAATCAATGGAAGTGATGCGTCGATAACCGATGCATTTCGGTAGAGGGACATGATGAGTGAAAATTCGAATGGCAACGGCAAGGTTGCATTAATTACCGGCGTCACCGGACAGGATGGAGCCTATCTTGCCGAACTGCTGCTAGACAAGGGCTATACCGTCCATGGCATCAAGCGGCGCTCCTCGAGTTTCAACACCAATCGCATCGAGCATCTTTATGAAGATCCGCATGTGGAAAATCCGCGCTTCATCCTGCATTTCGGCGATATGACGGACTCGACCAATCTCATCCGCATCGTGCAGGAAGCTCAGCCGGATGAGATCTACAACCTCGCCGCCCAGAGCCACGTACAGGTCTCCTTCGAGACGCCGGAATACACTGCCAATGCCGACGGTATCGGCACCTTGCGCCTGCTGGAGGCGATCCGCCTTTTGGGTTTGACCAAGAAGACCCGCTTCTATCAGGCTTCCACCTCGGAGCTCTACGGCAAGGTGCAGGAAGTGCCGCAAAGCGAAACCACGCCTTTTTATCCGCGTTCGCCCTATGCCGCCGCCAAGCTTTATGCCTACTGGATCGTCGTGAACTACCGCGAAGCCTACGGGATGCACGCCTCGAATGGCATCCTGTTCAATCACGAAAGCCCGATCCGCGGCGAAACCTTCGTCACCCGCAAGATCACCCGCGCGGCGGCCGCCATTCATCTTGGCCTGCAGGATCGGCTTTACCTCGGCAATCTGGATGCCAAGCGCGACTGGGGGCATGCGCGCGAATATGTGCGCGGCATGTGGCTGATGCTGCAGCAGGACGAGCCGGACGATTACGTTCTGGCGACCGGCGAAACGCACACGGTGCGCTCCTTCGTGGAGAAAGCCTTTACCAAGGTCGGCATGCCGATCGAGTGGCGCGGAGAGGGCGTCGACGAAAAGGGGTATGACGCGACATCCGGTCAATGCGTGATCGAGATCGATCCGCGTTATTTCCGTCCCACCGAGGTCGACCTTCTGATCGGCAATCCGGCCAGGGCGCATCAGAAGCTCGGCTGGAGGCATGAGACCAACCTCGATCAGTTGGTTGCCGAAATGGTTCGGGAGGACTTGAAGGTCATGGCACGCAACGTGCCGTCTGCGGGGGGCAACAAGGGGCTTGCCCATGCCTGACGTGATCTATGGCCTTGCCGGAAAGAACGTCTATGTCGCGGGACATCGCGGCATGGTCGGATCGGCGATCGTCCGACGTTTGGCTTCTGAAGGCTGCACGATCCTGACGGCCACGCGCGCTGAGGTCGACCTGACGAGGCAGGAAGAGGTGGAGGAGTGGATGAAGAAGAACCGTCCGGATGCGGTCTTCCTCGCTGCGGCAAAGGTCGGCGGCATCCTTGCCAACGATACCTATCCGGCCGATTTCCTCTACGACAACCTTATCCTCGAAGCGAACGTCATCCATGCGGCTCACCGGGTCGGCGTGGAGAAGCTGATGTTCCTCGGTTCATCCTGCATCTATCCGAAATTCGCCGACCAGCCGATTGTCGAGGAGGCATTGTTGACAGGCCCGCTGGAGCCCACCAATGAGTGGTATGCGATTGCCAAGATCGCCGGCATCAAGCTGTGCCAGGCATATCGCAGGCAGCATGGTCGCGATTTCGTCTCGGCCATGCCGACGAACCTTTATGGTCCCGGCGATAATTTCGATCTGAAATCGAGCCACGTCATGCCGGCACTCATCCGCAAGGTCCACGAAGCGAAGGTTAACGGGTTTCCTGAGATTACCCTTTGGGGCACCGGCACGCCGCGCCGTGAATTCCTGCATGTGGACGATTGCGCAGACGCCTGCGTCTATCTAATGAAGACCTATTCGGGCGACACGCACGTCAATGTGGGGTCTGGAGAGGACATCACCATCCTCGAACTGGCTGAACTCATCTGCGAGATCGTCGGTTTCGAGGGGGAAATTGTCCACGATCTTTCCAAACCGGACGGTACGCCGCGCAAGCTGATGAGCGCCGAAAAGCTGCAGCGCCTGGGTTGGAAGCCGAGGATTGGGCTCAAGGACGGGGTTGCGGATGCCTACGGTGCGTTCCTGGAAGGCGCTTATCTGGTGCGTAAGCATGGGGATGCAGCGTAATGGCTGTGAGACTGCAACAGAAGCCGCCTCCAATTCGCCCGACAGCCCGGTTTAGCGTCGCCAAGCGAGCAGGTAAATGCAAAGGGCGTTGGCGCGTGATGAGGGACGCTTTTCTTGTATATCCTTTCGACTGAACTGTCGGGTCCAGCAGGCGAGTTGCCGCGGCTCCGAGCTTTGGCCGCGGGCCGGCGATAGTCGCTTGCTTCGTCATTGCTGCATTCATGCCAGCCCTGGTGCTTGCGCGTCAGGACCTGGCGCTTTTCGGTAGCCCGCCTGAGGCGAAGAACGAAACTGGACCCTGTGGCGCCGGGAGCACATACGTTCGCGGGCTCGGCCCGGTTTGCCGGCCGAACGGGGGGATGCGGCGACGATGAAAGCGGCGGGCTTCTTTCATGACGTATTCCAGTATGACGCGGGTCCGGTGACGCCGTCGAAGGTTTCGATGGTGATCATCTGCCCTTGACGACAAGCCGGGCATTGCCTGAGGGAACGCCCGGTGAGTTCCTCGTAACGGTCGCGATAGTCCTTCGGAGCTCGGCTCTCTGATGGCACTGGAACCGACATGCCGATCAGGTCGCGACAGTGGGTAAGCTTCTGTTGGCGGTAGCGATTGCCGAGGAAACCGTAATAGCGCATGCGATGGAAGCCCTCGGGTAGGACGTGCAGCAGAAAGCGGCGGATGAATTCGTCGGCGGAGACGCTCATTGCGCTGGCGAAGTGGGGTCATGATGAGCTCCTCTGTCTGATGGAATGGCTGCAAACAGCCGTCCCATCCTCGCGCAGTTGGGGCTCCTACTGAATATCTGACCTCCTTGCCGCTCCGACGTAGCGGAGCGGGTTAGTCCAAGACCCATTATGCCGTAAGCTGGAATATGCCGCATGGCCGAGTTTGGCGGCCGTTGTGCCTCCTTTTGGCCACGCGGCAGTTCGGCATAATCAGAGCGCCTCGAGGTGTGAACGCGAGCAGCTCGTCGCTTGGGCGATAACTTCCGGGATGCGTTTCGGGGCTGGCTGCCGCGCGACGATCAACGTCGAATTCCGACAGGTTGATCGTCGTCAGGCCCTGTGCGAACAGATTCTGGAAGAAGCTGCGCAGATGCGTGGCTGGTGTCTTGTCGCGGAACGGGCGCTTCCGCGCGAGTTGGTGCTCCATGAACGCCACGACATCCCGGACGTTCAGCGCTGACAGATCGAGCATACTGTCGCCAAAGCGATGATCGAGGAAGCGATCCGCGAACCGCAGCACATGATAGATCGTCCGCGGGCTTAGGCCGCGCTGGCGCAGGAGATAGGTCTCAAATGCTCAGCAGCTCTGCACGTTCGGCCTGCGCAGGTGTCAGCGGCGGCCGTGTCGCCACTCCCATTTCAATCAGACGTGCGACGAACAGCCTGGCAAGATTGGGAATCTTGATCTGGCTTTTCGGCGTGACCGGCAACCGCCGCCCCAGTTCGACGGCAAGCTCTGGTGTCAACGCCGACGGTGCAATGCCCTCGGTTTCGAGCAAACGACCGAAGCGGCGAAGCAGATAGCGATAATTCGCCAGGGTGTCAGGTTTGTAGTCCCTCGACGCAAGACTTTCCTCGAGCGATGCGAAGAAGGGATCGAGGCAGGTGGTCTAATCAGATATTTCCATTTCTTGTGCTCCATGTTGTTGGAGCGACAATATTCACGCCAAAGCAATGTCTTTTTACCAGATTTGCCGCGGCTTGCGACTGTTTCTGCCGTTCGTGGCAGGAGGCGAGAACGCTTAAAGCGTTCCTTGCAGACCGTTAAATTCTTGGATTAAATCTGTCATAGGTTGCGGGAATTTGACGAGACCTGTATGGAGGATAGTACCCAGCATCGCAATTTACCAATGGATATCAGTAATTTAGTTGACGTAGATGGAAAGAGAGGGGGCATCATGCTGTTTAGATCTGGCAAAAAGTCACAAGATCCGGTCGACGGTCGGGATCAAGCCTGTCATCCCCCCCAAGGGCAGCCACTCGTCGCCGACACCGGCGAGGTTCTGTCGCCTTGGTATGCCGTTGTCATTGCCTTATCGCTCTGCGGCGCGCATTCCGCGTATGGTGCGGACGCTACCCTCAACGTGGCAGAAGAGCACGTCCCGGCGGAATCCCCGAACTGGGCTTTGCAGGTCACGCCCTATATGTGGGCCGCCGGCCTCGACGGGCATATTTCACCGTTCAGGCGAGGCCCGACGATCGGCGTCGAAAAGTCGTTCTCCGACGTCATGGACGACCTGAACTTCGGCGGTTTCGTCAACATTTGGGGACGCTACGACCGCTTCGTATTGTCGGGCGACATCATGTATGTCGATACGACGGACAGCCACAGCACCGGGCCGTTGCCGGCGCTCACGATTCCCGGCGTCGGCACAATACCGCCGGGCGGCAACATCGATGCAAAGGTCGACACCAAACAGTTCACCGCGACATTGATGGGCGGCTACCGGGTCGTCGACACGCCGCAGTTCACGCTCGATGCTCTCGGCGGCGGGCGCTTTTGGCACATCTCCAACGATGTGACGCTTACCGGGAGTCTTGGCCCAGTTAGTGGCTCTGTTAACCATGACGAGAGCTTTGGCTGGGTCGATCCACTGATCGGTCTGCGCGCCTTCTTGCCGGTGACGGACAAACTATCCCTGCAGGCGCAGGCCGATATCGGCGGCTTCGGCGCTGGTTCCGATCTCACATGGTCGGCGCTGGCGACTGTCAATTACGTCTTCAGCGATCGCCTTTCCGCCTCTGTGGGCTACAAGGTGCTCGACGTCGATTACGATCACAACGGTCACGTCTTCGACACGCGCCTCAGCGGCCCGATTCTCGGCATGACCTATCGGTTCTGATCGCAAAGGTTTCGCGCGGCCTTCTTATGAATGGATTGGTGTTCAATATGTCTCGATTCACACGCATTCTCCTTACCTTCACCGCTACTTTGGCACTGCTGACTGCAGAGGCCCAGGCCTGCACGCGGGTCGTCTACCATGGGCCTGACGGGCGAAACCTGACGGGCCGCAACATGGACTTCAAGGATCCGATGATCAGCAATTTCTGGGTTTTTCCCCGCGGGATGAAGCGTAGCGGAGCCGCCGGTTTGCGTTCGTTGGAATGGACATCGAAGTTCGGCAGTCTGGCCGTGTCTGGATATGACATCTCTACGGTCGACGGCATGAACGAAGCCGGCCTCAACGCCAGCCTGCTATGGCTCAACGCGACGCAATTCCCGGAGAACGACGGGACGACACCGCGCATGTCGCTCTCGATCTGGGCACAGTTCTACCTCGATCAGTTCGCAACGGTTTCGGAGGCCGTCGAATACACACGCAACCATCCTGTGGAGGTGGTGAGCGGCGAGGTTCCCGGTCGT
Organism: Rhizobium sp. YS-1r; assembly: GCF_000757525.1. Classification (NCBI taxonomy): domain Bacteria; kingdom Pseudomonadati; phylum Pseudomonadota; class Alphaproteobacteria; order Hyphomicrobiales; family Rhizobiaceae; genus Rhizobium; species Rhizobium sp. YS-1r. The sequence goes on along the minus strand of NZ_JPYQ01000028.1, from coordinate 22,004 downwards.
CCCGGCAGTCTCGCGCCGCTGCATCTGACGCTCTCCGACGCCACCGGCGACAGTGCTGTTCTTGAGTGGATCGACGGAAAGCTGAGCATCCATCATAGCCGCGCGTATCAGGTGGTGACGAACGACCCGCCGTATGACGACCAGCTCGCCAACCAGAGATACTGGAGCGCGGTCGACCCTCTTAAATTCCTTCCCGGTAGTGGGCGCTCCGAAGACCGTTTCGTGCGCGCCGGTTTCTACATTAACGCGGTGACCCAAAGCGACGACCCCCGGATTGCCGCCGCCGCTGTGTTCAGCGTGATCCGCAACGCCTCGGCGCCCTACGGCGTGAGCATTCCCGATGCCCCGAACCTGTCCACCACCCGCTGGCGTGTGGTGGCGGATCAGAAGGGCATGGTTTTCTACGGCGAGTCAGCGACCTCGCCCAACGTTTTCTGGGTGGACATGAAGAAGCTCGACTTCTCCGAAGGCGCGCAGGTCCACAAACTGGATCTCGGGGTGGACATGAACCGCATCCTTGCCGGCGAGGCGTCGAACCAGTTCGTTCCGGCAAAACCGTTCGACTTCATGGAAGCCGAATGAAGGAAAGTAGAGCGTGACGGACAGATATGAGGTGTCGTTCCTCGCTTTGCGGTAGAAACGTTTACCGTCGACATATCGGCCACCGCTGAATTTGAAGGGGAACTTCTATCGCAAAGGTCGGGCGCAAAAGTCGGTGGCATTGCGAGGAGTTTGGCAACACTTGAGGCTGCTCTTTGGCCAGCCGATTGGAAAGCTGTCTTACCGTTTTCCACCAATACTCGCGTTCCTCGAAGCGCTCTGATTATGCCGAGCTGCCGCGTGGCCAAAAGAGGCACAACACCCGCCATCCTTGGCCATGCGGCATAATCCAGCTTACGGCATAATCCTCCAGTTCATGCATGGAAAGCACATAGGGATTGATGGGCGGTTTCGCAGATCGTTAAAAGACGCTGGGAACGCTGAATTGCGACGACGATCGCGGCAATTCCGGAAATGGTTGACGACCTGCGAAACGTTGCGTCCGGGAGGTGCGGTTAACTGCGGCCGCTATCTGATGGGAGGGGATACCCAGCCGACGCGACAGGCGGTCCAGTGTAAGATCCGGATATCGGCAACGTTTTCACGTGCATTGCGGTATCGAGCATGGGCCATGACCCGACGGTCTTCTCCAGCCGTAGGAAACCGGACAGGAGCGGGGTCTCCATCGAGGCCGCACGGCCCCGTTGCTCGCGCCAGCTCAGGAAATCCATCGCCGCCCTGGCATAGGCGTGGCGGGTGTTAGGGTTGCGGATTTGCGCGATGAAGAATTCCAGGAGGCGGCTTCGCGCGCATACTCCTAACGGAACGTGAGAATTCCCCCGGCTCTGCCCTACGAGATTCACACATCTTTTCGGAGTTTCCAGCCTGCCAGCATAGCTTTGAGGGATTGCAGGCCCTGGACCATGACGATGGGGCCTGGCTTTCCATAATAGCCGGTCCAGCCTCCGAGCCGGGCGCACACCCAGCTGGCATAGGCCAGCGAGCCTTCTGGATGGAGGTTCTTCTGTTTTTCGGTTTTACCTTCGAGGGTTTGGCAGATCGCTTCGAGGGCTGCCCGGTCTTGCGGGTCGAAGGCATCCTCCAGCGGACGCCCGGCTGTGCCGTTGCGCTCGCGGACCATCTGCAGCACCTGAATTGCGGCGATCAGCGTCGCGGTCGCCAGGTTCTCGAATGGCCCATCCTCGCCCACACGCACCGCTTCGATGTCGAAGCCCTTGGTCTTCATCACCCGGAAGACTTGCTCGATCGTCCAGCGCTGGCGGTGGAAATGGGTAATCTGCACGGCTTGCGCAAATGTTACAACCTCGTGTGTGGTCAACAGCCGCCAATGGGCAGGCGTCACCCCCGCCGGCGGATCAATTTCCCGCGCTTCGACCAAAGTCAGCGTCACCGTTTCCGGCAGTGTTGCCGCATCAACGCCCATTCGGCGCTGGGGCCGTTTCAGCGTGATCTCACAGGCGCGCAGCGCCAGCACAACCTTGCGGGCAAGCCGACCCGGATTGGCCGGCAGATCAATCATCTCACGGCCCAGTTCACTCACAGTCTTCAGGCATTCATAAAGCCTGTCGCCCCTTCCAGGCAACGGTCATGATTGGCACCGATCACAAGCTCCGTCTCGGCAGGCCGGCAGGCGAATTCCTCATAAATGTCACCTTCCCGGTCGGCGACAATGGTGACGCAGGCCGCTCCGGACGCCATCAAACGCGCCGCTGCATGTGTCGCGTCAAGCCAGCGACGGCTCTCCTTCTGCGAAAAGGGGAGCGTCTTGCGCAGCTCCTTCTTGCCTCCCGCATGGCGCAGGAACACCGCATTCACAAGCCCAAGCAACCCGCCATCATCAGCATCCACCGCGAACATGGGATGCAGGTTCAAACTGCGCTGATTGCCGTCGTCGCGCAGGGTGGTGGTATCCTGTATCGCCAGGATATGCCGTCCCTCGACCAATCCGGCAGTGCGCGCACGAGCGGTCGCGATCATCTCTTCAGGCCTCACCCGCCGATTACGTAGGAAACGCGTAAAGCGCATCTCGCCAGCTCGATTGCCCCCCACGCGACGCACGCTGATCCCAGCCTGCCCAACCGTGACCAGGCGAGCCAGAAAATCGACGCCCCTTTTTCAAGGCGCCGGTCGCCAAACCGGCCCAAACCACATTCCATCTCGTGATCCCCAAACTCTGTTGGGTCATCATCGATTCAGAAAATCGCGCCCGCCGCAAGAGGCCATCGAGATGTGTGCATATCGTAGGGCTCTGCCGGGGTGGCAGTAGAAGTTTGACATTTGCGGGAGCCCACCGCGACTTTTCCTGCGTTGAGGAAACATCTCGGGGAGATATTCCGGAAGCGTGCTGAACAGCGTGAAAGCCGTGTTGGGGAAGGTCATTTGATGCCGGATCATGTGCACATGATGCTGTCGATCCCGCCGAAATATGCGGTCAGTCAGGTTGTTGGGTATATGAAGGGCAAGAGTGCCGTCCAGCTTGGGCGGGTTTACGGCGAGAGGAAGAAGGGCTTTACCGGACAGCACTTCTGGGCACGCGGGTACTTCGTATCGACCGTGGGCGAGATGAAGAAACGATCCGCGACTACATCAGAAATCAAGAGAAGGAAGACCACAGGCTTGAGCAATTGAACCTGTGGCGTTGAACGGCCACCTTCAGGTGGAGCATTGAACCCGGGGCCGCGTCAGCGTCCCCATACCGCCGCTTTGAGCGGCTTACAACTTAAAGCCCCCGGCTTTGCCGGGGGATGCTTACGTCAAATCTGAAATGTAACTAGTTTAGTATATGTCGCAAATGGCATCTTACACCTCACCTCCCCTGTTACTCATCGGAAGAGACGAAAACATGATCTAACTTATTGTAAATAATCTTTATTTTATGATTGTCGGTCATCGCCAATGAGGTCTGTGCTGGGGTTGCGGAAAAGGAATGTAATAAAATAAGTAACTTTCTCTGGATGGGTAAGTGAAATTGCGGTAAGGTTCGTCGCCTTGGAGATCATGTTGGACCGTCCGTTTTAAAACCACCATCGCGGAAACGACGGACGGGCAGCTTGCGGGTGAGGACTGCAGACATGGGGCAGCGACGTGAAAGAACGATCTACCTCCGGGTCACGACGGAGGAACATGCGGCTATTGCGCAGGCAGCCGCGCAAGCGAAACTGACTGTCGTCGACTTCACCCGATCGGTGGCTCTCAGCGGTGCTGGGGCCCAACCGTACTACACCGACGAAGACCGTCTGTTGCTTCTGTGTTTGCGAGAAGAGCTGCGGGCGGAAGGCTGCAATCTCACGCGGGTTTTGATTGCTCTCAACCGTGATGGGCGTTTCGCGGAGGCACCGTTCAAGGCCGATTTGCTGAAAATGCAACGCGTGATCGCGGCTCTGTGTGTGGAGCTGTCCGCTCGAGCGAAGAAGATTACCCCGCAATCAAGGAGGGATTGAAATGCAGGCTATCGATCAAAGCTTTCTCAATGAGTGGGCCAGCAGGCGTGAGGCGCTTAAAATTGAGCTTGCGGCCAATCAGGAAAGGCGCTCGGAACTTGAGGAATGGTGGCGGCGTGCTCGCGGAGAAGTGCCGCCAGACTCGATGAGCATTTTTACCAAGAAAGGACAGCGCTTGAGCGCAAGGCGCACTGGGGGCAGGGCTGAACGCGGCATGCCTCAACGCTTTATCGGGCTCGCGCTCGGGGCCCAGCCCGCAGTCGTAAAGGTTTTAGGCTTTGGGGGCGGTGCCGGTGTCAAAAGGAAAATCAGCTATATTTCACGCGACGGTGAGGTGAAAATCGAAAACGAGCGGGGAGAAACGCGCAGCGGCAAAGATGCCGCCGATGCGACGTCGCGAGAATGGCGACCGCTTTTAAGCGACCGGAAGGCGAGCCAGGATATCGGTTTATTTGAAATTGAGGTGGCGTGGCGGCCTGCGACGGCGCGATCTGAGGATGCTGGCTTGGTTGTCGCCAGACAGGCATTTGCAGACAGGTCCTTCGCACTGGCTGCGACGCAGACCTCTGGGTCAACGCGAATTGAGGGACTGGTCGTGCTATTGTCTCCGACGGAAGGCCGCCTTGCGACCGACCGTCACGCGAGCAAGGCGATAAAGGCGAGGTTGATGGAAGCGTTCGCGAGGGAGGCGGAGGCAATAGAATTCCGGTTCACCGGAGGTGGGCATGGTATGCAGTACGGGAGGTCGCAGCTTCAAGCCCTGGTGGAGACGCATCGTGATCTGGTTCACGACGAGCGGGGCGAGCCGATCGACGACATGAAAGCCGCAAGTGAGCTTGTCGAGCAAAGATGGCAGGCAAAGCTTGGAAGCATTCGGCCCCGTGACACCATGCATCTCGTCGTCTCTGCCCACCATGGGACGGATCCAGCCCGGTTTGAAGACGCAGTCCGCGCGTTTTTGGCGCAGGATTTCGAAGGCCATCGCTATGTCTTTACTGTTCATGATCCGGTTCACGACCCGAAACCTCAGCTGGAGGGAGGAAGACGGCCGCATATTCATGTGCATGTCGTTGTGGCAACCCTGTCAGACTATGGCGACAGGTTGACGGTTTGGATTTCCGATTTCAGGCGGTGGCGCTTGACTCTGGCAGAGAAGGCCCGTGCACGCGGCCTCAATCTGGAAATGACCGACCGCCGCGACATGCTCACCGCACCGGCATATTCGAACAAACATGTACGACCGATCAACTACCTCGGACGCACGCAGTATGAGGGCACAAGCGTCAACGGCCAGCGCCGTTATAGCGCGAAACGCTGGGAGCTACCTTATTTACCTGCAAGTGAGCGCAGCCGTGCGTATAGTTCGATTGCGCAACGGAATTGGCAGTTGTTGTCGACGGCAGGCTACACGGCACAAATCCAGCAGTTTGCAGGTTTGAAGCTCGCGCGCTTTCAGGATCTCGATCGACAATCGTTGGGCCATTCATCGCAGGCTGCGACACGTACCGTCGTGCCAGAGCAGATGGCAAGGTCGCGGGCCGGTGTCGAGCATGGCAACGAATGGCAGTCTCGAAGCGCAGATCGCAGGCCGATGAGGGAAGACGAAAGCGGGCGTTCTGGTGCGAAACACGACATGCGTGATTTGCCAGGTGCCGGATCCGAGGACATTGAACCGCGGCAAGAAAGGAACGCAAGCGCGATCGCAGGAGATCAGAGCCGCTCGCGAAATCCTCTCGCCAGAGAGCTGTGGGGGCCGTCAAAAGAGGCCGATCGAGCCGAGCCGTTCGGCAATCGGGTGAGCGACGTCGGACATGTCGCCTTCGCGGCGATAAGGCGCTTCAGAGAGGTCGTCTTTCGCTCCAAAGCCGATGCCCAAGAAATCAACGTCCTTCGGCAAGACATCAAACGAGATCTTCAAAGCAAGATTATGAAGGCAGCGGAGATCCCCGGAGCCGAGGGGGGTTTTGGCTTGCACGCGCTGGCAAGCCCTACTCATCGAGAGGCTGCACCTGCGGTCGCGAAAGACTACAGCATCGTGACGCCGGAGCGTGGAACGGCTGAGGCCTCGGGAGTGAACAGGGATCGGGAAGAAAGGATTGCAGAAGCTTCCAAGCTTCAGATCTCTTCGCCTGTCCATGAACGACGCGCTCGCGATTTCGATCGTGATGAGTATGAAAGGTGAATGGCCATTTTCTGCACGTTCACTTGAGCCGGAGCGACCGTCAATCTGCTCGGCTGCAAGAAGCTCCGGAGGCGGTCGATATATTTCCAATATCGCTTGGAAATACCAGTTCATTCCGAACAGCCGTGTTAGTCTACCAGAACGTGTAGGGGGCAGGAGCCGGTTGACGGCAAAAATCGAATGGCAGCAATGATTGATGAAAGCAGTTCATGGAGATCGCATATCGCCTGACAAATCGACGGAGGCCTATACCCGGCTCAAATCGGCGGTAACGAGTTACCGGTCTTTTCCTGGCACGTTCTTCAACATTCGAACGCTTGCCGAGCGCATGAAATTGAGCCCGACACCGATCCGCGAAGCGCTTATCCGGCTCGTTCATGAGGAGGTGATTGGTTTCGTTCCAGGCCGTGGCTACTATGTCAAACCGCTCGACATCGATGATCTGCGCGCCGATTACGAATTGACTTTCCTCATGCTGCGTTTCGCGATCGAAAAGAGCGCCAATCGGTTCAATCTTGACGATTTGCCGCCCGTTCCCACGCCCATTGACCTTCAGGGAGAAGTCGACTTGGCCGCCAACGCGTGCACCGTCTATATCGAGACCTTTTATGAACAAGTGGCTCTCTTGGCTGGCAACTTGCGTCTGGTGCGAGCCGTGCGGCAATTCAATGATCGCATAAGGCCCGTTCGGCTCTTTGCATTGCGGTCGATGCCGAGCCCAGGTGAAGTACCAGCAGATCTGAGCCGCTTTGCTGCGGCCTTGGCAAGTGGCGAGCAAAAACGGGCGCTGGGGATGCTTGAAGAGCGATGCCAGGAGATGGTTGCCGCTCTTCCGGATTTGGTGAAATCGCTCCACCTGCGCGCGCAGCACGTCCGGATGCCACTTGAGGACCTCGTCTAGTCGCCCGCCTATACGGGCACGAATTCTCCGCCATTGACGTCGATTACGGCGCCGTTGATAAAACTGGCGGCATCCGAGGCAAGGAAGTCGACAACGGCTGCGACTTCCTCCGGCCGACCCAGTCGGCCAGAGGGGATGCGCGTTCGCGCGGCGCAATTCTCCGGGCTATCTGCCGGGCCTGTCATCTCCGTAAGGATGCGGCCAGGTGCGACGGTGTTTACGGTAATTCCCGCCGCGCCATATTCGGCCACCAGCGAGCGCGAAAGGCCGGCGAGTGCGGATTTCGACACCACATAGCCGGTTCCGGCAATGCGCGGCAAGGTGCGCCCCGCGACCGAGCCGATGAAGACAATTCGGCCAAAGCCGGCTGCCGACATCGCCGGGGCTGCGAGTTGGCAACAGACCATCGCGCCCGTCAGATTGACACGAAGCGTGTCGTTCCATTCCTCCAGTGCGATACGGCTGAACTCGGTCCGTCTGCCATTTGGCTTGGGCGACCAGCCGGCATTGCAGACGAGCACTTGCGGTTCCTCCCAAAGCGAAGTTACCTTGGCAAAAAACAGTCTCAGCGCATCAGGATCTCGAATGTCGACGGTGGCCGCGTGAACCCGATGGCGTCCGAAGTCCTGTGCAAGCGCACTGCCGGCATGGCAGACCTTTTCGCGGCTCTGACTGAAGATGGCGACACGGTGTCCGCTTTCCAAAAGCTTTTGCGCGCAAGCAAAGCCGATCCCGCTGGTTCCACCCGTGACGATCGCCACGCGCCAGTGATCGCCTTGCGTCATGCCACGTCCTCCAGCTGAGCAAACAGTGACAGGGGTGGAAATGCATCGGGGCTGGTCATCACCTCAATCAACAACGGTCCGTCACCGTTAAAGGCGCGATCGAGCGCGGCGGAGAGGTCCGATCGTTCGTGAACGCGCATGGCCGCACATCCGCAGGCTTCGGCAATTTTCGCGTGATCAACTGGATTGAGATGGCAGGCGCTGGTGAAGCGTCCGAATTTCACAGTCTCCGCGTGTTTTTGAAAGCCGAGGATCCCGTTATTGAGCAGGATGACGATCACCGGTAGATTGCAGCGAACCAGCGTTTCCAGTTCGGCCCAGCTATGGGCGAAGCCACCGTCACCGACGACGATTACGACGGGATGTTGGGGAACCGCTGCCTTGGCGCCGATGGCAAGCGGAAGTCCCCAGCCGAGGCCGGCAAGTCCTCTTGGACTGATAAAGCGCATGCCGCTTTTCAGGCTGCGCAACTGACCAACGATCCACATGGAAGAATAACTGGCGTCCGCTACGACGGTGGTGTTGGGGGTGAGGTGACTTTGCAGTTCCACCATGACAAGCTCGGGACGAAGAAGCGATTTGTTTGCGTCGACGAGCAAGCGGCGATCGTCTTCAAAGCTTGCCCAAGCCGCTGCGATCAGGGCTTCGACGTGCTTTCGGTTTGCCCGGCGGCGATGGAGGTCCTGGCGTTCGAGAAAAGCACAAAGCGCCGATAGTGTCTCGCCGGCATCGCCAACCAGGCGGATGGCCTCATAGGTGCGTCCGATCTCCTGGGGATCGACATCCACGTGAATGACGCTTGCCGTTTGAGGAATGAGGCGCCAGCTATCGGTGCCGTTCTGATTTGTGCGGGTGCCGACCAACAACACGAGATCGGCGTCATCGATGAGATCACGGCAATGGCGGCCCAGGGATCTTGGGCCGGTCAGCGTAATCACCCCCGCTGACAGTGGATGATATTCGTCCACGGCACCTTTCCCCATGTTGGTGGTGAAGACGGGGAGGTTGGCAAGTTCTTGAAGCTCGGCAAGCGCTGTAACGGCCTGGCCGTTGTGGATACCTCCTCCCACGATTGCGATCGGCGCGCGGGCTGAGGCAATGCGTTCGGCCGCATCCTGGATGAGGTTGTCATTGGGCCGGGTGAGATCCAGCGGAATCGATCCAAGACTTGAATTGCGGGCGAAACGTGCTGGCGGCGCTGGTTCGCGCAAGAGATCCGCGGGCAGAAGAAGCACCGCAGGGCCAGGCCGGCCGGATGCAGCAGCCGTGAAGGCCATGTCGACATAGTCGTCGATCCGATCGGCGCTGATGACCCGCCGCACCCACTTGGCGCAGACGCGAAAAAGATCAAGGTGATCCAGTTCCTGGAAGGCGTTGCGATCGGCTTGGTTGCGCTCGACGTCCTGGACGAGGGCAATGATGGGAACGCTGGCCTTCAAAGCTTCCGCAAGCGGTGGCACGAGTAGCGTTGCGGCGGGGCCATTTTGCGCCGCGACGACTGCAACGCGACCTTTGCGGCGCGCATAACCATCGGCCATGGCGCCGCCCATATTTTCCTGTCGGTAGGCGATCTGGCGAATTCCGATCGCCTCGGCGGCGAGGATAACCGCAGATGGCAGGCTTTGGGCGAAAATGACATCGACGCCGTGTCGTTTCAGAGCAAGTGCGATACGTTCGGCAACCGTCGGGATCGAAGGGGAATTCATGCTAACTCCTCGCAAACGAGCGCCTTTTCGAAGGCATCGACGATAAGTTCGATTTCGGTGTCGCCCATCGCCGTCGAGAGGCTGGCGGCGGCGCCAAAGGGCAGGATAATTCCATGCTTTTTGAAGTGGCGTCCGAGCTGGCGCATGGTATCGGCCTCGTTCCTGGAAAGATAAGCCTCCCGATATTCCCGCGGGGCCTGAAGCCTCGGATGCAGGCGAAACAGTGAAGCCGAGCCGGTGACGCTGAAAGGCGCCTCGTATTTTGCAATCGCTTGCCGCAAACGCGTGCGAAGGTGATCCCCGAGCCGTTCAAGCCGCTCGAACTGCTCGGGCGTCATGGCCCTCATGCTGGCAAAGCCGGCGACCATCGAAACGGGATTGGCGGAGAACGTGCCTGCCTGAGGCAGTAGCGGCCGACCGCCTTGCCCGTCGAACACGGCCATGGCAGTCTTTTTTCCGCCGATCGCGCCGATCGGAAATCCGCCGCCGATTATTTTGCCCATGGCAATCAGATCGGCATCGAGCCCGAAGCGTGCCGATGCGCCGCTATAGCTTTGACGCAGATTAAGGACTTCGTCGGCAATAACGAGAATTCCGTATTGTTGCGCGGTTTCGACCACTGCGGTCAGGAAGGCTTCGTCTGGCTGCAGAAGTCCTGCGCGGCTGGGGACCGGGTCGATCAAAATGCAGGCCAACTGTTCGTGATGGGCTTTAATGCGGCGACGAGCACCGTCGGCGTCGTTGAAGCGAAGCAGGACAACGTCGTCGGTCACCGAACGCGGTTGACCTGGGTAACAGGGAACGCTGAAAGGCGCCTCGGGCGAGCCCCAGTTTTCGGGTGTTCCTGTTTGGCCGACTTCGGCCCAGTCATAAGCACCGTGATAGGCACCCTCGATCTTGGCGATCGCGGGACGGCCTGTGGCGGCACGGGCCGCCTTGATTGCAAACATCACGGCTTCGGTGCCGGTATTGACAAACCGAACCTGTTCTACCGCCGGAATTCTTTCGCACAACAGTTCGGCAAGATTGATCTCATGCACCGTCGGATTGGAAAAACAACTGCCATCCTTGAGCGTTCGGCTGACGGCCTCGACGACCGGCTCGAAGGCATGCCCATGGATGAGTGTCGTGAAATTGTTGTTGAGGTCGAGATAACCGTTGCCGTCGACGTCGTGGACATAGGCGCCTCGGCCCCAGCCCACGTAGTCGGGACGGGGATCGCGATCAACGGTGGCGCGATTGACGCCGTCTGGAATGACGACCCGCGCCCGTCGGTAAAGATCCTCCGAGATATGCGTCGGTGGTGTTTGAAGTATCGGTGTTCGTGTCGGCATGAGTTCCTCCGGGCCGGCGGCAGGCCAGTGACACCAAAAGGAAGCCAGATTTTCAATTTTGACGCAACAAAAAAATCGAATGTGGGTTATTTTTCCAAAAAGCGCTCGGAAAGGACGTGTCGCAACTGACGGTAGCCGTCACGGATATCGGTTTCGATGGCGGCGCGCACTTCACGGGGGTCGCCATGTCGCAGTCCCTCGATTGCTGCGCAGTGGTTGCTTACGCCGGACCGGGAGATGGCAAAGGCTGGGTAAAGGTCGTTGAACGTGGCGCCGATGCGCAGCCACAATTGTTCGATCGTGGCGACCAGGATTGGCATGTTGGAGCGTTCGTAAAAGAAGAAATGAAACTCTTTGTTGGCCCATAGGGCTTCGGCATAGGCTTGCCTGTCTAGGGCCGCATTGATGCGATTTTGGATGGTTTCAAGCGCAGGAATCATATCCGGAGAGATTGCTGTTGCTCCCTTCTCGGCGGCGAGCCCTTCAAGTGCGAGGCGCATTTCTGTGACCTCCCGCAACTGTGAAAGTGTAAGGTTGGGGACGACGACCGTTTTGGGGCCGGCATAGACGAGCGCATGCTCAATCGCCAGGCGGTTCAATGCGTCGCGTGCCGGTGTGCTCGATAGTCCGAATTCCTGGGCGACCCTCCGCACCGTCAGTTTTTCTCCAGGACGGAACGATCCTCGAATCAACTTCTCCTTGAGGACTGTGTAGGCGTGATCGCCAAGGCCGACGCTTTTTCCGGATGCGCGTTCGAGAGATTCGTGTTTGTCACTCATGTCCTATTCGTCCCCTCGTGCGATTTGAAATATTTTTGTTGCATCATGTTTGTGATAACTGTATTAATCCATAAAGTGCAAAACATTATAAGTCTACCTGAGCGATAGTTTGATGGAATAAAAGTATAAAAATTCAATCCTGATGAGAATCTGATGATCTCACTTCGAGATTTCGGAATGAAATCGTGATAAATTCGATAGTAAAACGTATGAGATGAATGTCTGTATTTGGACATGCTTTCGATGAGGAGGATGATTTTGAAGGGCGAGACTGTAATTCTGGAAAAGATCGAGAAGAACTTTGCCGAGACGGCGGTTGTTCGCGATGTGTCGATTGCCGTCCAGGCAGGGGAATTCTTGTCGCTGTTGGGGCCGTCCGGCTCGGGAAAGACGACCCTGCTGATGATGATTGCGGGGTTTGAGGCACCAAATCGCGGGCGCATCAGTGTCGGGACGCGGGATATCACCTTCGAGGCTCCAAACAAGCGCAACGTGGGCATGGTGTTTCAAAGATATGCTCTGTTCCCGCACATGACGGTAGCACAGAACATCGCTTTTCCACTGCGTATGCGTCGCTGCAGCCGTGCGCAAGCGCGGGACCGGGTCGACGCCATGCTGGCGATGGTTCGACTGGAGGGGTTTGCCGACCGGTTGCCACAGCAATTGTCCGGGGGGCAACAGCAGCGCGTAGCGGTCGCACGAGCGCTGGTCGCCGAGCCGCCGGTTCTCTTGATGGACGAGCCTTTGAGCGCGCTCGACAAGAAGCTGCGTGAAACCATGCAGCTTGAGATCAAGCGGATTCAAAAACGGCTTGGGGTCACGGTCGTCTATGTCACTCACGACCAGGAGGAGGCGCTGACGATGTCGGATCGCGTCGCAGTCATGGCCGATGGCGAATTGATGCAGGTCGGCGCTCCCATCGACCTTTACCATCGGCCGGCCAATGCGTTCGTGGCAGGCTTTATTGGCAAGATGAATTTCCTTGAAGGCGAATATATCGGCCATGATGGCGACGAAGCGGTGATCCGCCTGTCGCAAACAGCCACTGTGAAATGCCCGATTTCCAGCGCGACGGCGGTGGCCGGCCAGCGCCTGACCGTTGCCATCCGTCCCGAGGACTTGTCCGTCCGACCGAGCGGGGATGTGAGGCCAGGCGGCTTCAAAGGCAGAGTCGAGGCCGCGCTCTTCGTCGGCGCAGCCTATGTCGTTCTGGTTGCGATCGATGGGCGAGCAGGGGAGGTAGTTGAGGCTCGCCTACCCGCCAATGGCGGATCGCTGCCGCTTGTTCCTGGCGATATCGTCGACGTCTTCGCCGAACCGTCTGCCGTGCGGTTGTTTTCCCATCAGCAGAGGCAGGCGGCATGACGACGGCAAAGACCCACAAACTGCCCGTGCGGGCCGCAATATCACTCACGAAGTCCAAATCGTGGCGCCACTATCCGATCGGCTTGTCATTCATCCTGATTATTCCGCTTTGCCTGCTGCTCGGCTTCGGATTCGTCTATCCGGTCGGGCGCCTATTGGGACAAAGCTTCTTTGCGCCCGATTTTGGCCTGGACAACTACCGCCGGCTTCTGGAAACGCCTCTTTATCTGCGCGTGCTTGGCCGGACCGTCATTGTCGCGCTGATCGTAATGGCGGCAAGCCTGGCGCTTGGCTATCCGGTGGCGCTTGCGATGGCAAGGCTCAGACGCGATCTCGCAGGCGTGGTCATGGCCTGCGTGTTGCTGCCGCTTTGGACCTCGGCGCTGGTGCGCTCCTATGCCTGGATCGTGATCCTGCAACGACGCGGCTTGGTCAATGATGCGCTTTTAGGGCTTGGCGTGATTTCCGAGCCGCTGAAGCTCATCTACACCGAGGGCGCCGTCATCCTGGCGATGACGCATGTGCTTGTGCCCTTCATGATCCTCCCGATCTTCGGTGCGATCCGGGCAATCCCGACCGAGCTCGTGCAGGCAGCCTGCAATCTCGGGGCAGGCCAGTTCACCGTGTTTGCCAGGATCCTGCTGCCGCTCAGTCTGCCCGGCATTTTCGCGGGCTGCCTGATGACCTTCATCCTCGCGCTCGGCTTTTACGTGACGCCGGCGCTTGTCGGCGGCCCAAGCAGCCTGCTGATGGCGACTTTGATCGGCCAGCAGACAACCGAGACGCTCGACTGGGGGTTTGCCGGTGCGCTGTCGACTGTTCTGCTCTGCGTCACCCTTGTGATCGTCGTCTGCTTCCGCAAGGCACTTTCCAACAACAGGGGGATTTCCAATGTCGCCTGATCTGGAGTTTGCGCTCGCGTCCCGTGAGATAGCCAACGAGGAAAACAGCTTGGTTTCCCGCAATAGCCGGTCGCTTTGGAGATGTCTCGGCGCGGTCACCGCAGGCTTTCTCATTTTGCTGATATTGCTCTTCTTGGTGCTGCCGATCGTCATCATCTTTCCCATGTCGTTCGGCAGCGCCAGCTATCTGGAGTTTCCACCGCGCGGCCTGACACTGCGCTGGTATGGTCAATACCTGTCGGACCCCGACTGGCGTGCCGCCACCTTGTTCAGTCTGAAGATTGCACTGGCGACGACGCTTTCGGCCACAATCATCGGAACGCTTGCCGCCATTGCCTTTGTGAGGGGCAGCTTCCCGGGCAAGGGCCTGTTTCAGGCGATTACGCTAAGCCCGATGATCATCCCCCACATCGTCATCGCAGTGGCCGTGTTTCTCGCGTTTGCGCCGCTCAACCTGTCCGGCAGCTTTTTGGGCTTCCTGATCGCCCACACCATGCTTGCCGTGCCGTATGTCGTGCTCACCGTGGTTGCGGCCCTGCAGCGCTTCGACACGACGCTCGAGCTCGCAGCACTCAATTGCGGCGCCGGCCGCATCCGCACCTTCTTTTCGGTCGTCCTGCCCAACATCCGTGTCGGCGTTGCAAGCGGAGCCGTATTTGCCTTCCTGGCCTCCTTTGATGAGGCGACGGTCGCGTTTTTCCTCTCCGGCATCGAAGGCAAAACCATCACCCGCAAGATGTTCGAGGACATCGACTTCAATCTGACGCCGGTAATTGCCGCGGTGTCGGTGGTGCTCACCCTCACATCGCTGCTTGTGATGGGAGCGTTGCATGTCTTCAGTCGTAATCCAGTCCCTGCTCAGCGCTAACGAACCCAACGAAAGGGATTATTTCCATGCCGATCGCAACTGCTCACTCCTTTAGACCAACAAGTCACGTCGTCAGATCATTGCGCATGCATTTGAGATCTGTCGCCTGCCTGCTGGCTTTCACGATTGCCGCCGCTCAACCGTCCTTCGCCGACGAGCAGATCGTGATTGCCACGACCGGAGGTACTTGGGAACGTCAGATGCGCGAGCATTTCTTTGACCCCTTCACCAAAGAGACCGGAATAAAGGTCGTCACTGTCTCGGGTACCGGTGCGGAGAATGTAGCCCGCGTGAAGGCGATGGCGGCGACTGGCAAAGTCGAATGGGATCTTTATCAGGCAGGCGAGATTCAGGCCGCCTCCGAGCTGCACCGGTCCCTCAACGAAGACATGACGGCCTTTTGTAGCGACTATGTCACGGACAAGGATCTGCTTTCAGACGCTTGTAATCCATCCGGGGTCTTGTTCGGTTATGGCACCACGTTGATGGTCTACAACACGGAGAGTTTCCCGAAGGATGGTCCGGCGAACTGGAAGGACTTTTTCGACGTCGATCGATTTCCAGGCCCGCGGGCGCTGCCGAACTTCAACGATCCGTGGCGGGTGATGGCTGCGGCGCTGCTTGCCGATGGTGTGGAGCCCAAGGACCTGTTCCCGCTCGATATCGACCGAGCCCTCAAGAGGCTGAACGATTTAAGGCCCCATATCGGGCTGTGGTGGAAGACCGGTGACCAGTCGACCCAAGGGTTCAGGACAGGTGAATATGTGATCGGGCAGGTATGGCAGACCCGCGCGGCCGCATTAAAGCAGGAAGGCCAGCCGCTCGCCTGGCGTCAGGACCAGGCTTTCCTGGTTGGTGACCGCTGGGCGTTGATCAAGAACGCGCCAAATCGCGACAACGCGATCCGTTTCCTGCGCTATTTCCTGGACCATCCGCAAGCGCAGGCCAAGGTCTGCGAGGCGCTGACATGCACACCCGCCCGCTATTCGGCTGCCGCGGCCATGGGGGAGGCGGCTCGCGCCATGGTGCCGACATCGCCTGAAGTGTTCAGCCGGCTGATCAAGCCGGACGCGGCGTGGATCAATACCCATACGCAGCTTTTGATCGAGCGCTGGAACGAATGGAACCAGCAATAGCGTCCGTTTCAGCACATCATAGGAGAAAGATGATGACATCGAAGCCTTTTCGAGTAGCCGTCGGTCGGCTCTATCACGAATCCAACCGCCTGAATCCGCAGCCTGCCACAGAGGAACAGTTCGAGATTGAGCGGGGTGAGTTGGTCCTGAATGCTTCCGGTTCGACCTTGGCGGGAATCGTCACGGAGCTTCAGGGCGAGGCGATGATCCTGCCGACCCTTTCTGTTGCCGCACCGCCAAGCGGGTTGATCGATGATGATTTTTACCAGCGGGTCGCGCAGGAATTCTTAGACGAAATCGAGAGACTGCAACCTGATGCGGTCGTCCTTGACCTGCATGGTGCCGGTGCCACGACGCGGCTTGCTGATCTTGAAGGCGACCTGCTCTTCAGACTGCGAGCGCTGGTCGGGCCGGCCGTGCCTGTTGGCATCGGTCTGGACCTGCATGCGCATCTCACCGACGCGATGTTGCGCAATACTGATGTGTGCATTGCCTGCAAGGAAAACCCGCATTCCGACGTGGTTGAATGCGGCGCGAAGGCTGCAAGACTGATACTTCAAACGCTTCGAGGCTCGCTGTTTCCCGTGACGACGAGCGCTCGCGTGCCGATGATCTTGCCGGGAGCCGGAGAGACTGCATCTGGGCCGCTGGGAGAAATCCATGCCAAGGCCCGCGCGTTCCAAAACGCTTTCCCGGAAGTTCTCGATGTTTCGATTTACAATGTCTTCCGCTACGCAGACGATCACTATATTGGCCAGGTGGTCACCGTGATGACAAATAGGCCCGAGCCCATTTCAGCGAAGATCGCAAAGGATCTGGCGGGAGATTTTTGGCGCTACCGGGAGCGGTTCGAGGATGAACTCCTGTCGATCGATGAGGCCTTTTTGAGAGTTCGAAATGAGGCGCGGGAACGACCGTATGTCATGGCGGATATGGGGGACCGCATCCTTGCTGGCGCGCCGGGTGACAGCGTGATCCTCCTGTCGGCGGTGCTCGATGAGTTTGCCGATCTCAGGGGCGCATTGACGATGACCGATCCCGCCAGCGCCAGGGCCGCCATTGCAGCCGGCGTCGGATCGGTCGTGACGATGAAAGTTGGCGGGCAAATCACGCCGGGTTTTCGCCCGCGCGAGGTAACCGGGAAGGTATTGCATGTCAGCGACGGCAACTTCACGCTGGCTGGTCCGTTTCATGGCGGGGAGGAAAGCTCGCTAGGCGAGACTGCCGTCCTGCTGATCGGTGACCGCATCTATCTGATATTGACGAGTAAGCCGGCCTTCAGTCACGACCCGGCGGTCTTCACCAGCCAGGGGATCGATATCGGCGGTCTCGATTTTGTCATCGTGAAATCCGGCTATCATTTCACGATGAACTTTGCGGGCATTGCAACGCCGCTGCTCGTTTCGACGCCCGGTGTCGGCTATTATAGAAAGGGCGCATTCACCTATGAGAAGTCGCGCTTCTGGCCGGAACATGCCGTTGACCAACCTGAGATCAATGTGGCGATTTACGGTGGTGTCAGAATGGTGACGGATGAGGAGTGCAAGGCCGCCTAATGGAAGGGCGTCGTCATCCCAAGGGGGGAGGTGACACGGATCTCGACATGATTGCCGGCAGCAGGCGTCGCCGTGCCGGCAATCATGGGGTCGCTTATCAGGGCAAGGGAGACCGTTTAGACCTGCGTTTGCGATCCAAGGCCCGCAAAAGCGGGTCGTCGAAATTCCACAGCCGCCTTTGCGCGCAGCCGGGCTTAATGTCCACCCTACATCCCCTGTTTGCGCCATCAGTTAGACGATGTGCGCTGAGCGGAAAGGCAGTACGAAGAGTGGGTGGTCGCAGTCAGACTTTTTGGCGCTCGCAGAAAGGGTTGTCCGCCCGCTTCATCTCATAGAACCTGAACGCAGTGCCGTTATGCTCGGTCATGCCGCGGTAGCTAAAGCCAAGATTTGCGGTCATCTTCTGCGATCGGATGTTCTCCGGCCGAATGACCGAGACAAGTCGGACGATCGGCAGACGTTCAAACGCATAAGCAATGATCGGTCCTAGACTTTCCAATGCAATCTTCTTGCCGGAGCTGAATCCAAAGAGACAGCAGCCGATTTCGACATCCTTGTCATCATAGTGTCTGAGACCTGCACGACCAACGAATGTCAGATCGCCATTGCTTTCACGCAGGTAAAGCATCCAGAAGCCGTAGCCGTATCGCCGCCATTCATCGAGATAAAGGGACAGCCTTGCGTCGGATTCTTCGCGGGTCGGCGATCGATCTTGCATGATCAGTTCCACCACCAGCGGATCGCAATGCAGCCGATAAAGCGCATCACCGTCCAGTGCGCTGACGGGTCGCATGAACAGCCGGCGAGTTTCTATATTCACGGGCTTTCCTCCCTGCTTGCAGATGACTTAAGTCGGCTCGCTTTTCAGCGATCGCAGCGCCTCTTCGAGCGTTTCAGCAAGATACGCGATATCGGTCCCGGTCATCGGGGTTGAGAGGGCTCCAAGCCCGATCGACGACAAAAGAACCTTGCGCTCTCGCATACGCACGACAACCGATCTCAGCCTTGGGTCATGGGCAGCAGCGAACGTATCGGCGTAGCTTGCGACTTGTTCGGGCCCGACAAACAGGCGAAAAAGCGATCCTTCGCCGGTGACCGTGCCCTTGATGCCGACAGACGCGAATGCCTCGGCAATCAGGCTTCGGGCTTGCGCGCCAAGCACATTCAGCCTGTCAAATTCAGATCGTGGCAGGGCCGTCATTGCCGCAAGTCCTGCGGCCATGCTGAGGGGGTTGGCGGTGAAGGTGCCCGAATGGATAACACAAGCGCGGTCCGCCCGAGCTGGATCAAATACCGCCATGATATCGGTGCGGCCGGCGACGGCGCCGATCGGCAGCCCGCCACCGATGATCTTGCCGATCGCGCAGAGATCGGGAAAGTTTGGCTTGGCAACTGGAGCGCCGCCATAGCCGAGCCGGAAGCTTAAAACCTGGTCGAAGATCAATAGGCTGGAATTCCTGAGCGTGAAATTTCTAAGAAAAGTGAGGTAGTCAGCGCTGATCGCAATGAGACCGATGCGGGACGGCAAAGGGTCGACGACGATCGCCGCCAACCGATCCGCCGCGCTTTCGATAATCTTCCTCGTCCTTTCGATATCGTTGAACGGAATGATCAAACAATCCGAAAGGGCAGAGCGGGCGACACCTGAATGTTCGCCCTTCGGTGTCGGCCGTTCCGTCCCTGCAAGGGGAGGGGTCGTGACATTGGCTTCCACCACATCGTAATTGCCGTGATAGGCGCCGTCGCATTTGGCGATCAGGTCGCGGCCGGTGTAAGCGCGAGCGGCTTTGATCGCAATCATCACGGCTTCTGAACCGGTATTGGTGAAGCGGATCTGTTCGAAATAGGAGACCCTTTCGACAAGCAACTCGGCGAGTTCGATTTCGGCGACGGTTGGACCGGCAAAGCTTAAGCCAAGGCCCGCCTGCCGGCGGATAGCATCGACGACTGAGGGATGGCCGTAGCCATGGATGAGGGTGGTAAAATTGTTCTGAAAATCGAGATAGCGCCTGCCGTCGACGTCGGTGACGTAGGCTCCGCTTCCGCAGACGAGGTAGGTTGGATGCGGCTTCTCGAAATTGGATGTGCGGGTGTTTCCGCCAGGCATGACCCTAAGTGCGCGCCGATAAGCGGCATGGGAAAGGCTCATCGTCATCTCCTTATCTCCTTGTCTTGCCGCAGAACCTCATCAAGTGCATGGCAGAGCCCTTCGATCCCCTCTTTTGTGTGGCTTGCTGACAAGCAAAGGCGCAGGCCCGCTTCACCTTGCGGCACGGTTGGGAAAAAGACGGCGGAGGTGTAATATCCGCGATCGATCAGCGTTCGCGCTGCACTGATCGTAGTCGTTTCGTCGCCGATTTTGAGAAAGCGGATCGGAAGCGGCAGTCCGCTCTGGTCGGTCTTGCAGAGCCGATCGAACTGCTCGATGCGTTCACCAAGAAAAATCTGACGGCGTAAGAGTTCAGCGGTGCGATGTAGTTTCGCTGAGGCAAGCGCGGCACCCACGCCTGCAAGATTGAGTGATGCGGAAAAGGCATGCGCAATCGCAAATCGGCGGAAGAGTTTTTCATGTTCGTTGCTGCCGAGCATCAAGAGACCGCCAGAGGCCCCGAAACCCTTGCCGAGTGAGGCGGCGATGATCGTCCGGCCACCAACGTTGTCTGGAACTTGCGAACGAACGAAGCCTTCGCCTTGGCGGCCGAAGAGCGAAACACCGTGGGCGTCATCGATATAGAGGAAAAGGCCATATCGCTGTTGAAGCGACAGAAGGGCCTCGAGCGGCGCCGTACCGCCCATCGAATAAACGCCGTCACAAATGTAGGCGACGCAGGGATTTTGCTTACAGATCTGCTCCAACATGGAAACGTCATTGTGATCGATGGTGATGACGGCGGTTTCTGCTGCAAGCGTCGGTTTGTGAAACGCGAGCGTCGCATGCGCGAAGCGGTCAAAGACCATCACCGGTTTTTTATTCCCGGTAAGATGGCCGGACGCGATGAGCGGGAGCGCGCTCATGTTTGCTGCGAGAACGCTCGAATAGGTGATGACGCGAGCCTGGAACAGATCGGCAAGCTCATTCTCAAGTGTGGTCAACAATGCAAAATTGAGACGAGTGCGAGCGCAGGACCAATGCAGGCTTTTGTATTGTGTCACTGCGTCGATTGCGCCGGCGACGATTTCGGGATGGTTGTCGAGACCGAGGTAGGAGCATCTTACGAAGTCGAGGACGCATTTATTCGATCCACCAAGGTCAATGGAAACGAACCTTTCTTTCATGGGCCTGGCGGACAATCCCATGACGCCTGACTGATATGCGAGATCAAATTGCGGGCCGGCCTTGTCGATCATCGCGCGCGTGTTGCGGCTAGAGGTGACGGAGATACCAGCACCTCTCTCCTGAATTGAATTCTCGGTCATCTCAGCCTCCAGATCAACTGACGCGAGCATAGTCGGTGAGGTTCGAAGACTGAAATGATATCGATTCTATGCAGCTGATATATTTCGGAAATATTCTGCGCCATCGACTCTTCGCGAGCGGAAAAACAGGAAACATTCGAGCTTCTATGGGACAGAAAGATTGGCAGGAATTGCTCGCAGTGCTTGCAAAAATAATCTGAGAGTTTAAAAGGGAGTCGAGCAGCGCAGGCTGCTTGGGGCTTCGAATCCCCATAGGTCGGTCCGTGCCACCGGAAGGCAACACTCCTCTATGGTCGGGGAGCCTGCGGCGTATAAAACAGGCTTTGCCAAAGGCCGCAGGGGCTGAATCTATCGGCATTCGAACTCCCCGATCACCAGGTTTCGCGTAGCGGACTTTGTCTGCTCCTGGAGGGAGTTGCCATGACATATGCAGTCGCTCGTCGGGCGCAGTGCCCATCGACAGGTCTGCCGGCCGAGGTTGGCGAGAGAACCGTCGACCAGCTTATCGGTCAGCAGATTCGTTTAAGGCGAACGCACCTCGGCATGACGCAGGGAGCACTTGCTGAGCGATTGGGCATGTCGTTTCAACAGGTGCAGAAATACGAAACCGGCGCCAATCGCGTAACTTCGTCAACTCTTTACGAGATCAGCCTCATTCTGGAGGTTCCGGTCGAGTTCTTCTTTAGCGCGTTGCCGAATGCGGCAGGTGAGGGAAGTCACATGAGCCCGGAATGGGCAGCGCGGCTTGCCTATATTTCGACGGTGGAGGGGCAGCACCTCATCGACGCCTTCCAGGATCTTCCGATGCCCGTGCGGGCCAGTATCCTTGGAATGGTTCGCACCCTTGCAAGGATCGCTCCCACGGCGAGCGAACCCTGACCGCGCACCCCGAACCGGCCGCATAAGCGAGTTCTTTGTCCATTTCGCCGGTCCGGACGGTCGAACGAGATTTTCTGTCTTCGAGTTCGGCGCCCCCAATAAATGGCGTGTCCCTGTAACGCTTTATTCGAGATTTGAGCTAGTGTGACGTCCCAGAGATTATGACTCGTTGAGCAAAGGTATTGGATAAGAC
>NZ_JPYQ01000027.1:0-1804 GCF_000757525.1 Rhizobium sp. YS-1r | reverse complement strand
CGTGTGCGACAACCTCAAATCGGGGGTGGCCAAGGCCCTTTGGTTCGAGCCGACGTTGACTGCGACGTTCGCCGCCATGGCGGAGCATTACAACACGACGATCCTGCCGACACGCAGCAGGAAACCGCGCGACAAAGGCCGGGTCGAAGGCGCGGTATTGATCGTGGAACGCTGGATTCTGGCACGGCTCAGGAACCGCACCTTCTTTTCGCTTGCCGCCCTCAACACGGCGATTGCCGATTTGCTCGAGGAACTGAACAACCGGCCGATGCGCCATGTCGGCAAAAGTCGCCGCGAACTGTTCGAGGAGATCGAGCGGGCAGCCTTGAAGCCCCTGCCAGTGATGCCGTTCGAATATGCGGAATGGAAGTCGGCGAAGGTTCATCCGGACTATCATGTCGAGGTTGACAAGACCTTCTACTCCGTGCCGCACCGGCTGATCGGATGCACTCTGCAGGTACGGCTCACCCACCGGGTGGTCGAGATCTTCCACGATCACCAGCGCGTCGCCAGCCATGTTCGCCGTTCCCAGCGTTCCGGCCACGTCACTGTCAATGACCATATGCCCAAGGCACATCAGCGCTATGCCAACACCACGCCGGCCAATCTGATCGGCCGTGCGACGCAGATCGGCCCCAATGCCGCCATCCTGGTCGAACGCATGATGCGCGACAGGCCACATCCGGAACAGGGATACCGCTCGGCCATGGGCATTCTGTCGCTGGCATCACGCTATGGATCACAGCGTCTCGATGCGGCCTGTGAGCGGGCGCTCACCATCAATGCCATCACCTATTCCTCCGTCGCCTCCATCCTCAAATCCGGCCTCGACCGGGAAAGACCGCAGGCTGAACACGCGGCCCCCACGCCTGCCCATACCAATATCCGTGGCCGATTCTACTACCAGTGAAGGAAGCAAGATGCTGACAAACCCCACCCTCGACCAGATGCAAGCCCTCGGGCTGACGGGCATGGCCGCCGCCTGGCGCGAATTGACCGAGCAGTCCGGCACCAATGAGCTCAGCCGCGATGAGTGGCTCGGCCTGATGCTCGACCGCGAAGTCGCCCTGCGCGCCGACAAGCGCATCCGTAACCGGCTCGCCTCCGCCAAACTACGCTTCGCCCAGGCCTGCATCGAAGATATCGACTTCGCCGCCACCCGCGGTCTCGATCGACGCAACACCATGGCGCTGGCCCAGGGGCAATGGCTCACTGCCCATGAGGGCCTGATCATCACCGGCCACACCGGCACCGGCAAGTCATGGCTGGCATGTGCCTTCGGCAGGCAAGCCGCAAGGCTCGGTCATTCCGTGCTCTATGTGCGCGTGCCGCGCATGTTCGAGGATCTAGCGCTTGCCCGCCTCGATGGCTCTCTTCCCCGTCTCATCGACAAGCTCACCCGCGTCCAGCTACTCATCCTCGACGACTTTGGAACACATACGCTCTCCGATCAGCAGCGCTTCCACCTCTTCGAAATTGTCGAGGAGCGTTATCAAAGAAAATCGACCCTGATCACAGCTCAGGTCCCCGTGGCAAGCTGGCACGACCTTATTGCCGACAGCACGGTCGCCGACGCCATACTAGACCGTATTGTGCACAATGCTCACCGCATCACGCTGCGGGGCGACAGCATGCGGAAGCAAAAAGGCACACCCCTCTTGACGGCGGTGGAAAACGGCGAAATCAATCAGCCCTGATGGTAACCAGGCTGCCGAGAACCAACCTCGTCAATCTGTCCGGACGTTAGTGAAACTGCTGTCCGGGATTTAGCGGAATTACTGTCCAACTTTTACGAAGCGCGCAC
>NZ_JPYQ01000026.1:0-1179 GCF_000757525.1 Rhizobium sp. YS-1r | reverse complement strand
AATGGCAAAGAGCAAGTTTGAGCGGAATAAGCCGCACGTCAACATTGGCACGATTGGTCACGTTGACCATGGTAAGACGTCGTTGACGGCAGCGATTACGAAGTATTTCGGCGAGTTCAAGGCTTATGACCAGATCGACGCCGCGCCGGAAGAGAAGGCTCGCGGGATCACGATCTCGACGGCGCACGTTGAATACGAGACGCCTGCGCGGCACTATGCGCATGTCGACTGCCCCGGCCACGCCGACTATGTTAAGAACATGATCACGGGTGCTGCGCAGATGGACGGCGCGATCCTGGTTGTTTCGGCTGCCGACGGCCCGATGCCGCAGACGCGCGAACACATCCTGCTGGCCCGCCAGGTCGGCGTTCCGGCGATCGTTGTGTTCCTGAACAAGGTCGACCAGGTTGACGACGCCGAGCTTCTCGAGCTGGTCGAGCTGGAAGTTCGCGAACTTCTGTCGTCCTACGACTTCCCGGGCGACGACATCCCGATCATCAAGGGTTCGGCGCTTGCTGCGCTTGAAGACAGCGACAAGAAGATCGGCGAAGATGCGATCCGCGAGCTGATGGCTGCGGTTGACGCATACATCCCGACGCCGGAGCGTCCGATCGACCAGCCGTTCCTGATGCCGATCGAAGACGTGTTCTCGATCTCGGGCCGCGGTACGGTTGTGACGGGCCGCGTCGAGCGTGGCATCATCAAGGTCGGTGAGGAAGTCGAGATCGTCGGCATCCGTCCGACGACGAAGACGACCTGCACGGGCGTCGAGATGTTCCGCAAGCTGCTCGATCAGGGCCAGGCCGGTGACAACATCGGCGCGCTGCTGCGTGGTGTCGACCGCAACGGCGTCGAGCGCGGCCAGATTCTGTGCAAGCCGGGTTCTGTGAAGCCGCACAAGAAGTTCAAGGCGGAAGCCTACATCCTGACGAAGGAAGAGGGTGGCCGTCATACGCCGTTCTTCACCAACTACCGTCCGCAGTTCTACTTCCGCACGACGGACGTGACGGGCATCGTGACGCTGCCGGAAGGCACGGAAATGGTGATGCCGGGCGACAACGTGACGGTCGACGTCGAGCTGATCGTGCCGATCGCGATGGAAGAGAAGCTGCGCTTCGCCATCCGCGAAGGCGGCCGCACCGTCGGCGCCGGCATCGTCGCATCCATCGTCGAGTGATC
>NZ_JPYQ01000025.1:149500-217423 GCF_000757525.1 Rhizobium sp. YS-1r | reverse complement strand
CGGCCAAACGGTGCTCTCGCACCACGCGCCATGCCTGGCGCACCAACAAAAAACCTCCGGAGCAGCCGCTCCGGAGGTTTTTATCATGGGCCGACGGGCCGGGGACGATCAGCTCTTGGCGCGTTCGACGTAGGAATTGTCTTCCGTCGCGATGACCACGCGGGTGCCGGCATCGATATGCGGCGGGACCATGGTACGGACGCCGTTGGAAAGAATGGCCGGCTTATAGGACGACGAGGCCGTCTGACCCTTCACGACCGGCTCGGTTTCAACAATCTCGAGCGTGACGTGGCGCGGCAGCTGCAGAGCCAGCGCCACACCTTCATGCATGGAAAGGATGCAGGTCATGCCTTCCTGAAGATAGGCTTTCTGATCGCCCATCGTCTCCGCATCGACCACGACCTGGTCGTAGCTCTCCGGGTTCATGAAGTGGAAGCCTTCGCCGTCTTCGTAGAGATACTGGAAGTTCACGTCTTCCACGAAGGCGCGCTCGACCTGCTCGGTGGTCCGCCAGCGCTCCGACACCTTCACGCCGTCGACGATGCGGCGCATGTCGACCTGGGTGACGGGCGTGCCCTTGCCGGGATGGAAGTTCTGGGCGGTGAGAACGACATAGAGCTTGCCGTCGACTTCGAGGACGTTGCCCTTGCGGACGGAGGAGGCGATGACCTTGACCATGATATTCCTTATGGTGCGTACTGGCTTGTAACTGCCGAAAATGCATCGTAGAGGACCGGGCGGTAACCAGCCCGCAAGACGGCCCTCGTGATCGAGTATCTGTTTTCCGGCCGGAACTACTCCAAAACCGCGCAAAGTGGAAGCCTTGCCGGGAAGAACCGGCGAAGAAAGCCGTAAATGAGCTCATCCAGACCCGCCATATCCCGCTCGCCCTGGTGGACGCAGGCAAACCACGCGGACCGCCGGCCCTTCCTGATGGGACGCAATGCGATCCAGGCGGCGCTGCGCGGATTTTTCGGCGAACGGGATTTCGTCGAAGTCGATACGGCCACGCTGCAGATCTCGCCAGGCAACGAGACACATCTGCATGCTTTTGCCACGGAGGCAATCGCGATCGACGGCGCACGGGCATCGATCTACCTGCACACCTCGCCCGAATTCGCTTGCAAGAAGCTGTTGGCGGCCGGCGAGAAGCGGATCTTCACCTTTGCGCATGTCTACCGTAACCGCGAGCGTGGGGCCTTGCATCACCCGGAATTCACCATGCTGGAATGGTATCGCGCCGGCGAGAGCTATGAACAGCTCATGGCCGACTGCGCCGACATGCTGGCGCTTGCCGCGGAGACCACCGGGACGGATCGTTTCATCTTCCGGGGCATGGAGGTCGATCCCTTTGCCGAGCCAGAGCGCCTGTCGCTCGCGGAGGCGTTCGAACGATATGCGGGCATCGACCTCCTCGCCTCCGTCGCCGCAAATGGCGAAACCGACCGCGATCTGCTGGCGGCTGGCTTGAAGCGGACCGGAATTCGCTTTGCCGAAGACGACACCTGGGCCGATCTCTTCAGCAAGGTGCTGGTGGAGAAGATCGAACCGCATCTGGGACAGAGCCGGGCGACAATCCTTTGCGAATACCCGGTTTCGGAAGCGGCCCTCGCCCGCCCCTCCGCCCGTGATCCGCGCGTGGCGGAACGTTTCGAACTCTATGCCTGCAGTGTCGAGCTTGCCAATGCCTTCGGCGAACTGACCGATGCCGGCGAACAGCGCCGCCGCTTCGAGCACGAGATGGCCGAGAAGTCCCGCATCTATGGCGAGCGCTATCCGATCGACGAGGATTTTCTCGCAGCACTTGCGGCCATGCCGGATGCAAGCGGCGCGGCCCTGGGTTTCGACCGGCTCGCCATGCTGGCGACGGGTGCCTCCCGCGTCGAACAGGTGATGTGGGCGCCGGTCGCGGAGGTCTTTTCGTGACAGCAGCCCGCTCATTGAAAACGCCGGAAGAGCTGCTGGCCGCCGGCCTGGTCGAGCCCGGAAAGCTCGACGGCCTCCGCGCCGTTGCGGACCGCTACACGATCGCGCTGACGCCAACCGTTGTATCGCTGATCGACAGGGGTGATCCGAACGATCCGATTGCCCGGCAGTTCGTCCCCGATCCCGACGAATTGCTCGCGACGCCGGACGAACGCGCCGACCCGATCGGTGATCACGCGCACAGCCCCGTCAAGGGTATCGTGCATCGCTACCCGGACCGTGTGCTCCTGAAGGCGGTGCATATCTGCCCGGTCTATTGCCGCTTCTGCTTCCGCCGTGAAATGGTCGGTCCCGAGGGCGACGGCACGCTTTCGCCGGAAGAGTTGGCCGTCGCGCTCACCTATATCCGCGAGCATCCGGAAATCTGGGAAGTGATCCTCACCGGCGGCGACCCGCTGGTGCTTTCGCCGCGCCGGCTTGTCGCCATCATGCGGGGGCTTGCGGACATTGCGCATGTGAAGATCGTGCGCTTCCACACCCGCGTACCGGTTGTCGAACCGGACCGCGTGGACGAGGAACTGATCGAAGCGCTGAAGGGCAGCGGCAAGGTGGTCTATGTGGCGCTGCATGCCAATCATCCGCGCGAGATGACGCAGACCGCCCGCGCCGCCTGCGCGCGGCTGGTCGATGCAGGTTTCCCGATGGTAAGCCAGACGGTGCTTCTGCGCGGCGTCAACGACGATCCGGCGGTCCTGGGCGAGCTGATGAAAGCCTTCGTCGAAGCGCGGGTCAAACCCTATTACCTGCATCATCCCGATCTGGCGCCGGGCACGGGCCATTTCCGGCTGGACATTGAGGAAGGCCAGAAAATCGTCTCGGCCTTGCGTGGGAAAATCTCCGGCCTCTGCCAGCCGACCTATGTGCTCGACATTCCGGGCGGCCACGGCAAGGCGGCAATCGGCGAAAGCGCGATCCGCCGGCGAGGCGGCTGCTACTCCGTCAGCGATTTCCGCGGCGAGGAGCATATCTATCCTCCGAAATGACACGGCTCATCCTTCACGCGACCGATTCTGCCCGTGTCCTGAGATCTCGGAGAGCCCACGCGAATGCGGAACCTCATTGGAATTGTATAAAGTGGCTCCGCATTCGCGTGGTCTTCGGCGTTCTCTCGGGGCTTCCGGCCCCTACAGGTGATCATATCGCCTCGCTGCGTGGTCTCGTTCACGCCCGTCTTTTCGGGACAGGCTCACCACTTGCACGGCTCAACCGAACCTGACCCGGCGGCCAGGGGGAGGCTTGATAGGAGCAACCGCCTTTCGACATGCGCTCCATGGCTTTCACCTCTTCCACCATTCCCGCACGTTACGGTTCCGATGGAAGCGCCGGCTCCCGCCTGCCCGCGAACGTCTCGCGAAACACTCCGGCGACGGAAGCGGGACAATTCTAGGCATGACGCAAGAGGGCGGGGACGAAAGGGAGTGATTTTTTCTGCCGGCTTCGGTCAAGGCCTTGATTTGCCTCACCACACCCCCTCTGCCCTACCGGGCATCTCCCCCTCAAGTGCAGGGGAATTGCATATAATAAACATGCTATGGCTTCCGTGGAATGATGAAGCGGGCAGCATGCTCGATTCCCATATGCGATAGCCCTCCCCTCAAGTGGGGAGATCGGATCGACGCACCGGCTTCCTCAAACAAGCCCGCTTCGGTTAGATCGACGGCCTGCTGCCCAGCAAACGCTAAATGAGGCCAAGAGGGGAGCGGGCATGTGCTTGAATCCTCAGGTCAAGCACAGCAATGAGGAATACCTCCGCCGGAAGATCGGCGGAGGCTTTGATGCATCAATCCTTTCCGACCGGCATGTAGAGGTCGCCGCCGTCGCGGTATTTCGCGGCCATCGCCTCCAGCCCCTCCTTCTGCGCTTCGGCACGGATGTCGTGCGAAATCCGCATGGAGCAGAATTTCGGACCGCACATGGAGCAGAAATGCGCCACCTTGTGTGCCTCCTTCGGCAGCGTCTCGTCATGGAAATTGCGCGCCGTTTCCGGATCGAGCGACAGGTTGAACTGGTCCTCCCAGCGGAACTCGAACCGGGCGCGCGACAGCGCATCGTCGCGGATGCGAGCGGCGGGATGCCCTTTGGCAAGATCGGCCGCATGCGCGGCGATCTTGTAGGTGACGACGCCGACCTTGACGTCGTCGCGGTCCGGCAGGCCGAGATGTTCCTTCGGCGTGACGTAGCAGAGCATGGCCGTGCCGAACCAGCCGATCATCGCCGCACCAATGCCGGACGTGATGTGGTCATAGCCCGGCGCGATATCGGTCGTCAGTGGCCCAAGCGTATAGAACGGCGCTTCGCCGCAGACCTTCAGCTGCTTGTCCATGTTTTCCTTGATCTTGTGCATCGGCACATGGCCGGGGCCTTCAATCATCACCTGGCAGTCCTTCGCCCAGGCGATCTGCGTCAATTCGCCGAGCGTTTCCAGCTCCGCGAACTGCGCCGCATCGTTGGCGTCGGCGATCGAGCCGGGGCGCAGCCCGTCGCCGAGCGAGAAGGAGACGTCATAGGCGCGGCAGATGTCGCAGATCTCTTCAAAGTGCTCGTAGAGAAAGCTCTCCTTGTGGTGATGCAGACACCACTTGGCCATGATCGATCCGCCGCGCGAGACGATGCCGGTGACGCGGTCGACGGTGAGCGGAATGTAGGCAAGCCGGACGCCGGCATGGATGGTGAAATAGTCGACGCCCTGTTCGGCCTGCTCGATCAGCGTGTCGCGGAAAACTTCCCAGGTGAGATCCTCGGCAATGCCGTTCACCTTTTCGAGCGCCTGGTAGAGCGGCACCGTGCCGATCGGGACCGGCGAGTTGCGGATGATCCATTCGCGGATGTTATGGATGTTGCGGCCGGTCGACAGGTCCATGACCGTATCGGCGCCCCAGCGGATCGCCCAGACCATTTTCTCGACCTCTTCGGCCATCGACGAGGTGACGGCCGAATTGCCGATATTGGCGTTGATCTTCACCAGGAAGTTCCGGCCGATAATCATCGGTTCGGTCTCCGGATGGTTGATATTGGCGGGGATGATCGCCCGGCCGGCGGCGACTTCCTGGCGCACGAATTCCGGCGTCACAAAGTCTGGCACGTGCGCCCCAAAACTTTCGCCATCGCGGGCAAGTGCTTCTTTCGCAGCCTGCCGTCCGAGATTTTCCCGGATCGCGATGAACTCCATTTCCGGCGTTATGATCCCGGCCCGCGCATAGGCGAGCTGGGTGACGGCCAGGCCCGCTTTCGCCTTCAACGGCGCATTGCGAACCGGGAATTCCGGCGTCAGGCGATCGCCGGTGACAAAGCCGTTGTCCTCCGGCTTGACGATGCGTCCCTCATAGGTCTCCACGTCGCCGCGGGCCTTGATCCAGCTTTCGCGAAGACGCGGCAGGCCGGATTCAATGCTGATCGTCGCACCTTCGGCCGTATAGGGGCCGGATGAGTCATAGACCGTCACCGGCGGTTCGCCGGAGGTCGGGTGCAGCGCGATCTCGCGCATCGGCACGCGGATGTCGGGATGAAGGACTCCGGGCTTCAGGACCTTCTTCGAAGCGGGAAGCGGGCCGGTGGTGACGACCGGGGTAAGCTTGGTGGTCGCGATATTCATGGTTGAGGCTCCAAGGTTTGACGTTTGGAGACCCAGTCCGGTGCTGGAATGATGGAAGAACGCCTTGAGCCGGAGCGGGAATCCCGCCATTGAGCCGTGAGCGTCCGCACCGTCCCTACGCCAGTATGAACTGGATCAGGTTCAACGGGTCACTGCGCCACAATCGGCAAAGCCGTATTGCCCAGCAGTATCTCAGCCCCTTGCCGGGACCCCCCTGGTGAATCCGGACATCAGAAACCGGAGCCGCCCTCCTGTCAAGTCAGTTCGGACAGATGCCGATCGGTTGGATTTTAGCGAATCCCGCAGCCCGATTTTCAGCATGTTTCTTACCGGAATCTTATGCTTTCCGGCCTAAACATCCCGCCAGCGATGAACGCTTGAGTTCCAATTATCGGGAGACGTCGAGATGAACGAGACCATTCGCGAACTGCTGGCGAAACTGGGCAATCTGCCGGTCGCCGTGACCGAGCTGGAAGATGGCGCCGATCTTTATGCGGCGGGCCTTTCTTCCTTTGCATCCGTGCAGCTCATGCTGGGCCTCGAAGAGGCCTTCGACATCGAGTTTCCGGACAACCTGTTGAACCGCAAGTCCTTTGCCAGCATCTCGGCGATCGAGCAGACGGTATCCCACATCCTGAAAGCCAAAGAGGCCGCGTGATGAGCCTTGCCGCTGTCGCAACCGATATGAGCCTCGGCGCACGCGCCCATCGCGTGGCGAGGGTGGCCGCCGATTTCGCCGATTCCGTCGACCGCGAAGGCCGCTTCCCGAAGGAAGCCGTCGATGCCATGAAGGCCGAACGCCTGCTCGGCATCCAGATCCCCGCAGCCTTCGGCGGCGAGAGTGCAACGACGCAGGAGCTCGCGGAGATCTGCTCCATTCTGGGACAGGCCTGTGCCGCGAGCGCCATGGTCTTCGCCATGCACCAGATCAAGGTTTCGAGCCTTGTCGAGCACGGTGCCGAGAGCGAATGGCACAGGGATTTCATGCGCGAGCTTTGCGCTCGCCAGCTTCTCGTCGCCTCGGCGACGACGGAGGCCGGCATCGGCGGGAACCTGCGCAATTCCATCTGCGCCATCGAGATCGACGGCGACACCTGCCGGCTGACCAAGGATGCGACGGTGATTTCCTACGGGGAGCACGCCGACGCGATCATGGTCACCTCCCGCGCCCGTGCGGACGCGGCTCCGGGCGACCAGGTGATGACCGTCTTCAGGAAGAGCCAGTATACGCTCGAAAAGACCGTCGACTGGGATACGCTCGGCATGCGCGGCACCTGCTCGGATGGTTTCATCTTCAAGGGCGAGGCGCCCGCGGCACAGGTCTTCCCGAAGACTTTCGCCGAAATCGCCGCACAGTCCATGCTCGCAAGCTCCCACCTGCTGTGGAGCGCCGTCTGGTACGGTATCGCCGCCGATGCGGTGCTTCGCGCCCAGGCCTTCGTGCGCGCCGCCGCCCGCAAGGCGGGCGGCTCGCAGCCGCCCGGCGCGTTGCGGCTGGCCGAGGCCTCGAACCTGCTGCAGCTCCTGAAGGCCAACATCCTCTCGGGCCTCAGGGCCTACGAGGATGCCCGGGCGGATCCGGACCAGCTTTCCTCCATGGCGTTCTCGATCGCCATGAACAACGTCAAGCTCGCCTCCTCCGAGACGATCCTGACGATCATCAACCAGGCGATGATCATCTGCGGCATCATGGGCTACAAGAACGGCACGCCCTACAGCCTCGGCAGGCACCTGCGCGATGCCCATTCCGCCCAGTTGATGATCTCCAACGACCGCATCCTCGGCAACACGTCGACCATGTTGCTCGTGCAGAAACCGGACACCAGCCTTCTCGGCTGACGCCCACTTCGTCAAATGAATTGCCCTTCAAATGAATTGATTGAGGTGAAGCCAATGGACATGCAAGTTTCCTTTCTCGACCGCCTGTTCGATGCAGGCCTTCTGATCGAGACCGGCGTCGACGGTCTTTACGGCCGAAGCGGCCAGTTCGAGGACGTCATCGCCGCTTTCGAGCGACTGATCGACAGCGTGGGCGGCGCCGATGGCGCCGAGGCCATGCGCTTTCCGCCGGGCATGAACCGCGAATTCTTCGAAACCAGCGGCTATATGAAGAGCTTTCCGCAGCTTGCCGGCACGGTGCATTCCTTCTGCGGCAGCGAGCTCGACCACATGAGCCTCCTGAAATGCATGGAAGTGGGCGAAGACTGGACCAAAGGCCAGGAGGCGACCGATATCGTACTGACGCCGGCCGCCTGCTACCCGCTCTACCCGACGGTCGCACGCCGCGGCAAGCTGCCGAAATCCGGCGGCCTCTACGACCTGCAGAGCTATTGCTTCCGCCACGAACCTTCCAAAGATCCGGCCCGCCAGCAGCTTTTCCGCATGCGCGAATATGTCTGCATGGGGACCGAACAGCATGTGACGGACTTCCGCCAGCGCTGGATGGACCGCGGCGTCGAGATGATGAAGTCGGTCGGTCTCGACGTGACGATCGACGTGGCCAACGATCCGTTCTTCGGGCGTGCGGGGAAAATGCTGGTGAATAACCAGCGCGATCAGAACCTGAAGTTCGAGTTGCTGATCCCGATCACCTCGACCGCCAAACCGACCGCCTGCATGAGCTTCAACTACCATCAGGACGCGTTCGGCACGAAATGGGGCCTCTACCTGGAAGACGGCTCGACGGCGCACACCGCCTGCGTCGGCTTCGGCCTGGAGCGCATCGCACTGGCGCTCTTCCACACCCACGGCCTCGACGTGAAGGCGTGGCCGGAAAGCGTTCGCGCCGTCCTGTGGGGCTGATGCCATGACATCGGTCTTCCCCGGCCTCGATCCGGCCAGCTACATGCCGCATGTGCTCCACTCGGCGGAACGCATGTGGCCGGAAACTAATTGCTATGTCGATCTCTGGATCGAGGTGCTTTCGGCACAGAACCTTCCGCCGGAAGCCATGCTGGGCTTTACCTTGACCCAGGATTTCGAGGGCGACCAGTTCACCTTCTTCAAGGTGCCGCTGGAGGACCTTGAAACGCTCTACGGCATACGGGTAACCGAGCTGGCGATCTTCGACCGGCCGGAGCGGCATGTAGCGGAGCAGATTGCCAGAGGTAGGCTCGCGCTGATGGAACTCGACAGCTATTACCTGCCGGATACGCGCGGCGTGACCTACCACCAGGAACACGGCAAGACGACAGTGGCGATCAACCGGCTCGACCTGGAAAAGCGCGAGCTCGACTATTTCCACAATGGCGGCTTCTTCACGCTCGGCGGCGAGGATTTCGAAGGCCTGTTCCAGATGGATGCCGGGACTGACGCACTCCCCTTCCTGCCCTACACGGAATTTGCCAAGTTTCCCGCTGCCTACCCCGATATCCGGGATATCCGCGAAACGGCGTGGAAGCTGCTGCGCCATCACTACGCCCGCCGGCCGGATGAAAACCCGATCCGCGCCTTCGCGGATGTCTTCCCGGCGCAGGTGGAGCGCCTGGCGGAGCGGGATTTCGGCTTCTTCCACAAATACGCCTTCAACACCCTGAGGCAGGTCGGTGCGAATTTCGAGCTGCTGGCCAGCCATCTTGCCTGGCTGAACGGTCGGGCCTTTGCGGAAGCCCGGCAACAGGCGCTGAAGATCGCGGAAGTCGCGAAATCGACCCAGTTCCAGCTTGCCCGCGCGGTGACCCGGAAGAAATTCTCGCCGCTGGCAACCGCGCTCGACCCGGCTATCGAGGCCTGGGACGTGCTGATGGCTGATCTGGCGCTGACGGCAACCGAGAACCGCGAGGCGGCGTGAGCACTCTTTCGCTGATCGGTGCTGAAACCAGTCTTCTTGACGAAGGCTGGTCGCTGGTTGTGACCGAGCCCGGTGCTCATACGCTGCCGGGCGAGCTTCCGTTCATGTTCGACGACATTCCGGCAATCGTGCCGGGCACAGCGGCCGCGGCCTTGGAGGCGACCGGGCGTTTCGACCGCGACAACCCCGCGCCGCTGTTCGACAAGGATATCTGGTATCGCCGCTCTCTGGCGGGAGAAACACCGGGGCCTGTAATTTTGCGCTTCGCCGGTCTTGCGACGGTCGCCGAGGTTTTCCTCGACGACCGACTGATCCTGTCTTCCCAAAGCATGTTCGAGAGCCATGACGTACCGGCGA
Organism: Rhizobium sp. YS-1r; assembly: GCF_000757525.1. Taxonomy (NCBI): domain Bacteria; kingdom Pseudomonadati; phylum Pseudomonadota; class Alphaproteobacteria; order Hyphomicrobiales; family Rhizobiaceae; genus Rhizobium; species Rhizobium sp. YS-1r. The sequence goes on along the minus strand of NZ_JPYQ01000025.1, from coordinate 207,698 downwards.
ACCTCGCGGGCTGCGAAACGCTATCGATCTGTTTTCGGGCGCTGAAACCGCATCTGGAAAAGAGCGGTCCCCGCGCCCGCTGGCGGCCGCGGCTGATGAACAACCAGGGCCTTCGCCTGATCCGTACCACTGCGCTCGGCTTCATGCCCGGCTGGTGCCCGGACGTGCAGGCGGTCGGCCCCTGGCGGCCGGTTTCATTGATCAGGCCGGGCAGGACGCGGATTTCCGACCTCGGTTTCTCAGCTGGGCTCCGGGATGGCGAAGGCGTTCTCAAAGTCAGCTTTGCTTACGAGGGCCTGGCGCATAATTTCCGCCTGGTCTGCGACGGCCGGGAAGCATCCTTCGTGTTCGCTGAAGGAAAATATTCCGCCGAACTACGCCTGCCCGGCATAAAGCCCTGGTGGCCACACACGCATGGCGAGCCGAACCTCTATGACATAGTGCTGCGCATCGACGGCGAGAGATTTCCGCTTGCCCGGACCGGTTTCCGGACTGTTTCCGTCGATCGCGGCGAAGACGGCAACGACTTCGCACTGATCGTCAATGGAGAGAAAATCTTCTGCCGCGGCGCGGTCTGGACGTCTGCGGATATCGTGAAACTGCCGGGCGACCGCGAAAGCTATGAGCCTTGGCTCAGGCTCGCCAAGGACGCGGGCATGAACATGATCCGCATTCCCGGTATCGCCACCTACGAAAGCCCGGATTTCTTCGCGCTTTGCGACGAATTGGGATTGATGGTCTGGCAGGACTTCATGTTCGCCAATTTCGATTATCCGGCTGCCGATCCGGATTTTGTGATTCACGTGAAAAAGGAAGTGGAGCAATTCCTGGCTGCGACGCAGGTGTCGCCGTCGCTCGTGGTCCTCTGTGGCGGCAGCGAAATCTATCAGCAGGGTGCGATGCTGGGACTGCCCGAGCGCATCTGGAAAGGCCCGCTTTGCGAGGAAACCCTGGCAGGCCTCGCCGGCAAACATAGACCCGACCTGCCCTATGTCGCCAATTCTCCGTCCGACGGCGCACTGCCCTTCTTTCCCAATGCGGGCGTGGCGCACTATTACGGCGTCGGTGCCTACAAGCGCCCGCTTGAAGATGCGCGCCGGGCAAATGTCCGTTTCGCGGCCGAATGCCTCGCCTTCTCCAATCTTTCCGCCACGGAAACGCTCCAGGGCAGCAGGGCCGGCATTCCGCGCGATGCCGGCGCCGACTGGGATTTCGAGGATATACGCGACCATTATCTTTGCGAGCTTTACGGCGTCGATCCGCAAAAGCTCCGGTGCGATGACTTCGATCGCTATCTGGCACTCTCCCGCGCCGTCACGGGCGAAGTGATGGAGGCGACCTTTGCCGAATGGCGACGGCCGGGTTCCACCTGCGACGGCGCGCTCATCTTTACCTTTCAGGATGTCATGCGCGGACCGGGTTGGGGCGTTGTCGGCGCCGATGGCAAGCCGAAACCCGCCTGGCATGCGTTGAAGCGCGCCTTCCGGCCGGTACAGATCATGTTCACCGACGAGGGCACCAACGGGCTGGACCTGCACCTGTTGAACGAAACCGCGTATACCCTGCCGGTCGTGCTCGAAGTCACCTGCCTGCGCGACGGCAGGATACCGGTGGTTTCCGGCCGCCGTGAACTGACACTCCCCGCCCGCGGCAGCGAAAGCCTTGCCTGTGTCGATCTCTTCGGCGCTTTCTTCGATGCCAATTATGCCTATCGTTTCGGCCCGCCCTCCCATGATGTGACCGTTGCCCGGCTCAAGCATGCCGAAACAAGCGAATTGATCGCCGAGGCCTTTCATTTTCCGCTGGGACGCACGAAGGCGCTGCATGATGCCGGCATTTCAGTATCGCTGGAGGAGGATGACGGTGCCTTCTGGCTGCAGCTTTCGACGGATTGTTTTGCACAGTCGGTCAGTATCGATGCCCTGGGCTGCCGTACCGGCGACAACTGGTTCCATCTTGCGCCGAACGCACCGAAACGGGTGCAGCTTGAAGCCTTGCCCGGAGCCGCCGGGCGGCCGGGCGGCACGGTCCGCTCACTCGGCAGCAACCGCGTCGCGCGTTTCTGAGTGGTTGGTATCGACCGCCGGAGCGAAGCGAAAAGCCATCTTCCTCAACGTGTCGAGATAAATCTCGCGCGCGTGATCCGGCGTCAGGTTGTGATCCGCGTCAGGAATGATCGTCGACGATACATTCGGGAAGCGCGAGAGACCCGACCCGTCACGACCGAAATAGAAATCGTATTGTTCGAGGCCAAGATCGTTCTCGCTGTAGATCAGTGAAACCGGCATGCCACGCTGGTGAAGCGCACGAAAAGCGCCATAGATCGCCCGCCCCTCGGGGAGAACGGCGCAGAAAACGTGCAGGAGCTTGTTCCTGATCCGGCTGCCGATACCGTTGACGATGTTGCGGACTGCGGCGAGGACATCGACCTCGCCCTTCAAAATCCGCTTGAACGTCTCTATCCTGAGGGCGCGCTTGCCGTAATCGTCGAGGCTGCGCGTACCGTTGATGATCGCATCCTCGACCGACCGGCCGGGACGCCAGCGGAAGACGGCCGGATTGACCGAGACATTGCCGGCGATACGCGGCTCGACAAGCGATGCCTGGAAACCGAGATAGGCGCCGCTGCAGCGGCCGGATGTCACCACCGGCGTCAACCTGCGGGCTTCGAGGAAATCGATCGCTTCCGATACATCGGCATTCTGGCTTGAATGATAGAGCACCTGTTCCGGCCGTCCGGACACGGGCGGGCTGTCGCCCGCACCGGCAGTATCGAAACGCAATGACGCGATACCCGACCGGGCAAGCGCCCGCGCCATTGTTACGGTCGTGCGCCCCCAGCCGGCATGCCGGTCATAGGCCGAGGTGAGAAAGAGTACCGTCGCGCCCGCACGCCCGTGCAGCGGCTCGCAAAGAACCCCGGATAGCCGGCTGTTGGAGCCGAACCGGACGGGCGTTTCGGCAAAGCGGTCGCCGGCAAGCGGAACAATTGCCGGCCTTTGGCTTTCTCTGACGGAATGCGGCTCGACAGGAAGCGCGGCGATCCAGTCGACCAGGTTCTCCGCAACCGGCAGCGGTAGTTTAGAAATCGCCGGATTGGAGACCAGTCTCTCGTAACCCTGGAATACCTGCTCGATCACATCGGCGCCGAGCCCGCGAAGATGAGTCGCAAAGTCGTGGTCCCCAGGCCGATCAGCCCTTCCGACAACCAGTGTGCGCAGGGCCGGCACCCGGTCAGCCGTCATCAGATTGACCTTGCGAACCTCCTCGGCGACCTCGGCCGGCATCGTCAACGATGCAATCGAGACGCCCGCCTTCTGTCGCTGCTCCTCGGGAAGGCCCAGATTCTCGTCCACCACCCTGGACCAGACGGCAAGTTCGCGGACATGCAACCGACCGGACACGACCGGCGCAAGATAGGCAATGGCTTCGAGACCTTCGATCTTTTCAGCGGCCTTCGCGGCGACGACTGCACCAAGACCTTGCGAAACGACGGCAATGCGCTCGCAGCCGGAAAGAGCCTTCAGATGAGTGCTCGCCGCGACGAGGCTGTCGGACCAGACGCCAAGACCATTCTTGAAATCCACGCCATCCAGCGCGTCACCCGTGCCGGGATAGTCGAAGCGAAGACTGGGGATACCGCGATCGGCAAGCTTTTCGGAGATGATCCGCCAGAACTTGCGCGTGCACATTTCCTCCAATCCCCAGGGGCTGGCGAAGAGCACGGCGAGACCGGACGGCTTGGTGCCGGCGCAAGCAGGCGCGAAAAGCCCGATCGTGCCGCCGAAGGTCAGCGGCTCGGAGGCCGGGCGTGGAATGAGACCTGATGCTTCCCGAACAAGTCGGGATTTCAGTCGAGCGTCCGTCATGGTCGTGCCGGTAATTGAATCACTGCCGGCAGCAATACGCTGAACCTCCCTCGCGAAGCCTTAAGGAATTTCTTGCAATTTTATCGATTACCGACGGAATGTGCCGAAAAGAGGCTGTCGAGCAGGCATCCGTAGCCTCAGCACAGTCAACAGCTCTCCGAATACGTCCGGGCGGCGACAATACGCGCTCGGACGGCGCAAAGGGAATGGAATTTTGATCGGCTGTCCCTAAGGTCAGCGTTATGAAAAACGCTTATGAAAAAAGCCGAGACATGGAACGGATGAAGTGGCTTCTGTACACACAAAGACATCGAGCATCAGCTCATTTGGGCACTTTTCCCTTTCATTCTGGGCTGGGTATTGTCCTGCGCCGTCTTTGTGTATACACGAATTGGCCACCGATGACGGAGGAGGGAGATTTTAGATGAAGAACTATGTCCTGACGGTCACCTGCAGATCCACGCGTGGGATTGTTGCTGCGATTTCCGGTTTCCTTGCGGAAAAGGGTTGCAACATCATCGACAGTTCACAGTTCGACGACCTCGACACCGGCAAGTTCTTCATGCGCGTCAGTTTCCTTTCCGAAGAGGGGGCTGAACGGCCGGCCCTTGTCGAGGAGTTCAAATCGGTTGCCGACAGGTTCGCGATGGGCTGGGACATCTTCGATGCCGAGGACCGCATGAAGGTGCTGCTGATGGTCTCCCGCTTCGGCCATTGCCTCAACGACCTGCTCTACCGCTGGAAGATCGGCGCGCTGCCGATCGACATCGTCGGCGTCGTGTCGAACCATTTCGACTACCAGAAACTGGTGGTCAACAACGACATCCCCTTCCACCACATCAAGGTGACGAAGGAGAACAAGCCGCAGGCGGAAGCGCAGTTGATGGACGTGGTCGAGTCGAGCGGCACCGAGCTGATCGTACTCGCCCGCTACATGCAGGTGCTTTCGGACAGTCTGTGCAGCAAGATGTCGGGCAGGATCATCAACATCCACCATTCCTTCCTGCCGTCCTTCAAGGGCGCCAACCCTTATAAGCAGGCCTACCAGCGCGGCGTGAAGCTGATCGGCGCGACGGCCCATTATGTCACCGCCGATCTCGACGAAGGTCCGATCATCGAGCAGGACACGGTGCGCATCACCCATGCGCAGTCACCGGACGACTATGTGTCGCTCGGCCGGGACGTCGAAAGCCAGGTACTGGCCCGCGCCATCCATGCGCATATCCACCACCGCACCTTCATCAACGGCAACCGCACCGTCGTCTTCCCGCCAAGCCCAGGCTCCTATGCATCCGAGCGCATGGGATAAGCTCGGGTAAAGCCCTATGGACGTGCGGTTCTGCCGCACTATCCTCTTCGGAAGCGCCATTTCCGGAGAGGTTCATGTCCGACGTCATGTCCGACCTCATCGATGTTTCGTCAACCGGTCCGTCGATCGATGCGGTGGAGGAGATCCTCCGCGAGCAATATGGGCTTTCAGGACAGGTTTTTCCGATCGAGGGGCGGAAGAACCCTTACTTTCTGATCGACAACGGCCACATGCGCTACCTCCTGAAGGTGGCACCCGCCGACTGGCCTCTCGATAAGATCGAGACCGAACATGCCCTGATGCGCCATATCCTGCGCGAGCCGGACGGGCCGCGTGTTCCCGAGCCCGTGTCTACCAAGGATGGGAACGACACGATCGTCCTGCCGCTTGCCGGCGAGGATCGACGCATCCGCCTCCTGACCTTTCTCGATGGCACCTCACCACAGGCAGACGAGAAACTGTCGGACGAGGCGATTGCTGCCTTCGGTGCGATGTCCGCCTCGCTTGCAAAGAGCCTCGAAGATTTCGAACATTCGATTCTGGAACAGGAGCCGGAAAGCGACCTGCGCAAGGCAGGTCCGCAGACTGTATCGCTCTTGTCCGCAGTCGCCGACCAGGAGACACGCGACATCATCGCCAAGGCCATGGTGACGGCATTGCGGCGCATACAGCCGCTCGCTCCGGGTTTGCGCACCGCTGTCACACATCAGAACCTCGACGCCGATGCCGTCATCGGCGAGGTGACCGATGGCATCTGGCTTCCGACAGGTCTGACGGACTTCACCGGTCTTTCCAACGGCTGGCTCGTCGCCGGCCTCGCCAATAGCTGCGCCTATATGCTCGCAAACCGCGACGGTGACTCCTCTGCCCTCCTGCCGGCAATCCGCGCCTATCATGACATCTATCCACTGACGCTCGCAGAGCTTGAGGCGCTCTGGCCGCTCATCGTCGCCCGGACCGGAATCCTTTCAGCCAAAGCCGAGAATAGGCGGGTGCAATCCCCGGACGATCAACAGGTGCAAGAGGATGCGGAAAGCCGCCGCGCCGTTCTCCATGCGGCGACCACCGTCTCCCCAGCATGGATGTTCGCAGCCATCCTCGATGTGACGAAGATGACGAAACCTCTGCCGGAGATCGGCCGCCTTCTGCCGGACATCGATCCGGATACGCTCCGGCTCGTCGACCTCAGCGTCACAAGCCCGCTGCTTTATGGCGGTAACTGGACCGATCCGGAAAACGATTGGAAACTGCTGGCACGCGTCGCGTGGGAAACCGGCCGTGGAAGCACGCGTTACGGCGAATATCGCCTTTCGAAGAGTTCAGCCGACCCTCTGCAGGAACCGGAGAGCTTCGCGCTCCATATCGACGCCTGCGTACCGACCGGGACGACAGCGGTGGCACCTTTCACGGGAACGGTGAAGCGCGCCGGCACGCGGCTTGTCTTTGCCGGTCGCGAGCTGACACTGCATGTCGAAGGACTCGAATGCGAAATTGCCGAAGAGACCAAGCTTGAGGCAGGCGAACCGCTTGGAATGGTTGCCGGGGCGGAAAATTCCGTCGGCGGGGTACGTCTGCGCTTCTGCCGCGATCCGGATCTTGTGCCGCCGCACTTCTGTATTCCCGGCGAGGCGGGAACATGGTCCCATCTATGCCCGTCCCCGGCGGCCTTGCTCGGCGTCGATGCCGATGCGCCGGACCCGAAGCATCCAGACCGGCCCGTCCGCGGCTGGAAGGAGTATCTCTTCGATGGCACCGGGCGTAGTCTGCTGGACCTCACCGGCAACGCCCCTTTGATCGGTCACGGTCATCCGGGCATCGCGGCCGCAGCCTACCGGCAGCTCCTGCTGCTGAACACCCCGCCCTCCGGCCCGTCGGAAGCAGAACAGCATCTCTCCCAGCGCCTTGAGGATCTGGCGCCTGAAGGGCTCGCGACCGTGCTTGTTCTGCCCAGCCATCGCGATGCGCTCGATCACGCTCTGAACGTAGCCCGTGCCCATACCGGCAGGCGCGACATCGTCGGTGTCGTCGGCCTGGTGCCGAAGGTCGCTGACGATGCGATGGTCCTTTGTACCAACAGCAGGGAAGAAGCCGCGGCGGCGCTGGGAGAGGACGGCAAGGCCGGGCTGCTGCTGACCGGCTTTCCCCATCCGGCCGACAGCCTCTCGGAAATATTGAACGCACTGGCCCGCAACGAAGGCCTCCTCGTCATCGATGAGACCAGCACGGGCTGGGGAAGGTTGGGCCACCATGCTTGGGGTTTTGAAGCATCCGGCCTCCGGCCCGACCTCGTCATTGCCGGCCTTCCCGGAGAAGATATCGCGGTTCTTTTCATGCGCGAGTCGATCGCCGCGTCCCTGGAACTCACGGCGGGCCGGGTCAGTCCGCTCGCCTGCACGACGGCCGCAACGGCTGTCGAGATCAGCGAGCAAGAGGCGCTTCGCGAAAACGCCCGGCTTGTCGGCGATCATCTGAAATCGGCGCTGCAGGAACTCGCCGCCCGTCATCCGGCGATTCGCGCGGTGCACGGCATGGGGTTGTGCCTGGCCCTTGTATTCGAGGATGACACCAAGGCCAAGGCAATCCGCCAAGGCTTGAGAAAAGACGGCATTCTGATCGCTTCGAACGGTCGCGACGAACTCGTGATAGCGCCGCCGCTGTGCTTCAGCCGCGAAAGTGCCGATCTCCTGGTTGCCCGTCTGAAGGCGCTCCTCTCGGAAAGTTGAGCCTTTCGCAGACCGGAAATTCCTGCACCCGGTTCTTGCGTGAGCCGGAAGGCTCCCTATTTAAACCGTGACGGACGATGGCCGTGGACTTGCGAATGAAATTTCACAATTCCGCCCTTTTCCTGTCATGAGTCGGAAAAAAATTCTAGTTACACTGATTTTTGTTGATAGCGCTGTGGGACTCACCTACAGTCAGTCATCATCCGGTCGGTTGAGCCTGATCGGTTTTTCACGCAACACCAAAAGGGAGAGTGACATGCTTATACCTGTTTTCGTCGCCGCCTTGGGTGAAGGTGCGTCCAAAATGATCGGCACGGATCGCCGCTCCCTTCCGTGCTGTCGAATGTAACGCTTTCGGTTCAATCGTTCCTGAAAATTTTCATTCGCCAGAGCTGTATTTAAGCAGCCACTGCGGGAGTCTGCCATGCAGAAGCAAGTTATTGAGTTCGGCGGGGAACCCGTCGGTATCGTCATTCCGGATGAGGATCGGCTGAAGTTCATCGCCGTGAAATTTCACGTCATCGATCTCGATGAGCAGCGATTCAATTCTGCGGACGAAGTGCGCCTCGCGATTCGCGATCTTGTCCGTTCGCGCAACTTGGCGCCAACGGCACATGTCTGAGATCCTATTGATATTTCCGCAAAAAGCCGCCTTCGGGCGGCTTTTTCGTTTCCCTATCAGAAAGCAGTGAAGGTGATCGTCGTAAGCGAACGTTCGATGCCGGGAATGGATGCGATCTTTTCGTTGACGAACCGGCCGATCTCGTCACTGTCCTTGATGTAGATCTTCAGAAGCAGGTCCCAATCGCCGCTGGTCGAATAGAGTTCGGAAACGAGTTCGGTCTTGTAGATGGCATCGGCGACTTCATAGGTCTTGCCGGGCTTGCAGCGAAGCTGGACGAAAATGGGTTTCATGGACGTCTTCCCGTCGGTCGGATCGCCTGCGCGATCAATGATGGACATACCCGACTATTGGCCGATGCGTCCGCCGTTCGCAAGCATATCCTGCTCGACCTCCTGGACGATCCAATCCCGGAAGGCAGCAAGCGGCGGATAAGTGGCGCGATCGGGCGGATAGGCAAGATGGTATTGCCCGGTTTCCATGACCTGTCCTTCCACAGCCGGTACCAGCAGCCCCTGATCCAGTTCCCGGCTGATCAGGAAACGCGGCAGGAGCGCTGCGCCAAGCCCCGCGGCGGCCGCTTCGACCATGGTCATGAACTGGTCGAGCAGCATGCCATGCAGCGCATCGAACGGGACCTTGTTTCTCGTGAACCACAGCTCCCAGGCATCCGGCCGCGTATTGAGATGCAGGAGCGGCGCCTTCAGCACATCCGCCGGAGCTTTCAGATTATGCCGCATCTTGAAATCAGGGCTGCAGGCCGGCAGCACTTCTTCTTCCATCAGGAAGGTGAGCGCCGCGCCCGGCCAGCGGGCCGCGCCGAAATGGATGGCAGCATCGAGCGTATCGAAGCGAAAATCGAACGGCTCCAGCCGGGTAATGAGATTCACGACAATGCCCGGATGCGCGTCGAGAAAATGCTTGATCCGGGGCGTCAGCCAGCGCGTACCGAAGAACGGCAGGATGGCGAGGTTCAGCGTTCCGCCGGAAGGGTTGGCCTTGAGATTGAGCGAGGCATTGGAAATGCGTCTCAACGCCTCCCGCACCTCGCGGGCATAGCCGTCGCCTGCGAGCGTCAGCCGGATCGTCTGCCGTTCGCGCAGGAAAAGCGCCACGCCGAGCTGATTTTCCAAGGCCGAGATCTGGCGGCTGACGGCACTCTGGGTGAGGCCGAGTTCGTTCGCCGCCGCCGTGACGCTGCCGGTGCGCGCTGCTGCTTCAAAGGCCGAAAGCAGCGAAAACGAGGGAAGGAAGCGCCGGGGCGGCAGCATGTCATTCCTCCAGCGAATGACCTGTTGAGAACATGTCGATATTCATCGATAACAGCTCTCTGTAAAGAGAGAGTGAGTGACGCCTCCGGACAATCCATCATGCTCAACGATCCCCGCTCTCACGGCCTCTGGGAAAAGACCGCGCCCCCGCCTCCACTTGCGCCGCGGCTGGAAGAAGCCGTTTCCACCGACGTGGCGATTGTCGGTGGCGGCTATACCGGCCTCTCTGCTGCGCTGCATCTGGCCGAGGCCGGAGTGAATGTCCGGCTGCTTGAGGCAACCGAGATCGGTTTTGGCGGTGCGGGTCGCAATGTCGGCCTCATCAATGCCGGCATGTGGGTCATGCCGGATGACTTTTTGAAGGAACTCGGGCCTGCCTATGGCGACAGGGCGCTCGAACTGCTTGGCGACGGTCCCTACCTCGTTCGGGACCTGATCGAGAGGCACGGCATCGCCTGCGAACTGGAAAAGAACGGTACATTGCATTGCGCCGTGGGGCCGGAAGGAATGAAGGAGCTGGAGGAACGCGCCCGGCAATGGCAGAAACGCGGCGCGCCGGTGATCCTGCTCGATGCTACCGAGACGGAACGGCGCATCGGCACGAAAGCCTATGCCGGATCGCTCCTTGATATGCGCGCCGGCACGCTGCAACCGCTCGCCTATGCACGGGGATTGGCGCATGCGGCGGTGAAAGCCGGTGCGAAGCTCCATACCGGCAGCGCCGTTATCAATACCGGCGAGGCGAACGGCAGGAAGATCCTAAAGACTGAACGGGGTGAGGTATCCGCCGATTGGATCATCGTGGCGACCGACGCCTACAGCACCGGCCCCTGGGAACAGGTGCGCCGTGAGCAGGTGCATCTGCCCTATTTCAATCTCGCTACCACGCCACTCAGCGACAATCTTCGCCGCTCCATTCTGCCCGGCCGCGAAGGCTGCTGGGACACCAGGGAAATCCTCTCCTCCTTCCGCATGGATCAGGCCGGCCGGCTGGTCTTCGGCTCGGTCGGCGCGCTGCGCGGCACCGGCATCGCCGTTCACAAGGCATGGGCGAAGCGTTCGCTCGCTCGCCTCTTCCCGCAGATTGGCGAGGTGGAGTTCGAGGCGGAATGGTACGGACAGATTGGCATGACCGACAACGCGCTGCCGCGCTTCCACAAATTCGGCCGCAACGTGATCGGTTTTTCCGGCTACAATGGCCGCGGCATCGCGCCCGGCACCACCTTCGGAAAGCTGCTTGCCCGGCATATTCTCGGCGAGGTTTCCGAAGCCGACCTCCCGCTGCCGCTGACGGAGCCGAAAGAACCGGGCTTTCGCGCGCTGAAGGAAGCCTATTACGAGGCGGGCGCGCAAATCGCCCATTTCGCCGGCGAACGGTTCTGATTGCTAAACCGCCGCCGATTTCTAAGATTGACCGAAATTCGATTCCGGAGACTGACATGACCCTTGCCACTCTCGATCTCGCTGCCGAGGTGAAAGCCATCCTGGGCGATCTCGGCGTGAAAGCCGAAAATTATACCGGCGGCACCCTTGCCGTCCGTTCGCCGATCACCGGCGCCGAAATCGGCAAGCTGCCGGAAGAGACACCTGCCGGCGCAAGACAAGCCATCGAAGCCGCCCATGAGGCTTTCCTCGAATGGCGGCTGGTGCCGGCTCCGAAGCGCGGCGAGCTGATACGTCTCCTCGGCGAGGAATTGCGCGCAGCCAAGACCGCGCTGGGCCGGCTGGTTTCGATCGAAGTGGGCAAGGTGACTTCCGAAGGCCTGGGCGAAGTGCAGGAAATGATCGACATCTGCGATTTCGCGGTCGGCCTCTCCCGCCAGCTCTACGGCCTCACCATCGCCACCGAACGCGCCGACCACCGCATGATGGAAACCTGGCATCCGCTGGGCGCGATCGGCATCATTTCCGCCTTTAACTTCCCCGTCGCCGTCTGGTCCTGGAACGCGGCGCTCGCCATCGTCTGCGGCAACTCCACCATCTGGAAACCGTCGGAGAAGACACCGTTGACGGCGCTCGCCACCCAGGCGATCTTCGACAGGGCGCTGACCCGCTATGTCGCCGAAGGCTACACCGCGCCGAAGAACCTTTCGACCCTTCTGATCGGCGGCCGCGAGATCGGCGAGATTCTCGTCGACCACAAGAAAGTGCCGCTCGTCTCCGCCACCGGCTCGACCGCTATGGGCCGCACGGTCGGCCTGCGGCTGGCACAGCGTTTCGCCCGCTCGATCCTCGAACTCGGCGGCAACAATGCCGCTATCGTCGCCCCGACGGCCGATCTCGACCTCACGCTCCGCGGCGTCGCTTTCGCTGCCATGGGCACGGCCGGCCAGCGCTGCACGACGCTGCGCCGTCTCTTCGTGCATGAAAGCGTCTACGACGCGCTGGTGCCTCGCCTGACGAAGGCCTATCAGTCCGTTACGATCGGCAGCCCGCTGGAGAACGGCACACTTGTCGGCCCGCTGATCGACAAGGCGGCCTACGAGAAGATGCAGAAAGCCCTAGAAGCAGCGAAATCCGAAGGCGGCAAGGTGACCGGAGGCGAGCGCGTGCTTGGGAACGAGGCGGCCGACGCCTATTATGTCCGCCCCGCGATTGTCGAAATGCCGGCCCAGACGGGTCCGGTCAAGGACGAGACTTTCGCGCCGATTCTCTATGTGATGAAATATTCGAGTTTCGAAGAGGCACTGGACCTGCATAACGATGTGCCGCAGGGCCTCTCCTCCTCGATCTTCACCAATGACATGCGTGAGGCCGAGACCTTCGTCTCCGCACGCGGTTCGGATTGCGGCATCGCCAACGTCAATATCGGTCCTTCGGGCGCCGAGATCGGCGGTGCCTTCGGTGGTGAAAAAGAAACCGGCGGCGGCCGCGAATCCGGCTCCGATGCGTGGAAGGCCTATATGCGCCGCGCCACCAACACGCTGAACTATGGCCGCACCCTGCCGCTGGCGCAGGGCGTCAAGTTCGACATCGAATGAAGCCTATGATCGGGCCGCTGAACCTCTTGACCGACATCGAAGGCGTCGCCGTCGGCCATGCCACCGATCCCGCACTGGGTTCGGGCGTGACGGCGATCGTCTTCGATGAACCGGCGGTCGCTTCCGGCTCGGTGCTCGGTGGCGCGCCGGGCGGCCGGGATACTGCACTGCTCGACCCGTCGATGACCGTGCAGGCGGTCGACGCCTTCGTGCTGTCCGGCGGTTCGGCCTTCGGACTGGACGCCGCGGGCGGAGTGCAGGCGGGGCTTCGTGAAATCGGCCGTGGCTTCCAAGTCGGCAACGTCCGTGTACCGATCGTACCGCAGGCAATCCTGATGGATCTCCTGAACGGCGGCAACAAGGACTGGGGACTTCACTCGCCCTATCGGGAGATGGGCTACGATGCCTTCAAGGCCACTGCGAAAGGCGCTTTTGCGCTCGGAACTGTAGGAGCAGGCACCGGCGCCACGACTGCGACATTCAAAGGTGGGCTCGGTTCGGCGAGCGCAAGGACGACAGCCGGCCACACGATCGCAGCCCTGCTCGCGGTTAACGCCATGGGTTCGGCGACTGTCGCCGAAGGCCCGCATTTCTGGGCAGCTCCATTTGAGCAGGACGAGGAATTCGGTGGCTTCGGCCTGCCGCAAAAGTTCACCGAAAGCCATTCGGCCCTGCGGCTTAAAGGCGTCAACCTGAAGGCCACGACGATCGGCGTCGTCGTGACCGATGCCTTCCTGACGAAAGCGCAGGCGCATCGGCTTTCGATCATGGCGCATGACGGATTGGCACGCGCTGTTCTGCCGGCGCACCTGCCAGGCGATGGCGATACGATCTTTTCCGCCGCGACGGGGGCAAAACCGCTGGACGACATGGCGGCCTTTGCCGAACTCTGCCACCTGACGACAATCGTGACGGCCCGAGCCGTGGCCCGCGGCGTCTATGAGGCAACCGCCTTACCCGTGCCGAACGCACGGGCCGCATGGCGCGACAAATTCGATTCGCCGGCTAAATAGTTTTCAGAGCGTCTTCCAGTCTTGGCCAGCCATTTTTGTCGGGAAGCCCTATCCTGAGATCAGCCGGCCGTTCTTCGAAGCGGCGGGTGACGATGCCGCGCTCCCCCAAATGCTGGAAAATCGCCTGCGCGCGCGCGTCCCGAACGAAGCGGAATAGCGATGTACCGCCGAAGACTGGAATGCCAGCGCCGATCAGGAAGATATCAAGATTCGCGGCATCATCGCGCAATCGTTGTCGCATCATCGCCTGCCACCAACCGTCGGCCAGCGCTTCGCTGGCGATATGCAACGCCGGACCGGAAACGGCCCAAGGGCCGAGCTGGTCCTCGATCCTTCGGGCGATATCCGGACGAGAGATCGCAAATCCGAGCCTCAGGCCCGCCATGCCGTAAAACTTGCCGAAGGACCGCAGCGCGATAAGTCCGCCGGCATCGACCGCATCCGCTGCGCTCGCCGCTTCCGAGACGTCAACGAAGGCTTCATCGACGACCAGCAATCCGCCTTTTGCTCGCATGATGGCTGCAAGCGCCAGAAGATCACTCTTCGGGACGATTCGGCCGGTCGGATTGTTGGGATTGACGATAACGGCGAGATCTGCAGAAGCCAGCCGATCCAGATCGTCCGTTTCGGTCACCTCAAAACCGGCCATCCGCGCTGCGCGGGCGTGTTCGGCATAGGTCGGCGAAAGGATCGTAGCCTTACCTTGCCCAAGCAGGCTCGCAAGGATCGGCAACAGGATCTGCGTGCCCGGCCCCGCCGCCACATGGGCAGCCGAGGGCGCGCCATAGGCTTCCGCTGCGATCGCCTTCAGCCTTTCTGCCAGTGCGGGGTCCGGCAGGCGTGCAAAGGCATTGTCGGGCAAGGGAGAATGCGGATAGGAATAAGGATTGATACCGGTGGAAAGATCGATCCAGGGTTCAGGCGCGTGCGGAAACAGCGCCCGTGCACGGGACAGATTGCCGCCATGCGCTATCGGACCACCAATCTCAGATGCAGTCACCGGCATGTTCCTTCTCGCATTTTTCGCCCTGATCATAGAGCGCATCTTCGGTTATCCGGACTGGCTCTTCCGGACGATCGGCCACCCGGTCACCTGGATGGGCCGGCTGATATCCCGGCTCGACAACGGCTGGAACCGCGAGGCCGACGATTTCGATACGCGCAAACGCATGGGCGTGCTTGCTCTGTTGACGCTGCTCGGCGTGACAATCGCCGTGGCGTTTGTGATCGAATACGGGCTTCTGACGATCCCTCTGGGAGCGGTCCTGCCGATTCTGATAGCCGCCAGCCTCCCGGCACAGAAAAGCCTTGAAAAGCATGTCGAAGCGGTTGCCGACGCGATGAAGTATGGCGGGCTCGACGCCGGGCGCAAGGCCGTCTCGATGATCGTCGGCCGCGATCCGGAAAAGCTCGACGAGGCCGCCGTCTGCCGTGCGGCGATCGAAAGCCTGGCGGAGAATTTCTCCGACGGCGTGGTGGCGCCGGCTTTCTGGATGGGCGTCGGCGGCCTCGCGGGCGGCGCGGCCTACAAGGCAGCCAATACCGCCGACAGCATGATCGGCCACCGCAATCCGCGACACGAAGCCTTCGGCTGGGCGGCCGCACGTTTCGACGACCTCATTAACCTGCCGGCCTCGCGGCTGAGCGCTTTTCTGTTCGTGCTGGCTGCCTTTTTCGTCGACAAGGCTTCGCCTCGGAATGCAATCAAGGCCATCTTCCGCGACGCACGCCACCATCGCTCTCCGAATGCCGGTTGGCCGGAAGCGGCGATGGCCGGCGCACTCGGCATAGCGCTGGCGGGGCCGCGGAGCTATGGCGGACAGATGATCGAGGCGCGTTTTATGGGCGAAGGCGGGCGCTCGGAACTCACCCAAGTCGATATCCGCCGCGCATTGAAGCTCGCCCGCGTCGCGGACGCGCTCTTTATCGGCCTTTTCGGCTTCCTGGCATGGATCATCTGGCAAGCGTGAGCAATCCATCGAGATCGAGATGCCGTTCCATATGGGCGGCCAGCCGGTCGAGCACATTGTCCACCCCGGTGTGATAGTCCAGGACCGACACCGCGCCGCCAAGCCGTGTCAACCAGGCCGACCTCTGCCGGTCATCCGAAAAAAGCCCATGAAGATAGGTGCCCCAGACCCGGCCATCCGCCGATATCGCACCATCCGGGTTACCGTCGATCACCGAGAACGGGCGTCGGCAATCGGCCCCGGATGTCCGGCCGATATGCATCTCATAGCCGGATAAGGGAACTCCATCGAAGCTTTCGCCCGAAACTGCTTCCAGCCGCTTATCGGCGGACAGGATGGTCTCGACATCCAGCAGGCCCAGCCCTTCGACCGAAGCGGGTGATCCTTCGATGCCATCCGGATCGGAGATCCGTTTGCCCAGCATCTGATAACCGCCGCAAAGGCCGAGCACGCGCCCGCCGCGACGAACGTGAGCGGCGATATCCACGTCAAAACCAGCCTCGCGAAGTGCAGCCAGATCGGAGACGGTTGCTTTCGAGCCGACCAGCAGCACGAGGTCGCAATCCCCCGGAATGGCCTCACCGCGCCTGACACGGATGAGATCGACCTCCGGCTCCGCTTCCAGCGGGTCAAGATCGTCGAAATTGGAGATATGCGGCAGGATCGGCACTGCGATGCGGATTCTTGCGCCGGACTTGCGAGCGAAGGACTGGTTGAGCCCGAGCGCATCCTCCGCCGGCAGAAACGCTGCATCCGCGAAATGCGGCAAAAGCCCGATCGATCGCCAGCCGGTCAGTTCTTCAATCATCCGCATGCCTTCGGCAAACAAGGCCGGATCGCCCCGAAAGCGGTTGACGATGAACCCGCGGATCATCGCCGCATCTTCGGGATCGAGCACAAGTTTCGTGCCGGCAAGGCTGGCAATCACGCCGCCGCGGTCGATATCGCCGATCAGCACGACGGGCACATCCGCCGCCCGCGCAAACCCCATATTGGCAATGTCATTGCGGCGGAGATTGATTTCCGAAGCGCTGCCGGCGCCTTCCACCAGCACCAGATCGGCCTGGTTGCTGAGAAGGTCGAAACTTTCCTGCACCCGCGGCATCAGCTTCCGCTTGAGGCCCTGGTATTCGGCGGCCTTGGCATTGCCTTCGACCTTGCCCTGCACCACGACCTGCGCGCCGACGTCGCTCTGAGGCTTCAGAAGCACAGGATTCATATGTACGCTGAGCGGGACCCCGGCCGCACGCGCCTGCAAGGCCTGCGCCCGTCCGATCTCGCCGCCATCCGCCGTGACTGCCGCGTTGTTCGACATGTTCTGCGGCTTGAACGGCATGATTTTCAGCCCACGCAGCGTAAAGGCGCGGGCAAGCCCGGCCACCACCAGCGACTTGCCCACATCCGAACCCGTACCCTGAAACATCAGCGCGCGAGCGGTCATACCGTTAAAACTCGATGCCGGCCTGGGCCTTCACGCCCGCCTTGAAGTGATGCTTGACCAGCGTCATCTCTGTGACCATATCCGCCGCCTCGATCAGCGCCGGCTTGGCGTTGCGACCGGTGACGACCACGTGAAGGTCCGGCCGCCGCGCCTGAAGTGCTGCGACCACCTTGTCGAGATCGAGATAATCGTAACGAAGCGCGATGTTGAGTTCGTCGAGAATGATGAGTCCGATCGTCTCGTCCGCCATCAGGTCGAGAGCCTTTGCCCAGGCCTTTTCGGCGGCCGCGATATCCCGCGTCAGATCCTGAGTTTCCCAGGTGAAGCCTTCGCCCATCGTGTGCCAGACGACCCGATCGCCGAAAACGGCCAGCGCCGGCTGCTCGCCTGTCGACCAGGCACCCTTGATGAACTGCACGACGCCGACCCGGCGATTGTTGCCGAGCATACGCAAAGCCAGGCCGAAGGCGGCGGTGGATTTTCCCTTGCCGGGACCGGTATGGACGATGAGAAGCCCCTTTTCGACGGTCTTCCCGGCGACTTCCTTGTCCTGCACTGCCTTGCGGTTCACCATCTTGGCGCGATGACGTTCGACCGATGCCTCGTCGATCTCCTTCACCGCGATACGAACTCCCCATCAGACCGCGCCGTGATCTCTTCCCCT
The DNA here is from genome assembly GCF_000757525.1 of Rhizobium sp. YS-1r. Lineage (NCBI taxonomy): Bacteria > Pseudomonadati > Pseudomonadota > Alphaproteobacteria > Hyphomicrobiales > Rhizobiaceae > Rhizobium > Rhizobium sp. YS-1r. The sequence continues at coordinate 189,835 of NZ_JPYQ01000025.1, read as the reverse complement.
GCACGGAAGCGTTCGCGGATCATCCCGGCCAACGCACCGAGTACAGCCCAGAATACCAGGTTCGTGGCGTAGACAGCATTCACGAAGCGGGCGTAGAGTTCCAGCGGCACAGCCGTTTCATGCCCGGGCGGCAGCGGCGCGCCGACGATATGTGGCGCGATCAGCAGAACGATCGCCAGCGCGGCGAATACGGCTGAGCGCGTATAGGCGAGGAGGCCAAGGCCCGCTGCAGTGCAGACTGCGGTCGAAATCCACCAGACCTGACGGGGACCAAGCTCAGCAGCCGGCATGCCCGGAAGTTCCGGGGGGAGGCCGAGCCCTGGAGCCAAGCTGACGGTCAGGAAGCCGGCAATACCGAACATCAGTCCGCTGCGCCAGCCTTTGAGACCGCCCTGGGCTTCTGAAACCGCGATCAGAATAAGACCGAAACCGATCGCGGCCAGCATGTCGGCGGCGGCCGTATAAATGAAGCGCTCGAAACCGTCTGCCGGCATCCATGCTTCTTCGTCGTGATGATGGTCCGCAGGCGCTGCGGCATTGCCGGCGGGAGCGGCCTCATGGCTGTGGCTGTGGCCGACCTCTCCGCCGCCGGCATTCTCGTAGCTCTCCGCTTGCAGGATCAGCGGGACAGTGGAAAAGCTCTGCATGACGGTGAGCAGCAGTCCGGACAACAGCCCGGCGATCACCGCCGTGAAGACGATGTTACGAAACAACGACATGGGAAACTCCCCTCAGTGGCAGGGGAAAGCGAAGGAATGACGCGAATCGTGCGCGGCATTGTGCACGACTTCCATATGCGAGAAGCCGACGAAACCGACGACGAAAAGCCCCAGCAGGGCCGTCATGCTGAGCGGGATGATCTTCGAGGAGGAAATACCGACTGCCGTCGAAGCGGTTTTCGTTGCCATTGCCTTGTCCTTTCGCCCTCCACCCGAGGGCCGTTGAAGTTTTTCCTCGCCTCTGGCAGGTCTCCTGGCTCGCGGATCAGGCATCTTGCGCCCGCCTTCCCGGATTGCTCCAGTGGCATCATGGACGAAGACTTTCCGCTTACAGTTGCGGGGGCAGCCGCGGGTTTGACAGCAGATCCGTCGCACCGCATTCCCTCAAATACCCTTTCGGGGCACCATAGGCTGGCTCACTATAGACGAAATCGGCCTCACGGCAATCGCCTTTGCGACGCATTGACATAAGCATGCGACCGGGCTTACTTGAAAAGAGATGGTCCCTTTCCGGCAACGGGGAGGGCTAAGAGAGAATGCGGTGAGATCCCTTTCGCGATCAATGCCGCGGCTGCCCCCGCAACTGTAAGCGGTGAGCCATTGCCTATAAGCCACTGGGAAACCGGGAAGGCAGGCAAATGGCGGTGACCCGCAAGCCAGGAGACCTGCCATCTGATGTTTTTGCTTCACCGGGCGGGGTGCTCCGGAGGAAGTTCTCGATCACCGCAGGCGGTTTCAGCCCTCTGCTCCGCGCCCCGATTGTTTCGACCCCGGCGGGAACGCGGCTGACCGATGAGTGACCACCGACCAGATGATCCGGCAGATGTGACGATTTTCGTCTGTACCAATTGCCGTGATGTGTCCGACGGCGACGTTCGGCCGGGCATCGCGTTGATCGCAGCGCTACGTGAAGCAGCGGACGGCAAGCCGCTCGCGGTCAAGCCCGTCACCTGCCTTGCCAATTGCGAAAAAAGCCCCAGCGCCGCCTTCAATCACCGCAACGGTTGGTCCTATGTCTTCGGCCATCTGTCCCTCGACAATGTCGAGGACATCGTCACCGGCGCGATGATGCTGGCCGAGGACGAGCGCGGTTTCCTTCCTCTACGCGGCCGCCCGACATGTCTGCGCGGCAAGGGGTTGACGGCCCGTATCCCACCCTTTCATCATCACGAGGACATGCCATCATGAGCGTCAGCTTCGACCGCGTTCCCTGCACCGTCGTCACCGGGTTCCTGGGGGCCGGAAAGACCACGCTGATCCGCAACCTGATCGCGAAGCTTGACGGCAAGCGGCTGGCGATCATCGTCAACGAATTTGGCGATGTCGGCATCGACGGCGAGATACTGAAGGGCTGCGGCATCGAGAGCTGCCCGGAAGACAACGTCATCGAGCTTGCCAACGGCTGCATCTGCTGCACCGTGGCGGATGACTTCGTACCGGCGATCGATCAGATTCTTTCACGCGAACCGCGCGTCGACCACATCCTGATCGAAACCTCCGGCCTTGCGCTGCCGAAGCCGCTCGTTCAGGCTTTTCAGTGGCCGGCCGTCAAGGCACGTGTCACGGTGGACGGCGTTGTCGCCGTTGTGGATGGTGTGGCACTGGCCGAAGGCCGCGTTGCCGATGACCATGAAGCGCTGGAGGCGCAGCGCCAGGCGGACGGCTCCATCGACCACGACGATCCGGTCGAGGAAGTGTTCGAGGATCAGGTCGCCTGCGCCGACATGATCGTGCTGACCAAGAGTGATCTCCTCGATGCTGCGGGCCTTGCTACCGCCCGGGACCGCGTCGCCGCCCATCTGCCGCGTGCCGTGAAGATCGTCTCGGCTGCCAATGGCGCGATCGATCCGGCCGTGCTGATCGGACTTGGCCTCGCCGTCGAGGACGATATCGAAAACCGCAAGACCCATCACGACGACGAACGCGACCACGATCATGATGATTTCGACAGCTTTGTCGTCGATCTCCCGGCTGTTTCCGATGCTGACGAATTGGCTGCCCGCATTTCCGCGACGGCGGAGGCGGAGAACGTACTGCGCATAAAAGGCTTCGTGGAAGTCGCGAACAAACCGATGCGCCTGCAGGTTCAGGCGGTAGGATCGCGCGTAAACCACTATTTCGACCGAGCCTGGGCGCCCGGTGAGGCGCGGATAAGCCGCCTTGTCGTAATCGGCGAAAAGGGCATCGACCGCGCCGCGATCGAAAGGATGCTGGCCGCGTGATAGCAGGAAAAGTGTGAAGCGGTTTTCCGTTGGCAATTGCCGAGAGAAAACAGAAACTCAGAGAGAAGGATGCACATACTCGCCACCACATCGTCGTCGCTCGACGACCTGATCGAACCGGTTGACCTGAACCAGTCGCCGGCCGATGTGGTGGTGCTGTCCTTTTCTGGCAGCGATCTGAACGGCATTTCCGCCGCATGGGGCCAAGGTCAGCCGACCCTGCGATTGACCAATCTCGCTGATCTCAGGCATCCCATGTCTGTCGATCTTTGGATCGAAAAGACGGCGGCACATGCCAAAGTTATTCTCGTGCGCATCCTTGGCGGCTATGATCGCTGGTCATATGGTGTCGAAGAGATTTCGCGGCTGGCGCGGTTCAAGAAGACCGCGCTCGCGCTTCTGCCCGGCGAATGCAGTATCCGCGATGAAAGACTCGCTGCTGCCTCGACCGTTTCCGAAGAGGTGCTTGCCGGCTTTCTTGCCTGTTTCCGCGAGGGCGGACCGGGCAATATGCGTCTGCTTGCAAAGCGTTTGGCCGCGCTGGCGAATGACGAGCAGGAGGTCCTGCCGCAAGCCGCACCGATGTCGAAGATGGGCTATTACAGGCCAGGCAGCGGAATCGTCGGAGTGGACGATCTGCTCGCGGATTTCTCGCCAGACGCCCTGCGACTGCCGGTCCTCTTCTACCGCTCCATATTGTTCGCGAACGACACCGCACCGATCGATGCGCTGTTCGAAGCGCTGCTTGAACGCGGTTTCGCGCCGATCCCGATCTTCGTCAGCGGGTTGAAGGATGTCGAGGCGATAAACTTCGTTGAACAAGCGATCGCAGATCTCGAACCTGCGGCGATCATTGCCACCACCGCTTTTGCCAGCGGCGCGAGCGACAGCGGTGAGACGATCTTCGATCGCACCGGCGTGCCGGTGTTCCAGGTCGTCATCGCTACGACACGGCGTGAAGGCTGGGCGGAAAGCCGCCGCGGTCTCAATCCCGCAGACCTCGCCATGCATGTGGTCCTGCCGGAACTCGACGGGCGCATATTGGCCGGCGCGATCTCTTTCAAGGCCGGCAGCGATTCCGCCAACCTTCTTAGCCGGCCGGAGCCGGACCGGGTCGAGCAGGTCGCCGAGCGCATTGCCGCTTTCCTGCGCCTGAAATCTACGCCGCGATCCGCCCGCAAGATCGTCATCCTGATGCCGGACTATCCGAGTGCGCCCGGCCGCACAGGCTATGCCGTCGGGCTGGACGTGCCGCAAAGCGTGCTGTCCATGCTGCGCGAGCTTTCGATAGCCGGCTATTCCATCCCCGACATACCGGTGACCGCGCGAGACCTTCTTGACTTGCTAAACCGGGAAGCCGGTTCTTATCCGCTCTCCGCTTATCACCCGGCTCCGGGCGCAGAAACCGCCTGGGGGCCGCCCGACGCGGAGCTTGGGGATGGCGCCTTCCGTTTCCGTGCAGCGACTTTCGGCAATATCACCGTAGCGCTGGCACCGGATCGCGGCCGCAACGCAGACCGCCGGGCCGATTATCACGACCCGGATCTGCCGCCACGCCATGCGCTGGTGGCCTTTGGCCAGTGGATGCGCGAGACGCTCGGCGCGCATGCGATCGTGCATGTCGGCGCCCATGGTACGTTGGAATGGTTGCCGGGCAAGACGGTTGCCCTGTCGAAAGATTGCTTTCCAGAGATCGTGACCGGGGGCCTGCCGGTCATCTATCCCTTTATCGTTTCCAATCCGGGCGAGGCAGCGGTCGCCAAGCGACGGATTTCCGCCGTCACCATCGGCCATCTGCCGCCGGTTCTGACCGATGCCGGATTGTCCGACGAACAGAAGAGGCTCGAACTGCTGGTCGATGAATATGCCCAGGCAGACGGGCTCGACCGCCGCCGTCGTGACCGGCTGGCAAAGCTGATCGTCGAGACGGCCCGCGATACCGGCCTGGCTTCCGAAGCCGGCGTTTCCGGCGACGACGATCCGGACACGGCCCTGACCCGTATCGACGCCTTTCTCTGCGATCTCAAGGATTTCGCGATCAAGGACGGCCAGCATGTCTTCGGCGAGGTGGCGGAGGATGATAACGATCCGTTACGGATACTGAGTGCCGAAACCGAGCGCCAAGCCTTGATCGACGCGCTTGACGGCAAGCATATCCGCCCCGGCCCGTCCGGCGCTCCGGCACGCGGCCGCCGCGACGTCATGCCGACCGGCCGCAACCTCTTTGCCAGCGATCCGCGCACGCTACCGACGCCGACTGCCTTCGAGCTTGGCAAACGCGCAGCGGACGAGATTCTTCGGCGTTACCTGCAGGATCACGGCGACTGGCCCAAAAGCCTCGTTTTTGATCTCTGGGGCAGCGCTTCCCTGCGTAGCGGCGGCGAAGAAGTGGCCCAGGCTCTGGCGCTGATGGGCGCAAAGCCGGTACAGGATACAGCGACTGGCCGCGTGACCGGCATCGACGTCCTGCCACCGGCGGCGCTCGGCCGTCCGCGTATCGACGTGACGCTCCGTATCTCCGGCCTGTTTCGCGACATGTTCCCGGCGCTGATCGCGCTGCTGGACGCCGCCATGCGGGCGATCGCGGCCCGCGAGGAAGCGCCGGGCGACAACCCGCTGGCCGAGGAAGCCCGCAGGCTTGGCCATGTGCCGCCACGCATTTTCGGTTCTGCCCCCGGCACATATGGTTCCGGCATTGAGGAAAAGCTCGCAGACGGCACATGGAATGAGCGCGAGGAACTCGGCCACCTCTATCTCGACGCTACCAGCCATGCCTTCGGCGGGGCGGAGGGTGAGGCTTCGGCCGTACCCGGGCGCTTCGCCGAACGCGTTGGAAGCGCTGACCTGCTTGTCCATACTGGTGACGACCCCGGCCGTGATCTTTTGGACGGTTCGGCGGACGTTGCTTTCATCGGCGGGTTTTCGGCAGCGGTCGCGGCACTTGGCGGCAAGGCGGATGTGATCGCGCTCGATACCACCGATCCGCAGAAGCCGAAGGCCCGTTCGCTCTCGGAAGCCGTGACCCGTGTGGTGCGCGCTCGCGCCGTCAATCCGCGCTTCATCGCAGGCCAGATGCGCCACGGGCCGCGTGGTGCGGCCGAACTGGTGGAAACCGTCGATCGGTTGATCGGCTTTGCCGAGACCACCCGTGCTATCCCGCAATCGCTGATCGACGCAACCTACGATGCCTATCTCGGTGACGAAGCAGTACGCGATTTCCTGCTCTCGCAGAACCCCGAAGGTGCGCGCTACATGGGCGAACGTTTCCGCTCGGCGCTCCGCCGCGGCCTTTGGCACCCGCGCCGGAATGCGATCGACGCCGAACTCGAGATGTTGACAAGGAGGTCGGCATGACCGCGCCCTCGCTCGAGCGCAAAGCTTTGGACATGCGACGCGGCGCCTGCCCGGCGCTTTCCGCTCCGATGATGACCGGTGACGGGCTTCTGGCCCGCATCGCGCTGATCGATGCGATTTCTCCGGGGCAACTGGCTGAACTCTGCAGGCTGGCACAGCGTCACGGCAACGGCATTCTTGATATCTCCGCCCGGGGAAATCTCCAGGCTCGCGGACTGACGGAAATCTCCGCTCCGATGTTGGACACGGAAGTCCGGGCGCTGAATCTGCCCTTGCGTGAAGGACTTGCGGTCGAGGTTCCCCCCTTTGCCGGTCTGGATGAAACCGAAATCGTCGATCCGAGACCGGTTGCCGAAGCAATCCGGCAAGCTGCGCGCGGCATCGAGGGTCTCGCACCAAAGATGTGCCTCGTGGTAGACGGGCATGGCAGATTGCGGCTCTCCCATCTGCTGGCGGATATCCGGCTGGTCGCCGTTCGATCCGGCGAAAACATCTGCTGGAAACTGATGCTCGGCGGACCGGAGACAACGGGTAAGATTTGCGGAGTGTTCGACGACGCCGACGCCATCGCGACCGCCATTTCTTTGCTTCAGAAGCTCGCAGCGATGGGAAACAAAGCACGAGGCAGCGATCTTGCAAACGGGCTTCCGGTGAATGCGGATGCGCAACCCTCGATCTCGCCCTTCGGCCTGTTTGCTCTTTCGAACGGCTTCCATGCCATCGGCCTCGGTCCCGCGTTCGGCCAGGCAAAGGCTGAAAACCTCATCGCACTTTGCTATGAAGCCGAGCGGCTGGGGATCAAATCTCTGAAGCCGGCATTGGATCACTCGCTGTTGTTCTTCGGAACGCACGAAGCCTGTAAAGCGCTCGCCACTTTCGCGGGAAGGGCCGGCTTCATCACGTCCTCCGCCGACCCGCGGGGACATATCGCCGCCTGCCCGGGAAGCCCGGCCTGCACGTCGGCGACGATCGCAACCCACGCCATTGCGTCTGAGGCCGCAGCCGAATGTGCAGACCTGCTCGACGGGTCATTCAAGCTGCATGTGACGGGCTGCCCGAAAGGCTGCGCCCATCCGGAGCCGTCCGCGTTGACCCTCTGCGGGACGGCCGACGGCATTTCCCTGATCGGGCGGGGCAAAGCAGCCAAACCGCCCTTTGCCTCCATCTCTTTTGCCAATACCAGCGCCTCTCTTCGCCGTATCGCCGATCTCGTTCGGATCGAACGACGCGAAGGGGAAAATTCCGCCGCCTGCCTAGCCCGACTCGGAACTGATCGGCTCGCTGCGGCTGTAACGTCAGGACGACCATGAACAACTATGACTATATTCGTGAAGGCGACTCGATCTACGAAAAGTCCTTCGCGATCATCCGCCAGGAAGCCGATCTTTCCGCCTTTTCCGCTGAACAGGCGGAAATCGCCGTGCGCATGATCCATGCCTGCGGGCTTGTTGAGGCGGCGCAGCAATTCCACTTTTCGAAGGATTTCGTCGCTCGGGCGCGTGGCGCGCTTTATGACGGCAGGCCGATCTACTGCGACGCCGAAATGGTTGCGCATGGCATCACCCGCGCCCGGCTGCCCGCCGATAACGATGTGATCTGCACGCTGCGAGACAGCCGCACGATCGAGCTTGCCAGGACGATCGGCAACACCCGATCAGCTGCCGCATTGGACCTCTGGGATGAAATGGAAGGCGCGCTGGTGGCGATCGGCAATGCGCCGACGGCGCTCTTCCGCCTGCTCGAAATGCTGGATGCCGGCGCGCCGCGCCCGGCCGCGATCATCGGCATGCCGGTCGGTTTCGTCGGAGCGGCAGAGTCCAAGGAAGCGCTGATGGAATCGGCGCTCGGCATTCCCTATGCCGTGGTGCGAGGCCGCTTGGGCGGCTCCGCCATGACGGCAGCCTGCGTCAACGCGCTTGCGAGGGCAGGCCTTTGAACGCGGTGGTCCTCAAAGGCAAGCTCACCGGCGTCGGCACGGGGCCGGGCGATCCGGAACTGCTGACGCTGAAGGCGGCGCGTACCATCAGCGAGGCGGATGTCATCGCCTTCTTCTGCAAGAAGGGCAGCACGGGCAATGGCCGCGCCATTGTAGGAGCCCATGTCCGACCGGGCACGCTGGAACTGCCGCTTGTCTATCCGGTGACGACCGAGACCAGCAAGGATGAGGCGGAGTATCGCGGTCCGATCTCCGACTTCTTCGACCGCTCGGCGGAGGAAATCGCCGCCTATCTCGACGCTGGGAAAAATGTGGCTGTGCTCAGCGAAGGTGATCCGCTGTTCTACGGCTCCTACATGCACCTGCATGTGCGGCTGGCGAGCCGCTATCCGGCAGAAGTCGTGGCAGGCGTCACCGCCATGTCCGGCTGCTGGTCGATGACGGGCCTGCCGCTGGTTCAGGGCGACGACATCTTGAGCGTGCTGCCGGGCACGCTTGCTGAGGAAAAGCTGGCCGAACGCCTGGCAAATACGGACGGCGCTGTTATCATGAAGGTCGGCCGCAACTTGCCGAAGATCCGCCGTGCGCTTGCGTCGGTTGGGAAACTGTCCGGCGCGCTCTACGTGGAACGCGGCACCATGGCGAACGGCGCGGCCCAGAAACTGGAAGAGCGTGACGAGAGCCCGGCGCCCTATTTCTCGATCGTGCTGGTTCCCGGCTGGAAGGCGCGGCCGGGAGACGACCGATGAGCGGTTCGCTGACAGTCGTCGGCCTTGGGCCAGGCAATCCGGATCAGATGACGCCGGAAGCTTTGGCAGCCGTGGCGGCAGCGGAAGATTTCTTCGGCTATTTTCCCTATATCGACCGACTGAACCTTCGGCCGGACCAGCGGCGCCATGCATCCGACAACCGCGAGGAACTGGCGCGTGCCCGGGCCGCTTTGGAGATGGCCGCCAATGGCGGCAAAGTCTGCGTCGTCTCCGGCGGCGATCCCGGCGTCTTCGCCATGGCGGCGGCGGTTTGCGAAGCGATCGATGAAGGCCCGGTCGAATGGCGCAGTATCGATTTTTCCGTCGTGCCGGGGGTGACAGCCATGCTGGCGGTGGCAGCCAGGGCCGGCGCGCCGCTGGGGCATGATTTCTGCGCCATCTCGCTCTCCAACAACCTGAAGCCCTGGAAAATCATCGAGAAGAGACTGATTGCGGCGGCAGAAGCCGGTTTCGTCATGGCCTTCTACAATCCGGTCAGCAAGGCGCGGCCGCACCAGCTCGGCGACGCCTTCGCCCTGCTGCGCCGGCATTTGCCGGGCGAGGTTCCGGTAATCTTCGGCCGCGCAGCGGGTCGGCCGGACGAAACGATCCGGATCGTGCCCCTTTCCGAGGCCGAAAGCGGCATGGCCGACATGGCGACCTGTGTGATCGTCGGGACGGCGGAAACCCGGATCATCGAGCGGGAAGGCCAGCGGCCGATCGTTTATTCGCCGCGTTCTTTCAAGGGCGCCGGGACATGATCGAGCCAGGCAAGCATCTCCTCCACGGTCTCCACCGACGGCATATCCGGCAAATCCGGACGGCGCGCGAGGATCACCTCGATACCGAGCGCACGGGCGGCGCAGATCTTGCCGTAGCTCGAAGGCCCGCCGCTGTTCTTGGCAACGATCACCTCGATACCCTGCTCTTTCAGCAACCGTGCCTCGTCCGTTTCGGCAAACGGGCCGCGCTCCGTCAGATAGATCGCATGCGGCACAGCAAGCGGCGGTTCAACGGGATCGACGCTGCGGATGAGGTAATGATGCTGCGGCGCCGCCTCGAAAGGCAGAAGTTCCTGCCGGCCGAGGGTGAGGAAGACTTTTCTCGGGCTTTTGCCCAATGCCGTGACAGCCTCATGAATACTGGCGACTTCAATCCAACGGTCACCCTGCTGCTGGCGCCAGGGAGAACGGCGGAGCGCAATCAAAGGCACATCCGCCCGCTTCGCAGCCTCTGCCGCATTACGGGAGATCTGCGCCGCATAGGGGTGGGTTGCATCGATCAGGATCGTGATACCCTTGTCCCGCAGATAGGCAGCCAGGCCTTCCGCACCGCCAAAACCGCCGATCCGTACCGGCACGGGCTGTTCTGCCGGTGCGCGCGTGCGGCCGGCCAGCGAAAGTTCGGTCGTGAAGCGCGGATCACCGGCGAGCCCTGCCGCCAGTTTTCTGGCCTCCGCCGTGCCGCCGAGAATGAGGATGGAATGTTTCACTATGCCTCCTGAATCAGCAGGTAAAGCTTTAAACCAAAGCTGCTGGCTGTCCATCGTCGGCATCGGCGAGGACGGCGTGAAGGGTCTCGGCGAGGGTGCGCGTTCCGCAGTTTCTTCCGCCTCGGTCGTCTTCGGCGGCAAACGGCATCTGGAATTGGCCGCACCCTTGATCGCCGGCGAGGCGCGCACGTGGCCGGCGCCTTTCGATCCGACAATGCGCGATGTCATGGCACTGCGTGGACAGAACGTTTGTGTGCTGGCATCGGGGGATCCTTTCTTTTTCGGAGTCGGCGCCACACTTTCGCGGCACGTTCCAGCAGAAGAATTCATCACCTATCCAACACCCTCGTCCTTTTCGCTGGCGGCATCTCGGCTCGGCTGGCCTTTGCAGGAGATCGAAACCGTGTCGCTGCACGGCCGGCCGCTCGACCTCATCCGACCGTTTCTGCATCCCGGCCGGCGGATTATTGCGCTGACGTCGGATGAAAAAGCGCCAGTGGAACTTGCCTCTCTCCTGACAGAGACGGGTTTCGGTCCATCACACCTGACAGTGCTGGAGGCTTTGGGTGGAGGGGACGAGCGTATCCGCTCTGCAGCCGCAAATGAATTTGCATTGCTGGCTATCAATGTTCTCAATGTCGTCGCGGTCGAAGTTAAGGCGGAAGCCGGCGCACGCGTTCTGCCACGAGCCTCCGGTTTGGATGACGCACTTTTCGAGCATGACGGGCAGATCACCAAGCGGGAAATCCGGGCGCTGACGCTTTCGGCGCTCGCCCCCCGGCGCGGGGAGCTGCTTTGGGACATCGGCGCCGGTTCCGGCTCGATCGGTATAGAATGGATGCTGGCCGATCCTTCTCTGAAAGCCATTGCGATCGAGGCCGATCCGAGACGGGCAGCACGCATCAAGCGAAACGCTTCTGCCTTCGGTGTGCCGGGGCTTAAGATTGTCGAAGGTGAAGCACCGGCCGCGCTGGCCGGTCTTCCCATGCCCGATGTGATCTTCATCGGCGGCGGGGGCAGTGAGGTGGGCGTCTTCGATGCGGCCATCGATGCATTGAAACCCGGCGGGCGGCTGGCCGCCAACGCCGTGACATTGGAAATGGAAGCGGTCCTCCTCGCCGCGCATGCCCGCCTGGCTGGCGAGCTGATCCGGATGGAGATATCGCGCGCCGCCCCGATCGGCAGCATGACCGGCTGGCGGCCCGCCATGCCGGTCACCCAATGGCGATGGACAAAACCGGGAGAACAGAGGTGATCGTCGCGGGACTTGGCTGCCGGAAAGGAACGTCAGCGGAAGCTGTGCTTACCGCACTGGATGCCGCCTGCATCGAGGCTGGTATTTCACGTGAATCAGTAACGGCGCTGGCTACCGGCGAAATCAAGCGGCATGAACCGGGCATTGTTGATCTGGCGACCAAGCTTGGCCTGCCCATGCATATTCTTGATGAACACGCGCTGAAGCAAGCGGAAACTCGAACGAAAACCGTGTCGAAACACAGCCTTGCGCAGACTGCGACACCAAGCCTTTCCGAAGCGGCAGCCCTCGCTCTCGCCGGCGAGACTTCGGAACTTATCGTGCCTCGGCTGATCGCCAATGGCGCCACGTGCGCGCTTGCCCGCTCGAAGGACAATCCATGACCGTCCATTTCATCGGCGCCGGCCCAGGCGCTGCCGACCTCATCACCGTTCGCGGCAGGGACATTCTCGCCCGGTCGCCGGTCTGCCTCTATGCCGGTTCGATCATGCCGAAGGAACTGCTCGACTATTGCCCGCAGGATGCGCGGATCGTCGACACAGGCTCCCTCTCGCTCGATGATATCGAGGCGGAATACGTCGCGGCCCACAAGGCAGGCAAGGACGTGGCACGGCTGCATTCCGGTGACCTCTCCGTCTGGAGCGCGGTGGCCGAGCAGATCCGCCGGCTGAAAAAACACGGCATCGACTACACGCTGACGCCCGGCGTACCGTCATTTGCTGCGGCGGCAGCAGCGCTCAGGCGCGAGCTGACCATTCCGGAAGTGACACAGAGCCTTGTTTTGACTCGTGTCTCCGGACGTGCGTCGAAAATGCCGGAAGGCGAGACACTGGCGGCTTTCGGGGCGACGGGCGCCACGCTGGCGATCCATCTCGCCATCCACGCACTTGACCAGATCGTCGCTGAACTGATGCCGCTTTATGGGCCGGACTGTCCGGTGGCGATCGTCGTGCGCGCCTCCTGGCCGGAAGAACGGATCGTCCGGGGCACGCTGGCCGACATAAAGGCGAAACTTGCTGAGGAACCGGCAGAACGCACGGCGCTGATTTTCGTCGGCAAGGGGCTTGGTTCGACGGATTTTGCCGAAAGCCAGCTTTACAACGCCGACTATGTACGCCGCTTCCGGCCCGGCTGGCCTCAGACGGACAAAGGCAGAGATTCCGAATGATCCGAAGGTGTAAATGGCGCCTGGCCCACCAAGCGGCCCTCGCGATTATAGACCAGGATTTCCAGCGCGATCTGCGGATCGCGGAGCACCTTGGCAGCGGTTTTCCAGGCAAGATTCGCGGTACGGTCGCCAAGCGGCAATCCACTTTTGCCCGCGAGTGCGAAGGCTTCGGCAACAGTATTCGCAGCCGCAATCCGCTCGACAAGCTCGGGCGCCGCGCCGGCTTCTGCCGCGACCTTGGCCAAAGCTTCGAGGTCGGCAAGGCCGCGCTTGGAGTGGACGTCGAGCATGCCTTGGGCGAGCTTGGTCATCTTGGCAACGCCGCCGGCGATGGTGACTTTCGGCACGGGATGGTCACGCAGGTATTTGAGCATGCCGCCAACGAAATCGCCCATGTCGATCAGCGCGATTTCGGGCAGGTCGTGATGGGCCTGCACCGCCTTTTCCGACGTGTTGCCGGTGGAGCCGACGACATGAATGAGACCCGCCGCCCGTGCCACATCGATGCCGCGCCAAATGGAATGGATCCAGGCCGAACAGGAAAAGGGAATGACGATACCGGTCGTGCCGAGGATCGAGATACCGCCCAAAATGCCGAGCCGGCCGTTCAACGTCTTTTCCGCGATCTTCTCGCCATCAGCGACCGAAATCTCCACCTCGAAATCGGTCTCGCCGCCCGCCACCTCTGCGATCGCCTCGGCGATTATTTTGCGCGGCACCGGATTGATAGAAGGCTCGCCTGGCGGCAGAGGCAAGCCGGGGCGCGTCACCGTTCCCACGCCTTTGCCAGCCTTGAAGCTAATGCCGCTGCCGGCAGCACCGCGACGCACGGTGCTCATGATGAGCGCCCCATGCGTGACGTCCGGATCGTCGCCGGCGTCCTTGACGATGCCGGCCTTGGCGAAACCTTCGCCCGTCTCCTCCATGGCCAACGCGAAGCTCGGCCGCTGGCCGCCCGGCAGCGTCACCTCCACCATGTCCGGAAATCTGCCGGAAACGAGCGCAAGGCAGGCAGCCTTGCTGGCCGCCGCCGCGCAGGTTCCCGTGGTCCAGCCACGGCGCAGGTTCTTGCCATCCGTTTCCATGGCCGTTTCTATAGCCCGACCGGCGAATGCCGGCAAAAGGTTTGCATATGCATCTGAATGAAAACATCCAGGCCATCATAGAGGCGCCCGTCTTTCAGCCGGGCCATGTCTGGCTCGCAGGTGCCGGGCCGGGCCATCCGCGCTACCTGACTTTGGAAGTAGCGGATGCGATCGGCAAGGCGGATGTGATCGTCCACGACGCTCTGGTCTCCGAGGACGTGCTGTCGCTGGCGAAAACGGCGGATCTGATCTTTGTGGGAAAACGGGGCGGCAAACCATCGGTGGCGCAGGACGATATCACCACGAAACTCATCGAGCTCGCGCGGGAAGGAAAACGCGTGTTGCGTCTGAAAGGCGGCGATCCTTTCGTCTTCGGGCGTGGCGGTGAAGAAGCGGAAGCGCTTGCCATGGAGAACATTTCTTTCCGTATCCTGCCCGGCATGACTTCGGCGCTCGCCGCACTGGCGGCGGCCAATATCCCCGCCACCATGCGCGGCATCAGCCGCGCGATCACGCTTGCTACAGGACATGCAGCCGGCACCCCAGGTGACCTGGACTGGAAAGCGCTGGCGAAAACCGGCGAACCGATCGTCGTCTATATGGGAGTGAGCACGATCGGCACGATTGCGAAGCTGCTGATGGAGGGCGGTCTGCCATCCGAAACGCCGGTGGCTGTGCTGATGGCCGCCACCATGCCGGGGGAACGCTCGATGATCGCGACGCTCGCCACGGTCGAGGCTGAGATCGAGCGCCAGAACTTTGCCGCACCGGCTTTGATCGTCATCGGTAGGATCGTCTCGATGCAGACAGCCCTTTCAGGTCAGCACCGATGACTGCCCGTGCACTCATCATCGGCGCGCCGCGCTCCGGTTCCGGCAAGACCAGCGTCACGATCGGCCTGCTGCGCGCCTTTGCCCGCCGTGGCGTGAAAGTGCGCGGCATCAAAACGGGACCGGATTATATCGATCCCGGCTTTCATGAGGCTGCAACTCATGTGCCCGGCCTCAACCTCGATAGCTGGGCCATGGCGCCGGATCTCCTTCGGTATCTCGCGCGGCAACAGGCGGATGATGCGGAACTGCTGTTGATCGAAAGCGCCATGGGCCTTTTCGACGGTATCGTCGGCGAGAAAAACCGCTCCGGCGCGGCTTCCGATCTCGCCCGTCTCTTCGGTCTGCCGGTCCTGCTGGTACTGGACGTCTCCGGCCAGTCGCAGACTGCCGCAGCCATCGCTTATGGTTTCACGCATTACGATCCGCAGGTGAAGATCGCCGCCTGCATTCTGAACCGTGCCGGCAGCGAGCGGCACAGGAAGCTCTCCGGCGATGCGATCGAGGCTATCGGCCTGCCGGTTGTCGGCACGATCCTGCGCGATCCGACATTGATCCTGCCGGAACGGCATCTCGGCCTCGTGCAGGCGAGCGAACATCCTGAAATGGATGCACATATCGAACGGCTTGCCGATGCCATGGAAGCGTCACTTGATCTCGATGCGATCTACGCTGCGGCAAACCCCTTCGACATTCCTCCCGGTTCGCCGGCAAAGGCGCTGCCGCCGCCCGGACAGCGCATCGCGCTGGCGCGGGATGCTGCCTTCACCTTTCTCTATCCACACCTGATGCGCGGCTGGCGTGAAGCCGGCGCAGAGGTGGTGCCATTCTCACCATTGGCCGACGAGGCTCCTTCTACCGATTGCGACGTCTGCTGGCTGCCGGGTGGCTATCCGGAACTTCATGCCGGCAGGCTGGCGGCTGCCGAAAACTTCAGAGAAGGCCTCAAGCGCTTCGCGGAGACGAAACCGGTTCACGGCGAATGCGGCGGCTATATGGTGCTCGGCGAGGCGCTGGAAGACGCGGACGGCGCGACCCACGCCATGACCGGCCTGCTTTCCCATCGCACCAGTTTCGCCAAACGAAAGATGAACCTTGGCTACCGGCAGGCACGCCTGCTCGGCCCCTGCGCGATAGGTCAGAAGGGCGAGACTGTACGCGGCCACGAGTTTCACTATGCGCGGGTGTTTTGCCCCGGAACCGACCCACCTCTCGCCATGATTGCAGACGGCATCGGCAACGAAATCGGTCCGTCGGGCGGTTGGCGCGGGAATGTCACCGGCACCTTTTTCCATGCCATTGCGGGCATCTGAGCAAAATTTCCCTGCTTGAGCAAATGTCAATTTTTCGCAACCGATAGATGGTTGCCAAAACTGTCGTATCGACGGCAATTAATGTCGTATCGAAGGCACCACCCGCGCAGTAAACGCGCCCTTATTCATCCAAAGCCTCGCAGAAGGCCTTCGATCTAACGCAGGATAGCCCTGAGGCAAAAGAGCTCAAGTCATGAGCCGGGGTCTGCAGAAGAAAGGAAGATATGTCGGCGGCAACCGAACCATTTCCCAGGATCGATAGGATGACGCGCCAACCGTTACGGAAGAGGAAACCGTATCGCCCGGCGCCTGGCATGAAAGCAGAAATCTGCATCAGATAAGAGAGGAACAGGGGAATGACCGATTTTACTAGACATCTCGCCGGTCGCGTGACCGCGGGAGGCATGAGCCGCCGGGAATTCATGGGTCGCGCCATGGCCGCTGGCATGACGTTGACCGCAGCGAGCCATCTCTTTGCGACGAGCGCGTCCGCGCAGGAGCCAAAGAAGGGCGGTCATTTCAAGCTCGGGCTTGAGGGCGGCGCTGCAACTGACTCGATCGACCCCGCCAAGGCTACGTCTCAGGTCATGTTCATGGCTGTGCGCACCTGGGGCGACACGCTGGTCGAGACCCATCCGGAAACCCGCGCACCAATCCCGTCGCTGGCCGAATCCTGGTCGCCGTCTCCGGATGCGACCGTCTGGACCTTCAAGATCCGCAAGGGCGTGCCGTTCCACGATGGCAAGGAGATGACTACGGACGACGTGGTTGCCACTTTGAAGCGTCACAGCGACAGCAAGACGGAATCCGGCGCGGCAGGCGTCCTGAAATCCATCAAGAACATCGAGAACAAGGGCGGCGACCTGGTTGTCACGCTCGACTCCGGCAACGCCGACCTGCCGGCAATCTTCACCGATTACCATCTCGTCATTCAGCCCAATGGAGGAATCGACAACCCGACGGCCGGCATCGGAACCGGGGCTTATAAGGTTACCACCTTCGAGCCCGGCGTGCGCATGACCTTCGAAAAGAACCCCAACGACTGGCGCTCCGACCGCGGCTTTGTCCAGACGGTGGAAGTCATCAACATGAACGATGCGACCGCCCGCATCGCCGCCCTCTCTTCCGGCCAGGTGCATTTCATCAACCGCGTCGATCCGAAAACCGTCTCGCTGCTGAAGCGTGCGCCCAATGTCGAACTCCTGACGACGTCCGGCGGCGGTCACTATGTCTTCATCATGCATTGCGACAAGGCACCGTTCGACAATAACGACCTGCGGCTCGCACTGAAATATGCGATCGACCGCGAGGAATTGGTCACGCGCATCCTCGGCGGCTACGGCAAGGTGGGCAACGACTTCCCGATCAACGATACCTATGCGCTCTTTCCCGAGGGCATCGAGCAGCGCAAATACGATCCCGACAAAGCAGCCTTTCACTATAAGAAGTCGGGCCATAGCGGCTCCATTCTTCTGCGCACCTCAGAGGTTGCTTTCCCCGGTGCGGTCGACGCATCGGTCCTCTTCCAGCAGAGCGCGAAGAAGGCCGGCATTACGCTGGAGATCAAGCGCGAACCGGGCGACGGCTATTGGTCGAACGTCTGGAACGTCCAGCCATTCTCCGCCTCCTATTGGGGCAGCCGCGCGACCCAGGATCAGTTCTATTCCGGCGCCTATCTTTCCACCGCCGACTGGAACGACACGAAGTTCAAGAACGAGAAGTTCGACAAGCTCCTCATCGCCGCCCGCGGCGAGCTGGACGAGGCCAAACGCAAGGACATGTATCGCGAGATGGCGATGATGGTGCGCGACGAGGGCGGCACCATCCTGCCGATGTTCAACGATTTCGTGAATGCTGCGACCAAAAAGGTGAAGGGCTATGTCAGCGACATCGGCAACGACATGTCGAATGGCTATGTCGCAACCCGCGTCTGGTTGGACGCCTGAATTCTGAGGCCGCGGTTCCCCGCTTGACCGAGGCATCGCGGGTCTTTCCGCGATCCTCCCTCCGTTTCAGAACGAGGCTTCTCGCCGATGTCCAACTCCACCGAAACAGACAGCCTGCCCGGCCAGAGATTCAGGGAGCGGTTTCCACTTCTCGCCCTGGTCATCGAGCGCATGCTTTTGTCGATCCTGCTCCTCTTCGCCGTCTCGGTGCTGATCTTCGGCGGTGTCGAGGCGCTCCCCGGCGATTTCGCGACCACCTATCTCGGCCAGTCCGCGACACCCCAGGCGGTCGCCAATATCCGCTCCGAACTCGGGCTCGACCGGCCGATCGTCACCCGATACTTCGAATGGCTTGGCGGCGCCGTTCAGGGCGATTTCGGCACGTCCTGGGCAAGCAGAAACTCGGTTTCGGAACAGGTGGGCAAGCGGCTTGGCAACTCGCTCTTTCTCGCCGGGTTCGCGGCGGTGATCGCAGTGCCGCTCGCAGTCGGGCTCGGCATGCTGTCCGTGCACTTCCGCAACCGCATGCCGGACAAGATCATCAACGTTATCTCGCTCGCTGCGATCTCACTGCCGGAATTCTTCATCGGCTATCTGCTGATCCTCTATTTCGCCGTCAATTTCGGCGTCGCGACTTTCCCGGCCACCGTCTACGACGGCATGGCTTTCCTCGATCGGATCAAGGCCATTGCGCTTCCGACCGCAACGCTGGTGCTTGTGGTGCTCGCCCATATGATGCGTATGACGCGGGCGGCGATCCTTTCCGTCATGTCCTCGGCTTATATGGAAACCGCCGAGCTCAAGGGGCTTTCCGCCTGGCGGGCGATCGCCCGGCACGCCGCACCCAACGCGCTGGCCCCGATCATCAATGTCGTGGCGCTGAATCTTGCCTATCTGGTGGTCGGCGTTGTCGTGGTGGAAGTGGTCTTCGTCTATCCTGGGATGGGCCAATACATGGTCGATGCCGTGACCGTGCGTGACATGCCCGTCGTGCAGGCTTGCGGGCTGATTTTTGCCGCCGTCTACATTTTCCTCAACATGCTGGCCGATATCCTTGCGATCATCGCCAACCCGCGCCTGAGGCATCCGCGATGAGGCTGAGAGAAATCCCCATCACCGCCTGGATCGGCATGTTCGGCATTGCCATCGCTTTTTTCTGCGCCCTTTTCGCGCCGCTGGTCGCACCCTATGGCGAGACGGAGGTGGTCGGCGGCGTCTGGCAGGAGGCGGATGCGCAGTTCTTCTTCGGGCTGGACAATCTCGGGCGGGACATTCTCTCCCGACTGATCTACGGCGCCCGGACCACGCTGTTCGTAGCGCTCGCGGCGACGGTCATCTCCTTCTCGCTCGGGATCCTTTTAAGCTTCATAGCCGCGGTATCCGGCGGCATTATCGATACGGCATTTTCCCGTTTCAACGACCTGATGATGTCGATCCCGACCCTGATCTTCGCACTCGTCGTGCTCGCCGTCCTGCCGCAGCACCTGATTGTGCTCATTCTCGTCATGGCGATCCTCGATTCCACTCGCGTCTATCGCCTCGGACGCGCTGTGGCGCTGGACGTCGCGGTGATGGAGTTCGTAGAAGCCGCCAAGCTGCGCGGCGAAGGCACGGCCTGGATCATCTTCCGCGAGATCCTGCCGAACACGCTCTCGCCGCTGCTGGCCGAATTCGGCCTGCGTTTCGCTTTCTCCATCCTCTTTCTCTCGACGCTTTCCTTTCTGGGCCTCGGCATTCAGCCACCGGCAGCGGATTGGGGCGGCATGGTGAAGGACAACAAGGACGGCATCATCTTCGGCATTCCGGCGGCACTCGTGCCTGGCGCGGCGATCGCCGCGCTCGCCGTCTGCGTCAACCTCGTCGTCGACTGGTTGCTCAAACGAACCTCCAGCCTCAAGGGAGGTCGCGGCGATGCCTGAGCTTCTGTCCGTCCGCAACCTCAGGATCGAGGCGGTGAGCCATCCGCCCGGCGAGCCGCCGAGGCGCATCACGATTGTCGACGATGTCTCCTTCGACCTTCAGAAAGGCAAGGTGCTCGGCCTGATCGGCGAATCCGGCGCCGGCAAGTCAACGATCGGCCTTTCCGCTCTCGCCTACGGCCGCGGCGGTGCCGAGATTACCGGCGGCGAGGTTATCCTCAACGGCACCGATCTTCTGCCCCTCGACAATACCGGCATCCGTAAGGTGCGCGGTGCCCGCGTCTGCTACGTGGCGCAATCGGCCGCCGCCGCCTTCAACCCGGCCCATCGGCTAGGCGATCAGGTGATCGAAGCCTCGGTCAGGCACGGGCTGATGACGAAGGAAGAAGCCAGGAAACGGGCGCTCTACCTTTTCCGCGTGCTCGGCCTGCCGAGCCCCGAAACCTTCGGCAACCGGTTTCCGCATCAGGTCTCGGGCGGCCAGCTCCAGCGCGCCATGACGGCCATGGCGCTCTGTCCGAACCCGGAACTGATCGTCTTCGACGAACCGACGACCGCGCTCGACGTCACAACCCAGATCGACGTCCTGGCTGCAATCAAGCATGCGATCGAAGAAACCCATACAGCGGCGCTCTACATCACCCACGACCTTGCGGTGGTCGCGCAGATTTCCGACGACATCATGGTCCTGCGCCATGGCAAGACGGTGGAATACGGCTCGGTCCAGCAGATCATCGAGGCACCCACACAGGATTACACGCGTGCGCTTGTAAACGTTCGCCAGACGGCACACGCAGAAGCCTCCGACCAGACAAGCCCGCTCCTGAAGGTCGATAATGTCAGCGCGCAATATGGCAATGGCTTCAAGGTGCTGCACGGCGTTTCGCTGCATCTCTGCAAGGGCCAGACGCTGGCGATCGTCGGGGAATCCGGTTCCGGCAAATCGACGCTCGCGCGTGTCATCACCGGCCTCCTTCCGCCGAGCGAAGGCAAGATCACCTTCGATGGCAAAACGCTGGCGCCGGCCTTGAAGAATCGCTCGCGCGACGATCTGCGCCGCATCCAGCTCATCTATCAGATGGCGGATACTGCAATGAACCCGCGCCAGACGGTGCGCGACATCATCGGCCGGCCCCTGACCTTCTATGACGGACTGCGCGGTGCTGCGAAAACGGCGCGGGTGAGGGAACTGCTCGAGCAGATCGAGATGAGCAACGGTTTCATCGACCGCTATCCGGCCGAGCTTTCCGGCGGCCAGAAACAGCGTGTCGCAATCGCGCGGGCGCTGGCCGCCAAGCCGGAGCTCATTCTCTGTGACGAGCCCACCTCCGCGCTAGACCCGCTGGTGGCGGAAGGCATATTGAAGCTCTTGATGAAACTGCAGGAAGAGGAAAAGCTTTCCTATGTCTTCATCACCCATGACATCGCGATCGTCCGGGCAATCGCCGATTCCGTCGCGGTCATGCATCGTGGCCGGTTGGTGCGTTTCGGACCCAAATCCCAGGCGCTCTCGCCGCCCTTCGACGATTATACCGATCTGCTCCTGAAATCCGTGCCGGAAATGGAGATAGGCTGGCTGGAACGGGTACTTGACACGCGGCGCATGGAAAGTGCCGGGAATTGAATCCGCTGTTCTTGAAAGTGCACACCAAATGACTGAACGCTCCTTCTCCGTCATCGAAAACCAATGGATCACGCTGAGGGATGGGACGCGTCTTGCCGCCCGTATCTGGATGCCGGATGGGGCCGAGGCCGATCCCGTGCCCGCAGTCTTCGAATTCCTGCCATACCGCAAGCGCGACGGAACAAGCGCACGCGACGAGTCGACCTATCCCGTTTTCGCGGCAGCGGGCATTGCCGGCGTGCGAGTCGATATTCGCGGCTCGGGCGAATCCGGTGGTGTCATCGACGGCGAATACACGGAACTGGAACTCTCAAACGCCTGCGAGATGATCGCCTGGATCGCAAGACAGCCGTGGTCGAACGGCAATGTCGGCATGATGGGTATTTCCTGGGGTGGCTTCAACAGCCTGCAGGTCGCCGCCCTCCGCCCGCCGGCCTTGAAGGCGGTGATTTCGATCGCCTCCACGACGGACCGTTACAACGACGATATCCACTACAAGAACGGGTGCCACCTCTCCGCCCAGCTTTCCTGGGCTGCAACCATGCTCGCTTACCAGTCCCGCCCGCCGGATCCTGAACTGGTCGGCAATCACTGGATGGAAATGTGGATAGAGCGGCTGGATAACGAACCCTTCTTCATGGAGGAATGGCTGTCGCATCAGCGGCGCGACGCCTTCTGGCAGCACGGCTCGATCTCGCAAGATTACTCGGCTATCGAAATACCGACGCTGGTGATTGCTGGCTGGGCCGATGGCTACCGCAATACGCCGTTGCTTGCTGCTGAAGGGCTCGGCGAAAAATCCAGGGCACTGATTGGTCCGTGGATCCACAAATATCCGCATTTCGCCTGGCCGAAGCCGCGTGCCGATTTTTTTGGTGAAGCGATTGCCTTCTGGAACCGCTGGCTGCGCGGCGAGGAAAATGGCATCGAAGCCCTGCCCCAGGTGCGTGCCTATATTCTTGACGGCCCGAAGCCGGCGCCACGCCGCGATAGCGATCCCGGCTTCTGGATTTGCAAACAGAAATGGTCCGAACCGGAGGCGCAGTGCTTTTATGTCGACCAGTTCGGCACGCTTGTTGAAGGTCTCCCGATCCCCCATGCGCCGGCTCATGAGGTCTATCTCAAGTCGCCGCTCGATATCGGCACGGCCTCCGGCGAGTGGTTCACGCTGAAACCGGATGCCGAGCTTGCCGGCGACCAGCGCATCGACGACGCCGGTTCGCTCGTATTTGAAACCTCGCCGCTTGCCGAACCGCAGGACTACCTTGGCCGGCCGATCCTCACGCTGACGCTCAGTTGCGAAGCCGAACTTACCAATCTCTGCGCCCGCATCGTCGACGTGCATCCGGATGGCACGGCAACACGGGTTTCCTTCGGGGTCATCAACCTCGCCCATCGCGAAGGCAACGCCGAACCCAAGCCGTTGATACCCGGCGAACCGGTTACGATCCGTCTCGTCCTCGATGCCTGCGGCTACCGCTTTGGCAAGGGTCATCGCGTCCGGCTGTCGCTTTCGACCGCCTATTGGCCGACGGTGCTGCCGCCGCCTGTCGATCCAGGTTTGACGATCGACATCGGCTCTCTGGGCTTGGCACTGCCGAAGCTCGGCACACACGAAGCCTTCCAGATGCGAGAGCCGGACAACCCCGATCCGTTACCGAAGTATATCGCCCATACGCCTCCCGTGACGCGGCGCAGCGTCACGCGCGATCTTTCCGCCAACCGTACAGATTACCTGATTCACGAAGATACCGGACTTGCCGAACATCCCGGAACCGGCCTCTCGACCCGCCAGCTTCGCGAGGAAGTCTGGTCGATCTCGCCGGACGATCCGCTCTCGATGAGGGGCACGGCCATCTGGACCTGCGACATGCAGCGGACAGGCTGGTCGGTGCGAACCATATCGACTGCGAAGATCACCTGCACGGCGGAGGATTGGCTGATCAGCGCTTCGGTTGTTGCTTATGACGGCAAGAAACAGGTGTTTGAGAAAACGTTTGAAAAGATAATCCCCCGCGACCTCATGTAGCGGGCGACGAAAGAGCCTTGAGCGCAGCCACGGCTCGGTCCGCATCCACCGCCGGGACGAAGATGTGGTCGTGATAATAGGCTGCCACAACGTTGGCGCTGATGCCTTCCTTGGTGAGCGCCGATGCCATTGCCGCCGTCATGCCGACTGCGTCCAGTGAGGAATGTACCATCATGGTGATGCAGCGGAGTGGAGCGCTGACCGCAAGACCGGCCTGCACGGCGGACGCGTTCGGCAGGATCAGCGTCAGACCCTCCGCCTCGAAGAACATTCCGATCGGCTTCAGCGGCAGGTAATCATCCAGTTTTTCGTGTGGCACGGTCGTATAGACGAATTCCCCATCCAGGAGCGTCGGTTCCAGACTGGCGAGCAGCTTGGAAAGATCGGTGACTCCGCTCATGTCTCGCTCCCTGCAAGCTGCCGGACTGCCTCACAAACTGCCAGGAATCCGTCCCCGGCGCCGCCGCTTATATGCCGGGCACGTAGCCAAGCATGCACCATCTGCGGCTCCTCACGCAAGGTGACGGTGACGCCCGCCGCAGCCAGCCGTTCGGCATATTGACGTCCATCGTCACACAGCGGATCGAAATGCGCGACAGTGATATAGGCGGGTGGCAGGCCGGAGAAATCGGCCTCCAGCAGCGGATGCGCCACGGGTTCGTCAGCCGGCGCTTTCAGGATCGCTCGATAGTAGGTGACATCCTGCGTCGTCAGGCCGGGGGCGTGCGCCATCTCTTGATAGGAGCCTGAGACGAGATCGCCACCGAGCGCCGGATAGATCAACACTTGCCCGATAATGCCGGAAAGCCGCTCGTCGCGTGCGCGCAGCGCCAGTCCCGCTGCAAGATTGCCGCCGGCGCTGTCGCCGAT
Organism: Rhizobium sp. YS-1r; assembly: GCF_000757525.1. Classification (NCBI taxonomy): domain Bacteria; kingdom Pseudomonadati; phylum Pseudomonadota; class Alphaproteobacteria; order Hyphomicrobiales; family Rhizobiaceae; genus Rhizobium; species Rhizobium sp. YS-1r. Next base: position 165,324 of record NZ_JPYQ01000025.1, on the reverse strand, counting down.
CACGACGATCTTCCTTTCCTGACCAAGAAGCTGTTTCAGCACCGCGAAACAATCGTCCGTCTGGGCCGGCCAGACATGCTCGGGCGCCAGGCGATAATCGACCGAGACGAGTTCCGCCCCGGCGAAATCGGAAATCTCGGTGCAGATCGCGTGATGGCTCTGGAGCGACCCGACAACAAAGCCGCCGCCATGCAGATAAAGCAGCACCGTCTTCGTGCGGATCTCCGCCGGTCGGTATTGCCGAACCGGCACGAACAGCATCTCGTCCCCAAAGGTGAGCCCATGCGGCAGAGGCCGGTCAAAATGGGCGCAGAGTGCGTCGTACCAGGTGCGCTGCTGCTCGATCGATGCATGGACGGCATCGGGAGGATAGAAATTGTCGCAGATCTTCAGGAACTCCAGAATTCCCGGCTCTTCGGGAAACGGCCCGGTCTCGGAAACGGGATTGTCCATCGGCATCAGATCCTTGTCTGGGAACCGGATGCGGTGAGGTTACGGCGGCAACCGCCTGACCACAAGCTCAGAATGCGCGGCGAATTTGCCGGATCAGGATGCGAATCCATCTTGCGTGCCCTGCTCCAGCTTCTAGTCTGCCTGCAATTGTATCGGCTCGAATATAAGGTGTACCTGTGACGGATTTCGAAAAGACCCGCTCGCTCTTCTATCTTCCGGAGGGCATCGTTTATCTCGACGGCAATTCGCTGGGACCTCTGCCGCTTGCCGCCAAGGAACGTGTCGCCAGGCTGATGACCGACGAATGGGGGGAGCTACTCATCAAGGGCTGGAACAAGGCTGGCTGGATGATGATGCCGCGCAAAGTCGGCGACCGGGTCGGTAGGCTGATCGGCGCACCCGAAGGCACGGTCGTCATGGGTGATACGCTATCGATCAAGGTCTATCAGGCGCTCGCCTCCGCGCTTGAGTTGAGGCCTGAGCGCAAGGTCATTCTCTCCGACAGCGGCAACTTCCCCTCCGATCTCTATATGGCTGATGGCCTGATCCGCTCGCTCGGCAGGAGCCATGAACTGAAAATCGTCGAGCCGGAGGAGGTGGAAGCGGCGATCGACGAAACCGTCGGCGTTCTGATGCTGACCGAAGTGGATTACCGCACCGGTCGGCTGCATGACATGAAGTCGTTGACGAAAAAGGCACATGACAAAGGCGCCATCGCCGTCTGGGACCTCGCCCATTCGGCTGGCGCTCTACCCGTCGACCTGACGGGAGCGGATGCTGATTTTGCGGTCGGCTGCACCTACAAATACCTCAACGGCGGTCCGGGCGCGCCGGCCTTCATCTATGTTGCGCCACGCCTTGCGGACAAGGTACGCCCGGCGCTTTCCGGCTGGTTGGGACACGAGACGCCTTTCGCCTTCGATCTCGGGTACCGGCCAGGCGGCGGCATCGACCGAATGCGGGTGGGCACGCCGCCAATCCTCGGACTCGTCGCGCTCGATGCCGCGCTGGATGCCTGGGAAGGCGTGGACATGGCCGATCTGCGCCAGCAATCGATCAAACTGTGTGATCTTTTCGTGGCCGAAGTGGAAAAGCGTTGCCCCATGCTGACGCTCGGTTCGCCACGTAATGGGGAAAAGCGCGGCAGCCAGATCTCATTCCTGCATCGGGAAGGTTATGCAATCATGCAGGCACTGATTGCCCGCGGCGTAATCGGCGATTTCCGCGCTCCGGATGCAATCCGTTTTGGATTCACGCCGCTCTATATCGGCGAACGCGACGTGTTGAAGGCGGTCAGCATTCTCGCAGACATCATGACGAACCGGCTCTGGGATGCCGCCGAATATAAGCAGCGGGCACTGGTGACCTGACATATGACCGACGAACGGCCTGATTCGGCCAGAAAACTCTCCAAGGTCGTGCCTTACAGGCTTGCGCGCAGCAACGCGGAAATGGTGAAGCTGCTCAGCCTCCTTTGCGAAGTCCACGGCTTCAAACTGAATATCTGGCGGGTGATGTCCGCGATCGGCAGCTATCAGCCGATCTCGCCGATGGAAATCGGCCGTCACACGACCATCGACAAGGCCATGGTCTCGCGCGCGATCCGGGAACTCGTCGATCGTGGTCTGATAGACCGCCGTTCAGATGAACGCGATGCACGGTGGGCCCAGATCGAATTTACACCTGCGGGAACAGCCGTCTACAACAGTATGGTAGCTGAGATAGATGCTCTCGAAAAACATCTCTTCGGCGATTTTCCGGCCGAAAAGATCAATGAATTCATGGATATGCTGGGGCTCGTGGAACGACGTGTCAGGCGGGCGCGTGAGACGGTGGAACTGAACAGAAAGACGGGCTTCGCACGTCTGCTGGGATCCGACCTACCCTGACCTTCCTTTCAGTCGGATCATCTGGGAGCGCTCGCATCATGAAGTGCCGATCTCGCCTCCGCTAGATTGTTTACAAAGAAACAATCTCCATGTAAACAAACAGCGGGCGAAGAGGAGATCGCCCGCTTTTGTCCTGGGAGGATCCTATGAAGAACCCTTTTTTTACTGGGATAGCGGTGATTGCCGCCCTGTCCCTTCCTGTATTGGCGGGTCCAGCACTCGCTGACGTAACCATCGGCGTCACCGTTTCGTCAACCGGGCCGGGCGCTGCGCTCGGCATTCCGCTCAAGAATTCCGTCGAACTCTGGCCGGCTGACGTCGGCGGCGAGAAACTCAAGGTCATCGTTCTCGACGATGCCGGCGATCCTTCGGTCGCCACGACCAATGCCCGCCGTTTCGTCAATGACGAAAAAGTCGATGTGATCGTCGGTTCGGCGCTCACTCCCGCTTCGATCGCCGTTGCCGGTGTTGCCGCCGAAACCAGCACGCCGCATTTCTCGGCTTCGCCTGTCCCGCCGAACATTTCCAAAGGCAAGTGGACCTTCGTCCTGCCGCAGGATGCCGGCCTGATCGCCCGGACCTTGTTTGCAAAAATGAAGGCCGACGGCGTCAAGACCTTCGGCTATATCGGTTTTTCCGACTCCTACGGCGATCTCTGGGTCAACCAGTACAAGGCGATCGGCGAGCAGTACGGTCTGAAAATGGTGGCGGAGGAACGTTATGCACGTCCCGACACCTCCGTTTCCGGCCAGGTCCTGAAGCTTGTCGCTTCTCGCCCGGACGCCGTCTTCGTCGGCGCCTCCGGCACCGGCGCAGCACTTCCGCAGATCGCACTGCGCGAACGCGGCTTCACCGGCAAGATCTATCAGACCCATGGCGCCGTGACGTTCGATTTCCTGCGCATCGCCGGCAAGGCGGCCGACAACACGATCTTCGCTTCAGGCCCTGTCATGGTGCCGGAATTCCAGCCGGATTCGTCGGAGACGAAGCAGGAGGGCCTCGCTTACGTTACGGCCTATGAGAAGAAATTCGGTGCCGGCACCCGCACCCAGTTCGGCGCGCATATTCACGACGCCATGGCGATCCTGAAAAAGGCGATCCCGGTCGCGCTCAAAACCGCAAAGCCGGGCACACCGGAATTCCGCGCAGCACTTCGTGACGCGATCGAGACGGGTGGGCCGTTCCCGGCAAGCCAGGGCGTCTTCGAATACAAGGCCGATGATCACCTCGGTCTCGACGAGCGGGCCGTTGTCCTGCTCACGACCAAGGACGGCAAGTTCGAGTTGGTGAAATAAAGGCCATTCATCAAAGGCCCGGCATTCATTGCCGGGCTTCCTATCGGCGTCGGTTCAATAATCGGGGGGAAATTCTTTGGACGCGATGATTGCGACCTTCCTGATCCAGGACGGGGTCACCAGCGGCGCAATCTATGCGCTTCTTGGTCTCGCGCTGGTTCTCGTTTTCTCCGTCACGCGGGTGATCTTCATCCCACAGGGCGAGTTCGTCGCCTATGGCGCACTCACGCTGGCGCTGCTCGACAACAGCCGCGTGCCCGCGACGACATCCCTGCTTGTCTGCTTTGGCGCAATTGCATTCCTGACTGATCTCTGGAGCTGGCGGCGAGGCACAGATGCTCGCACCTTCCTGCGCAGCCTGGCAATGAACCTCATCCTGCCGGCTGTCATCTACGGCGTAGCAACCATGCTCGCGCCGCTCGGCCTGCCGGCCTTCGCCAAGGCACTGCTCACCATCCTGATCATCGCTCCCATGGGTTATTACGTATATCGCATCGCCTACCGACCGCTTGCCGACGCTTCGGTGCTGGTGCTGCTCATCGCTTCGGTCGGCGTGCATCTGGCGATGATGGGTCTTGGCCTCGTCTTCTTCGGTGCGGAAGGGCTGCGCGCCCAGCCGCTGGCGGAGACAAACTACACGATCGGCTCACTGATGGTGCCGGCGCAGAGCCTCTGGATCTATGGCTCGACGATCGCGATCATCATTGCCCTCTATATGTTCTTCGAGCGTACGCTGCTCGGAAAGGCTCTGCGTGCCACGGCCGTCAACCGTCTCGGTGCCCGGCTGGTCGGTGTGCGCACCCATTTGACAGGCATCACCGCATTCACGCTGGCTGCCACCATCGGCGCAATCTCAGGCGTTCTGATCGGCCCGATCACCACGATCTATTACGATACCGGCTTCCTGATCGGCCTCAAGGGTTTCGTTGCGGCCATCATCGGCGGACTTGCGAGTTTCCCGATCACGGCGGTTGCCGCTATTGGCGTCGGGTTGATCGAAGCCTTCGCCTCCTTCTTCGCCAGTTCCTACAAGGAGGTCATCGTCTTTGGGCTGATCATCCCCGTGCTGATCTGGCTGTCGCTCAGCCACGCATTCCATGAGGAGGAGTGAGCGATGAACATTCGGCGCATGCTGCCCGGATTTGTCGGCATCCTTTTCCTGTCGGTTGTACCGGCCCTGCCGGTTCCTCCTTTCTGGATTACGCTGCTCAACAATATCGGCCTCGCCTCACTGGTGACGATCGGCCTGGTTCTGCTGACCGGCGTCGGCGGATTGACCTCCTTCGGCCAGGCGGCCTTCTGTGGTTTCGGCGCCTACACGACCGCTGTGCTCAGCACAAACTACGGCGTCTCGCCCTGGCTTACATTGCCACTATCGCTGATCGTCGGCGCTGTGATCGCGTTGCCGCTCGGCCTGATCACCGTGCGCCTTTCCGGTCATTTCCTTCCGCTCGGCACGATCGCCTGGGGATTGGCGCTCTACTACCTCTTCGGGAAGATCGACCTGCTCGGCCGCTATGACGGCATTTCCGGCATCCCGCCGATCGAATTCGCCGGCTATCGTTTCTTAAGCGACGGCTCCATCTACTATCTCATCTGGTTTTTCGTGATTGCGGTGGCGATCGGCGCCAGGAACCTGCTCGATTCCCGCATCGGCCGCGCCATTCGTGCGCTGCGCGGCGGCAGTCAGGCGGCCGAAGCCTTCGGCGTCAATATTGTTCGGGCCAAGCTCACCGTCTTCGTCTTCGCCGGCGTTGTCGCGGCACTCTCCGGTTGGCTCTATGCCCATATGCAGCGCTCGGTGAACCCGACCCCCTTCGGCCTTTCCATGGGCATCGAATACCTGCTGATGGCAGTGGTCGGCGGCGCCGGCCATGTCTGGGGCGCGATCTTTGGGGCAAGCATCGTGCTGATTCTCAAGGACGTCCTGCAGCGTTTCCTACCGGACATCATCGGCACGACCGCCAATTTCGAGATGATCGTCTTTGGCATCCTGCTTGTCCTAATCCTGCAGCTTTCCCGCGACGGACTCTGGCCCCTCGTGTTGAAACTCCTGCCGAAACGCCCTCCGCGGCCGATCCCGGCTTCCAGCGATAAGCTCGCCAGACGCACGCTCGCAGCGGCCGGCTCTCCGCTCATCAAAGTGGAAAAGGCGCGCAAGGCCTTCGGTGGATTGGTGGCGGTCAACGACGTCAGCTTCCAGGTAAAGGCCGGTCAGGTTGTCGGCCTGATCGGTCCCAATGGCGCCGGCAAGAGCACGACTTTCAACCTCATTACCGGCATCGCTTCGCTGACGAGCGGTTCCATCTTCTATGAGGGCCAACCGCTTACCGGTGACAGCCCGCGCGAAATTGCCCAGCATGGCATTGCTCGAACCTTTCAGCACGCCAAGATCCTGCCGGATATGTCGGTGCTGGAAAATGTCGCACTCGGCGCGCATCTGCGCGGCTCCGCCGGCGTTTTCCGCAGTTTCTTCCGGCTGGAGCGGGAAGAGGAGGCAACTTTGCTGACCGAAGCCGCTGTTCAGCTCGAACGTGTCGGTCTTGGTCAATATCGCGACCGGCCGGCGGGCGATCTCGCACTCGGCCAGATCCGTATCCTCGAAATCGCTCGAGCACTCGCGGCTGATCCGGCCGTTCTGTTGCTCGATGAGCCAGCCGCCGGCCTGCGCCATGGCGAAAAGCAGGAACTTGCCAGCCTGCTCCGCAAACTCCGCGAAGAGGGTGTCAGTGTACTGCTGGTCGAGCATGACATGGGTTTCGTCATGGGCCTGGTTGATCACCTCGTCGTGCTGGATTTCGGCACGCTGATCGCCGACGGCAAGCCAACGGAGGTCCGTAAACATCCGGCTGTGATCGCCGCCTATCTCGGAGGTGTGGCATGAGCGGGAACCTGCTCGAACTCTCGGACATCCACGTCTCTTATGGCCGCGCCGAAGTGCTGCACGGCATTTCGCTTGCCATGAGGCCGGGCAGCATCGTGACCGTCATCGGCGCGAACGGAGCCGGCAAGACGACCCTGCTCAATGCGGTGATGGGCATCGTGCCGGCAAAAGGCACGATCCTGTATAATAGTGCACCGGTACCGCACTCGGTAGAGGCCCGCGTCGCCGAAGGTCTCTGCCTCGTGCCGGAAAAGCGCGAGCTTTTCTCGACCATGTCGGTTGAAGACAATATCGAACTCGGCGGCTTTCTGCGCAACGCGTCGGAACGTGCCGAAACACGCGAGGAACTTTACGCCCGCTTTCCGCGGCTCGCGGAGCGTCGCAAGCAGCTCGCGGGCACGCTCTCCGGCGGCGAGCGGCAGATGCTGGCGCTGGCACGCGCGCTGATGAGCCGCCCTCGCCTGCTGCTGCTCGATGAGCCGAGCCTGGGGCTGGCGCCGAAGATCGTCGCCGATATTCTCAACATCGTCTCGGAACTTCGGACGACCGGCGTTTCGATCCTGCTTGTCGAGCAGAATGCGCGCGCTGCGCTGGAGATCGCCGACGAAGGCTATCTGGTCGAGCTTGGCGAAGTGAAACGCTCCGGTCCGGCAGCCGAATTGGCAGTCGATCCGGCCCTGATGGAAAGCTATCTCGGCAGCCATGCTTAGAGACCGCTAGTCAAAGCTCTCGACCAGTTTCCTGCGGAACTCATCCATCCGGTAGACCGGCGTTTCTTTCGTTGGGATCATTCCCCTCTGCAAGTTCCAGCCGTCGAGGCGATCCAGGAGCTCTGGGTTGCCCGCAACGATATGCATTGGCACGTCACGGGAAGCCTCCTCGCCGGTGATGATCGCGGCCGGCTGATGGTCGCCGAGCAGAATGAATAAGGTATTCCTGCCGTAGCGCACCATGTAGGAGCCCAGCGTTTCGAGCGTGTAATCAATCGAGGCGATATATTGAGTGCGGACGCGCGCTGGATCGGCCCAGATGACAGACGGCGACTCGCCGCCTTCCGCTTGAGGGTTGAACACGGTTCCGTCGCCTACCTGATCCCAATCGACCAACGACGGGATCGGCGTCCAGGGCGCGTGACTGGAGATCAGCGCCATTTCAGCCATGACCGGCGTGTGGCCTGGTTCGTCACGTCCCTGGCGCTCCAGCCGCTCGAAGGCTGAAAGCGTATACTGGTCCGGCATCGTCACCCAGTTGAACGGCTTGCCCTTGTAGCCGAGGCCATGGGCATCATGCACGCTGTCATAACCGAAATAGCCTGCCTCCGGCCAGTCCATGGTAATCGCCGGCATCACCGCCGTGGTCCGCCAGCCGGCCGCGTGAAACAGGCTGTTGAGACTTCGCCGCTCGCTGGTAATCATCCGGTCGTAATGCGCCTGGCTATCGATCCAGAGGCCGGAAAGCAGCGTGCCATGCGCCAGCCAGCTTATGCCGCCGACCGTTGGCGAAGTGAGCCAGCCGCTGCGCGCCTGCAATCCCGCCGCCTCGATTTCCCGCTCCATCAAGTCGAGGCGATCGTTGATGCGGGTGGCATAACGCGGGTCTTCGATCGCGCTGCGGCCATAGGACTCGATGAAGATCAGCACCACGTCCGTGCCGGCGAGCGCCGAGAAATGCCGTCCGGCGGAAACCGGATCCTGTTTCACCTCATCCTCGAACCGGGCAAGATCGGCGACCGAATCTTTCACCATCGCGACGCGATTGACAAAATAGGGAACGGCCCGTGCCTCTATGCCGAGATTGCGATGATCGCGATCCTGGACGATGAAGGCCGCCAACCCGACAAGGAAAAGGATGCCGCTTGCGAGGACGGATTTTCGTCGAGCCTCAACGGCTGAATGCCGAAAGCCGTCGAACGACCAGTAAAGCACGACCGTCACCAGAAGCCATGCGACGAGGCCGGCGCAGATGATGCCGACCGCTACCGCCACTCCCACCGTGCCGCTCAAGAGATTCCATCCGTCCGTCAGGATTTTGAGATCGAGATAGGGATTGAACGGACGCTGGAAGACCATGCCGGTGCCGATATCCGCAAGCTTCAGGAACAGCATCGCGGCAAGCGACAGGGTAATGCCCCACTTCAGGATAGCAAAGCCGGCGCCGTCGAGCACCAATGCGAACAGCACGATGCCGATCACCTCCAGCGGAAACCGGATCTCCGAGACATTGGTGAGTGCCTCCGGCCTGGAGGGCAGCGCGAGGATCACCGCAACGATCACCGACGCAATTGCGATCCGCGGCAAGGACCGCCGATTTGGCTGCCGGGCGTCCCCTTTGCTTGCATTGTCCTTCGTACGAAAAGACCGGTACTCATTCATGGCCACTCTTTCCGTCAGTGCTTCGACTCCACCGGCCATGGCTTTCCGGACTGAGACGTCGCTGATCCGTCATGCATCACGCCGAGCATAGATATCGCCGGACAACTGCCGTCCCGCCAATCCCGGGAGCTCAGCCAATATGGATTCGGCCGAGACCCATTCACCATGCGCGAAGCGGTGCCCCTCGCCTTCCACCCGATTGAAACGGTAGGGCCCAAGTTTCCGCATATGGCCAATTGCCTCCTCGGCAATTTCCATCGCCGCCGGAATATATTCGAAAGCAAGCAGCGGGATCGGATGATGCAAGCTGGCAAGAATATCCGCTTCCGCACCTTCCACATCGATCTTGCAGAAGGCCGGCAGACCATATTCATCGATCAACACGTCGAGCGTCGTCATTTCGACGCGTTCGACGCGGTTCCAAGTGACACTGCGGAATCCGATGGTCTTCTCCATCTTTGAAATCCAGGACGGCGAAATACTCGTCACCGTCGGATGCCGGTCGGAAATATGAAGATCAACTGTGCCCGGTTGCTTGCCTACCGCCTTGCGCAGCAGAACCAGTTCTTCGCCGGCAAAAGACCGCGCGATGAAATCGGCAAATATCGGCTGCGGCTCCACTGCGATGACCTTGGCACCGAGGGAAAGAAGCGTCCGACTGCGATTGCCCGCATGTGCGCCAATATCGAAGATAAGATCGCCGGGCTTGATGAACTCGGCATAGAATCGTTTCAGTGAAGACCGTCGCCAGGGCTGGCCGTAATAAATGAGCAGTGAGCGCGCAAGCCCCAGCGAAGCCGATAGGTCATGACGCATGTTCATCTCGACTTGCGCGCAGAAGGAAAATCACATCCCTCGCGAAGGAATAGGCAAGCGCGGCTAGCGCCCACGCCGCAAGCATGGTCGAAACGGGCGGCACAATGAACGGGAACAGCATCAGACACAGTGCCGCCCCCTGCACGACGCAGATCAGCTTGCGGCGCATGGAAGGCGGCAGCTCGCCCCGCAGCCTGGGGAGGACGCTTTGTGCCGCGCCATAAGCATAGCGCATCAGGCCGATCAGCAGGACCCAGACGCCCGCTTTGCCGAGCAGAAAAGCGGCAATCGACAGGAAGAGTATCAGCAGAGCATCGACTTCCATGTCGAACCGGGCGCCGAAACGCGTAGCGGTACGGGTTCGGCGGGCAAGATGGCCGTCGACACCGTCCAGGGCGAGCGCGAAGGCAACGATCGAGCCGATGAGCCACAAAGCTTCGGCGCGGGAGGCCTGGCCGAACTGATCGGACACCAGCACCAATCCGCCTACGGTGGCAGTAATTGCCGCCCGCACTGTCGTTACCATATTCGCCGCGCCGAAACGGCTGTGCCCATGCGCGTGAAGATTGCCGAGCGCGATTGTGCAGATTGCGGCATAGATGACGAAGGCTGTGCCGATGGCAACCGTGTCCATGCCGAGACGATCTCCCAAACGATCCATCGCAACAATGAAGACTACGGCAACCGACACCGTCACAGTAGAAGCATTGAGCAAGAGCGAGCGGAAAGCTCGGCGGGCCGCCATTTCGTCCGGGTGGCCGGCATTCATCCATTCAACCACCGGACCCGCCTTTCGGTGCCGTCGCGAAGATCGGCCATCCAATCTCTACGCAGCGCTCACGCCCCTCCCAACGCTGATGTGAAACAATCATGACGCTCTCCTCCGGATATTACATGGAAAGGATTGCACCGAGCCGCCAAGCCTGAATCAAAAAAACGGCGTCAAATAAACGTGATATCTTTATCCTCTTCTCGAAGTTCTGATCCCTTGCCCTCATCGTTGAGGCCTCTAGGTGTGATTTTGGTAAATCTGAAAGGGCTAATATGTGACAAGGCATGAGACGGCTCAACCACCCGTGATGGAAGAGCATAGCCGTGCCCTCTGGTTCGAGGAGACGGGCCGCTGTGGGCTCCGCGATGAGCCGCTTCCGCCGGAACGCGAGGGCGATGTCCTGGTTCGCACGCTTTATAGCGGCATCAGCCGCGGCACTGAGTCGCTTATCTTCCGCGGGCAAGTGCCGGAAAGCGAATATCAGCGCATGCGCGCTCCGCACCAGGCTGGGCAGTTCCCCTTTCCCGTGAAATACGGTTATGCCGCCGTCGGCGTCGTCGAGGAAGGGTCGGAAGCGGCCATAGGCAGGCAGGTCTTCTGCTTGCACCCGCATCAGGACCGTTTTCGCGTGCCGGCCCCAGCGGTACATCCATTGCCGCAAAGCCTTCCACCACAGCGAGCGGTATTGGCCGCAAACATGGAAACAGCACTCAACATCATCTGGGATGGTGGCATTCAGCCAGGCGATCGGGTAGCGGTCTTTGGCGCCGGCGTCGTCGGACTTCTGGTCGCCTGGCTCGCCTCGCGGATCGCCGGAACGGAAGTCATGATTTCCGATATCGAGCCGGAACGCGCCGAGATTGCCCGGGCTCTCGGCCTTCATTTCGCACTGCCTGACGCAATGCAGAATGATTGCGACGTCCTGATCAACGCCTCCGCATCTTCCACGGCCCTGGCAGAAGCGCTGAGCCATGCCGGCTTCGAAGCCCGTATCGTCGAAGCGAGCTGGTACGGTGAAAAACACGTCGAGCTTCCTCTCGGCGGCGCCTTCCATGCCAAGCGGCTCTCCGTCGTCAGCTCCCAGGTTGGCGCATTGCCGCCCGGACGACGGGCTCGCTGGGATACGCGCCGCCGCATGGCCAAGGCACTTGAGCTTCTGGATGACGACCGGCTCGACCGCTTGATTTCAGGCGAGACCCCGTTCGAAACGATGGCGCGCGATTACCCCGGCATTATCCGTTCATCTGCCACGCTCTGCCACCGCATCCGCTACTGAGGAAAATTTGCATGTTCGCCATCGAAGTCCGCGATCACATCATGGTTGCGCACAGCCTTCCCCGACCGGTCTTCGGTCCTGCCCAGGGACTGCATGGCGCGACATTCACCGTGGATGCAGCTTTCTTTACCGACAATCTCGACGAGAACGGCCTTGCGGTCGATATCGGGCTCGCCACCGACGTGCTAAAGGAGGTGCTGGCGCCGTTGAACTACCAGAACCTTGACACATTGGATATTTTCGCTGGAAAGGTGACCACGACGGAGTTCCTGGCGAAGCACATCTTCGATCGCATCGCCGAGGCGATCGACAACGGCCGGCTTGGCGGGGGCGGTCAGCGCATACGCAAGCTTAGGGTTATACTGAATGAATCCCACACCGCACGCGGCTGGTACGAGGCTGAGCTGTGAGCCGTGATCTCATCTTCGCCTACCCGGGCGACATCGAAACCCGCACCGGCGGGTATGGATATGATCGGCGCGTGATCGCAGCCCTTCGCGATATCGGCTGGAATGTCGAGCCGCTTTCTCTTGGCGAGGGTTTTCCGAACCCGAGCGCAGCCCAGCTTGAAGCAGCCGGTCGGATGCTTTCCGAGCTTCCGGAGAGCAGCCTCGTGCTGATCGATGGTTTGGCTTTCGGCGTCATGGATGAATGCGCCGTCCGCGAGGCAAAGCGGCTCAAAATCATGGCGCTGGTGCATCATCCGCTGGCTCTGGAAACGGGGCTCGAACATAGGCAGCAAAAGACCCTTGCCTCGCGCGAAAAAACCGCACTGGCGCAGACCCGCGGGATCATCGTCACTTCGCATACGACCGCGGCAGAACTTTCTGCCAATTATGCGGTGCCGGCGGAGAAAATTACGGTCGCCATTCCCGGCATGGATCCCGCGCCTCTTTCAAAGGCTCGTGGCGAGCCGCCCCTGATCCTCAGTATCGGCACGCTGACCCGCCGGAAGGGCCACGACGTGCTGATTGCAGCGCTGGAAAAGCTGTCCGATCTTTCCTGGGACTGTCGCATTGTCGGCAGCAGGACGCTTGATCCCGACACCTCGGCTGCGCTGGAAAGGCAGATCATCCAATCGGGTCTTGGTGATCGGATTGAGCTCGCAGGTCAGATCGACGATCCACGCAACGAGTTTTCCAGGGCCGATATTTTCGCGCTGGCCAGCCGTTACGAGGGCTACGGCATGGTCTTTGCCGAAGCGCTTGCCCAAGGCCTGCCGATCGTCGGCTGCGCGGCCGGCGCTGTACCGGAAGTCGTGCCGAGAAGCGCAGGCTTCCTTGTTCCTCCGGATGATCCCAAGGCATTTGCTGTGGCTCTGCGCCGGCTGCTCGAAGAACCGGAAACCCGAATCGCTATGGCGGACGCTGCGGCGACCGCCGGCGCCAAATTGCCCTCCTGGAGGGATACGGCCGCTATCATCTCCGACGTCCTGGAGGCAGCATCGTGAGCGGCTTCGACAAAAATTGGCTGGCCCTGCGGGAACCGGTAGATGCCCGTTCGCGTGACAAGGCTTTGCTGGCCGCCGCAGTCGAAGCCATCGAGAACGCTCCCGGCAGCACCATCCTTGATATCGGCTGCGGGACGGGAGCGACCTTCCGCGCACTTTCGCCGAAAATTGAGAGGAAAGTCCACTGGCAGCTGTTCGATAACGACAGGCGGCTGCTGGATGAAGCCCGACGGCTTCATGGTAACGCGGTCGAGTTTATCCGCTGCGATCTCAACAATATCGAAGCGCTGCCATTGACGGATGCGAGGCTGGTAACGGCATCGGCATTGTTCGACCTCTGTTCCGAGCAATTCATCCGCCGGTTCGCCGAACGGATTTCCACGACCGGTATCGGCCTTTACGCCGCACTGAACTACGACGGGGAAATGACTTGGTCGAAGCCGCATCCGCTGGACCAGGCGATCGCAGGAAGTTTCAATGCGCATCAACTGAGTGACAAGGGGTTTGGCGTTTCGCTTGGGCCGGCCGGTTGGAAGACGCTGGTCGAATGCCTGAAGGAGAGGGACTATACGCTGCAGGTTGCCCCGTCTCCATGGATCATGACGGCAGCCGATGCCGGTCTGCAGCGGCGATTTATCGATGGCGTTATCCGCGCGATCTATGAATACGGCCAACTTGACGAGAACGAAATTGGCGATTGGGCCGGTTTCCGACACCGCATGGTCGACGTTGAAGGCAGTCTATGCCGTGTTGGCCATCAGGATATCCTCGCGCTTAGGTAAGGCGGTCTGCTGTCGAGCCTCGGCACGCAAATTGCAGTCGAAGACGATATCCGTGCCGATATTGTAGATCTGCACCTCGGGGCGGCGTGCTTCGGAAAGCCGCTCGATTGGCGCAAGCCGGATTCCAGCCGGTCCCGAACCGATGATGATCGGCGATACCGACACATGCAAATGGTCGATCAACTGCGCATCGACGAAACGGGAAATCGTTCTTGCGCCGCCTTCCACCAGGACTGTGGCAAGGTCGCGTTCTGCAAGTGCTGTCAGGATATCGTTGGGCAACAGCCCGCCATCGGCCTGACGCGGCAGACGAATGACCTCATGGGCATCATAGCGACGCGACGCATCGTCTGCCTGCATCACGAGGACGGGTGTGCCGCCGTCATGCAGCATCTTGGCGCGTTCGGGCATACGGCCGTTGCAATCCACCACGACCCGAACCGGGCTTCTGCCGCGGACTGCGCGGACGGAAAGGCTCGGATTGTCGGCGACAACCGTCCCCACACCGACGATAACCGCATCCACCAGCGCGCGGCAGCGGTGAAGATGAGCGATCCCGTCGGATCCCGAAACATTCTGGGCGTCACCCGCCGGGGTTGCGATGCGCCCATCCAGCGACTGACCGACCTGAGCCAGGGCAAAAGGCCTCTCCCGCAGCGCTAGCGGCCTGTAAAGCGACAGGCACGAGACATCGACATCTTCAGGAAGCGCAACCGGGTCAATCGAATCCTCCCGCAGCGAAAGCAGATGCTGCCACAGCTCTTCGGTCATCCTGACTGATTGCATATGCTGCCTCGTTATCCGGCCGAAAACCTAAAATGTCGATGCACGCAAAATAGTTCCTCGCCCGAAGATCTGATATAGTCTTAATTCGTACGGGGAATTTCACCAGATCAACATTCCATTCCCTGCATCATAGGCAAACTCCGCGAATTTGCTTGGCCATTGGGCGATACATCGCAATTACAGGGTCGTGGATTGAGGTCGGGTTTTCCCCGATGACTTGCGCCGCGCTTGCGGCGACCGCCCAAATAAGGTGTATGATTAAATACGTCGGCGCATGTGCTCAATCTTGGGTAGCGCAACGCTTGGCTAGCGCTTGTTTTGGGTGATTTTGAGTCTGGCCAGATACAGAGGCGTAGACTTGCATTGCCGCAATGGCTGCAGGTTACGACAGGGCAATGGACACAGGTGTTTTGGTGACGGACGACAATGACGGCCTCGGCCATCTTCCGGAGCGCAAGCAGCGGGAGCTTTCGCTTGCCTTGAAGATCATCTTTGAGGAATTCGATGCGGCGCAGCAATCGAAGCTTTCCGAAAAGCAGAAGGCCGGGCGGATCTTGAAGGTCATTCTCTTCGGTTCCTATAGCCGCGGCGACTGGGTGGAAGATCGCAAGAGCGGTTACAGGTCCGATTTCGATATCCTCGTTGTCGTCAACCTGAAGAGCTTCGGGGAAGACAATGATCTCTGGCACGACGTGTCCGATCATTTCCTGCGCGAATTGACGATCACCAAGGAAATCGAGACGCCGGTCAACATCATCGTTCACACGCTGCAGGACGTGAACGACCAGCTGGCACGCGGCAGGCCTTTCTTTATCGACATCATCCGCGACGGCATCATGCTCTACGAGAAGGAAGGCCATCCGTTCGTGGCACCGAAGCCGCTGGATCAGGAAGATGCGAGGAAGGAGGCTGAGGGTTATTTCGAGCGCTGGTTCAAGCTTTCAAGGGAAGCGCTCCGCGGAGCAGAATTGATGCTAGATGACGGAATCTGGCGACACGGCTCCTTTATGCTGCATCAGGCGACGGAAGAAGCGTATCACTGCGTCCTG